>NZ_JBPJSP010000042.1:0-50935 GCF_051225715.1 Azospirillum sp. ST 5-10
CATCGTGAAGAGCTTCGACGCGTGCTCCTCCCCGAGGGCCAGCATCATGATCGCCGCCTTCTCCGGACCGGTGAGGGCGCGGTAATCTTCCCTTATCTTGACGGCCATGGAATCTCCTCACCCGTCCGCAAGACGTCGGCATGCGCTGCAAACCGGACTTCCGAGGGCCGTGTCGCTGCCGCGGCATCAATTCTCAGGAAGCCCAAGTTCTTTCTCAGAAAGAAAAGCCGTTGAACGCGTTGCGAGTTTAAAAATTACTACGATCAAATACATACATATGATACGGCTCATCAGTCAATAGCAATGTTCAATACATCTGATAAAGATGCGGATATTTGAAGTTGAATACGATAATTTTTTATTGAAGCGACCGACGGCCGTCGCTTTTTTCTTTGCGATTGACGAGGCGTTCTGCAGGGGACGGCGCGCGAGATGGGGGAATCCGCACGGAACGATCGCGCGTTCCGGCGGGCATCCGCCGGACGGGAATTCCGGCGGCCGAGTGACCGGCCGGCAGCGTCGGGCTTGTGGAGAGCGCCGCAGGAAGGCTTCGTGGCCGCCAGCAGGTCGGAAATCGGTGGTCCGGCGCGGCGCGCCGGCCGCGGATCACCGTCCGCTGCAGATCCTCTCCGCCGCTCGTTTCAGCATTTTGTCGTCGTGAATGGGGGTTGACACCAAGGAGAAAGAGCCCTTTTCGTTACGGATGGCGATCAGCATGAACGCGTCGACATGTCCGTCGACATCCTTCACATCCTCTATGGTCTCGACGAGAGGAAGACGATTGATCTTTTTGACCAGCGTTGAGCCGTTGGGGTTGGGGCGGGAGTGCTGAATTTTTGTGCCCTTGTTCTGGGCGCGCCAGCTTGCCAAGCAGGCCTCGATACCGCCTCTTGACTTGACGAACTGAGTGAACAGTTCGGTGTCGCCGGGCACGCCATTCGCTTCCGCGAAAGCCATTACCCCCGCATACTTGCTGGCGGCCTGGCGGTCGGTGCGAAAAATGATCTTGGTGCACACGAGAAATATCGTGCTTCTTCTGTTCGCCGGCACAGATTTTGATTTCGCGTATGCAATGAATTGCTCTCGCTGATTGCTCAGCTGCTTTGAGAACCGATAGACATTTCCCAGCGCCCGGTAAAGAAGGTCGTCAGATTTAATCTTATGACCCTGCCATTCGCGGAAGTATGCGGCAAGCGCTTCAATCTTGCTATCAAAATACATGGGAAATTCAGGATCGGTTCTGCCAGCGCATTTCTTCATTATGCCCTCTCAGGCGGAAGAGTCGTTGCATGAAGCCTATCATTCTATATTTATAAGTATATAACACTAATGTTGTCGCGTCAAGCGACAACATGCATTTTGCGAATGAGCGATCGATTTTTGAGAGGTTTGCTATTTAGGCCGTGGAATCGTTTGTGTGTTTGGAATATAGATTG
Organism: Azospirillum sp. ST 5-10; assembly: GCF_051225715.1. Taxonomy (NCBI): domain Bacteria; kingdom Pseudomonadati; phylum Pseudomonadota; class Alphaproteobacteria; order Rhodospirillales; family Azospirillaceae; genus Azospirillum; species Azospirillum sp. ST 5-10. The sequence goes on from NZ_JBPJSP010000042.1 coordinate 1,437, forward strand.
TGAATTCAACGCGCATTGTTGCGATACATACTGCAATATGCATTCTGTTGCATCTCAATATTTTGCGGCACACTCCTGCGTTTCAAAATTGTAATTAATTGGCCGTTTATTGCAGGGAGTGAGGTGCCGCCGGTTACCTTCATGAACGATGGTCCGGCGCCGTGCGTGAAGCCGCCGGTGGTGCCGGTGGCGAACACGCGGTTGTGGCGGAACCGGTCGATGTTGGCGGCGACCCGGGCGACGAGGTCGGCCTGGCGTGCGTTGCGGGCGCCCATGCCGCCGGCCTCGCGTGCCACGGGGAACCTCCGCTCTCTGTGCCGTCGACCGCCGCGACACGGCAGCGATCCGCACCATCTATCTGTTGGATCGGCGGCATTGGGAGGAAAGCGGCATGGACGATCAGAACAAGGCACCCGGTGGCGAGGGCCGTCGGCTGCGCAGCCGGCAGTGGTTCGACGACACCCACGATCCCGACATGACCGCGCTCTACCTGGAGCGCTACCTCAACTACGGGCTGACCCGGGGCGAGCTGCAGAGCGGGCGCCCGATCATCGGCATCGCCCAGACCGGCAGCGACCTGGCCCCGTGCAACCGGCACCATCTCGACCTGGCGCAGCGCGTCAAGGACGGCGTCCGCGACGCCGGCGGCATCCCGCTGGAGTTCCCCGTCCACCCGATCCAGGAGACGGGACGGCGGCCGACGGCGGCGCTCGACCGCAACCTGGCCTATCTCGGCCTGGTGGAGACGCTGTACGGCTATCCCCTGGACGGGGTGGTGCTGACCACGGGCTGCGACAAGACCACGCCGGCCTGCCTGATGGCGGCGGCCACCGTCGACATCCCGGCGATCGTGCTGTCGGGCGGACCGATGCTGGACGGCCACCACAAGGGCCGCCTCGTCGGCTCGGGCAAGGCGATCTGGGACGGCCGCCGCCGCCACGCCGCCGGCGAGATCGACTATGCCGAGTTCATGGAGATCGCCGCGGACTCGGCACCGTCGGCCGGCCACTGCAACACCATGGGGACGGCCCTCTCGATGAACAGCCTGGCCGAGGCGCTGGGCATGTCGCTGCCGGGCTGCGCCGCCATCCCCGCGCCCTACCGGGAGCGCGCGCAGATGGCCTTCGCCACCGGCAGGCGCATCGTCGCCATGGTGCACGAGGACCTGCGCCCGTCGGCCGTGCTGACCAAGGAGGCCTTCGAGAACGCCATCGCCGTCGCCTCGGCCATCGGCGCGTCCAGCAACTGCCCGCCGCACCTCATCGCCATCGCCCGCCACATCGGCGTGGAGCTGTCGCTCGACGACTGGCAGCGGGTGGGCGCCGACCTGCCCCTGCTGGTCAACTGCCAGCCCGCCGGGGAGTATCTGGGGGAGGCCTTCCACCGCGCCGGCGGCGTGCCCGCGGTGATGGCGGAACTGCTGGGCGCCGGCAAGCTGCACGGCGGCTGCCGCACGGTGTCCGGCCGCACCGTGGCGGAGACCCTGGAGGGGCGCCCGGAACCCGACCGCCGCGTCGTCCGCCCCTTCGACCGGCCGCTGAAGGAGAAGGCCGGGTTCGTCGTGCTGACCGGCAACCTGTTCGACTCGGCGGTGATGAAGGTGTCGGTCATCTCCGAGGCGTTCCGCACGCGCTATCTGGCCCGGGCCGGCCGCGAGAACGTGGCCGAGCTGCGCGCCGTCGTCTTCGACGGCCCGGAGGACTACCGGGCGCGCATCAACGATCCCGCCCTGAACGTCGACGAGGACTGCATCCTGGTGATCCGCGGCTGCGGCGTCATCGGCTACCCCGGCTCGGGGGAGGTGGTCAACATGCAGCCGCCCGACGCCCTGATCCGCGCCGGCATCGCCGAGCTGCCGACCATGGGCGACGGCCGCCAGAGCGGCACCTCGGCCAGCCCGTCGATCCTCAACGCCTCGCCGGAATCGGCGGTGGGCGGCGGTCTGGCGCTCCTCAGGACCGGCGACGTGGTGCGCCTGGACCTCACCCGCAACCGGGTCGACGTGCTGCTGGAGGATGGGGAGTTGCAACGCCGCCGCGACGCCCTCACTCTGCCGGCCCCCAAGAACGCCACACCCTGGCAGGAGATCTACCGAAGCATGACCGGACAACTGTCCACCGGCGCCTGCCTGGAGCCGGCCACCGCCTACCTGCAGGTGCTGGAGCGGCGCGGGCCGCCCCGGCATTCCCACTGAGAGGGACCGCCATGAAACGCATCGCGTCCATCGGCGAGTGCATGGTGGAAATGCAGGAGACCGAGCCCGGCGGCGGGCTCTACAGCCAGGCGTTCGGCGGCGACACGCTGAACGCCGCCGTCTACCTGCACCGGGCGCTGCCCGAGGGGACCGGGCGGGTCAGCTACGTCACGGCGCTGGGCGACGACCCCTTCAGCGACCGCATGGCCGCCTGGTTCGCCGAGCAGGGGCTGGACACCGGCCTGGTGGCGCGGCTGCCCGGCCGCACCCCCGGCCTCTACGTCATCGTCCTCGACGGGAAGGGGGAGCGCACCTTCCACTACTGGCGCAGCGCCGCCGCCGCCCGGTCCATGCTGGACGGCGACGAGGCGCTGGCCCGGCTGGCGGCGCTCGCGGACTACGACCTCGTCTATCTCTCCGGCATCACCCTGGCGATCCTCGACGCCGCGGCGCGCACGCGGCTGATGGGGCTGCTCGACCGGGTGCGCGCCCGCGGCGGGGCGGTCGCCGTCGACGGCAACTACCGCGCCCGCCTGTGGCCGTCGCCCGGGGAGGCGCAGCGGGCGCTGACCGAGGCCCTGCGGCGGGCGACGATCGCCCTGCCCACCTTCGACGACGAGGCCGCGCTGTTCGGCGACTCCGACGCCGCGGCGACCGCCGCGCGCCTGCACGCGCTGGGGGTTGCGGAGGTGGTGGTCAAGCGCGGGCCCGAGGCGGCGCTGATCTCCGCCGCCGGCGAACGCTCCTGGCTGGCGCCGCTGCCGGTGGCGCGGGTGGTCGACACCACGGCGGCCGGCGATTCCTTCAACGGCGCCTATCTCGCCGGCCGGCTCTCCGGGCTGGACCCGCGGGAGGCGGCGGCGCAGGGGCACGCCACCGCCGGCCGCGTGGTCCAGGTGCGCGGCGCCATCCTGCCGCTCTAGGTCCTGGCGGAAGGACCGACGCCGCCGGTGTCCGCCGCACGACGGCTCGCCGTCCGGCGGGGCTTGGCCGCCGCCTTCCCGGCCGCCGCCTTCCCGGCCGCCGGCCGGGCTCCTCCCTTCCCCGCCGGGGACGGGCGAGGGGTCATGGTTGTCGCGGCCGCCGTGCCGCCGGCGTGCGCGTCGAGGAAGCGGCGGCAGGACTCGAAGTCCTGCGCCGCCTCGTCGGGCAGCGGCACCTGCTTGCGCTCGGCCAGGGTGCGGGCGAAGGCCAGCATCTTCTCGGTCGGGGCGCGCCGGCGCGGCGGTGCGGCGGCGGCCGGCTGGCGCCGCGATCCCTTGCCGACGCCCCGCCGCCGTCCCCTCACCCCGGCGGCCGGGGCGCCGAGGTCGATGGGGGCGCCGCCGCCCTGCAGCGTGCCGATCAGCCGGCCGGCCTCCTCGGCGATGGCGTCGATGACGGCGCGGAAGTCGGCACGGCCGGTCACCACCTCGTCCAGCCGCATCTCCCAGACCGCCGTGGTCCCGGGATCGACCAGCACCGGCGCCGCCGCCCGCAGCGTCTCGTAGAGGGCGAGGCCGGCCGGCGTCGGCACCAGCCACTTGCCGTCGGCGCCCAGCAGGTTCTGCCGCCTCAGCCCCTTGATGACCTCGGCGCGGGTGGCCGGGGTGCCGATGCCCTTGGCCTCCTTCAGGCGGTCGCGCAGCGCCGGGTCCTCGACGAAGCGCCAGGCGTTCTGCATGGCGTCGACCAGGGTGCCCTCGTTGTAGCGGGGCGGCGGCTGGGTGCGCTTGGCCTCCACCTTGGGCTCGGTCAGGGTCGCCGTCTCGCCGTCGCGCAGCGCCGGCAGCTCCTGCTCGTCGTCGGGAGCCGGCGGGCCGTCCTGCTGCTCGGCGGCGGTGTAGACCGCCTTCCAGCCGAGCCGCAGCGGGATGCGGCCGGTCGCCCGGAAGGGCGCCGGCGCGCCGCCCGGCACCGGCACCGCCATGGTCGCGGTGGTCTGGCGGTACTCGTAGTCGGGCATCACCGCCGCGAGGTAGGAGCGGCAGATCAGCGCGAACAGCTTCTTCTCGTCCTCCGACAGGCGGGCCAGCCGCGGCTCCAGGTCGTCCAGCACGTTGACGTTGGGAACGATGGCGTGGTGCGAGACGCCCTCCAGCGCCCGGTCGCAGAAATGGCCGGACTTGCCGCGGCGGATCACCGGCTGGCGGATCTCCAGATGGGCGAAGCCGCGCAGCCGGGTCAGGGCGGCGACGATGGCCGGCGCGTCGGCGACCTGGTTCTCGGCGAGGTAGCGCGCCTCGGCGCGGGGATAGGTGATCAGCTTCTTGCCGTCGCCGTCGTAGAGCTCCTGCGCCACCGACAGGGTGCGCTCGGCGCTCCAGCCCCAGCGCTGGCCGCAGGTCTTCTGCAGCGACGGCAGGTCGAACAGCCTGGGCGGCGCCTGCCGGCGCTCCTCGATGCTCACCGCCAGCGGCCCGGCGTGGCCGTCGGCGGCGGCGGCCACCGCCTCGGCCCGCGCCCGCTCCTTGATGCGGTCCTTGGGCGGCGGCGCGTGGCGCATGCGGAAGGAGCCGGCGGCGACCGTGGCCGTCGCCACCACCTCGAAATAGTCCTCCGGCTTGAAGTCGCGGATCTCCAGCTCGCGCATGCAGACGATGGCGAGCGTCGGCGTCTTGACCCGGCCGATGCCGATCACCCCGCGGGTGCCCGGCGCCAGCAAGGTCTTGGTGGCGGTGCGCGTGAGGGTCAGGTTGAAGATCTGGTCGGCCTGCTGGCGCGCCACCGCCGCTTCGTAGAGGGAGCGCATCGCCTCGTTCGGCTTCAGGCGGGCGAAGGAGTCGCGGATGGTCTTGGGATCCTGGGCGGTGAACAGGGCCCGCCGCACCCGGCCGCGATAGCCGAGATGCTCCAGGATCTCCTGGCCGATGAGCTGCCCCTCGCGGTCGCAGTCGGTGGCGAGGATGACCTCCTCGCAGCCCTTCAGCGCCGCGGCGATGGCCTTCAGCTTGGCCGGCTTGTTGCCGTGGCCGTCGGGCCGGGTGGGAAAGAGGCCGTCCGGCTTCAGCAGCACCGGCGCCCAGCGCTTCCAGGCGGGGTCCACCTCCTCCGGCTCGGCGAGGCGCAGCAGATGGCCCTCGGCCGGCAGGATGGCGCCGTGGCGGCTGCCCAGCGCGGCGCGCAGGTCCTTGGCCTGGCTGCTCTTCTCCGTGATGATCAGGGTTGCCATGTGAAGCCCGCGGCGTCGTCCGACCGTTCGCCCCACCTTAGGACGGCAGCGTGAACGGAGCAAGAACGTTTGACGCGGGCGGTCCGAGTGGGTTACAGCGGCCCCCCGTTGCCCCGCACCCAGCCGCCCCATCGACGGGGCAGGGCCCTGCATGCCGTCCTTGTTCCATCGCACACCGTCCCTGCCGTTCGAGGAGCCGGAGCCGTCGGCGGCGCCGGCCGTGACCTTTGCGCAGGACGACCTGGCCCGCGTCTTCGAGCCGCGGACCGTCCAGCGCGGCCGCACCCTCATCCTCGCCGGCGCGGTGCGACTCGGCGATGCGCCGGGGCGGATCGTCGCGACGGTGGAAGACCTCGGGCGCGCGCTCGCCGTCACCGTCACGCCGACGGCGCGGGGGCGGCGTGTCGGCTTCGAGCGGCACTGCGCCTGCGGGCGGTCGTCCTGCGCCCACATGGCGGCGGCGCTGCTCCTGGCCCTCGACACCCGGCCGGAGTGGCGGCAGGCCTCGCTGCTCGACCTGATGGGCGCGCCGCCGGCCGGGGCGAAGCCGGAACCCGGACGGCGGGACAAGCCGCTGCCGGCGCCGGTCTCGCCGCCGGAGGCCGGACCGTCACCGGCGCCGACCCCGGAACCGAAGCCGGAACCGAAGCCGGCGCCGGTCTGGCGTGCGCGGTGGACCGTCGAGGCCGGGCGCGACGACGTGGCGATGTTCGTCTCCGCCGGCCTGTACGCCGAGGGCGACGAGGACGCGCCGCCGCTGCCGGCGGCGCCGCGCGAGGTGATCGCCCGCGCCGGGCGGGATGCGGCGGGCGACGCCGACCGCGCTGTGGCGCGGCTGCTGGGCGGCGGCGGGGTGGTGCGGACCCCGGTCGCCAAGGGCCGCGGCGAGGCGATCGACCGCATCCTGCGCCGCCTGCTGGAGACCGGCCGCCTGCGCTGGCGCACCGGCGTTCCCCTCGTCGAGGGGCCGGTGCGCACCCTGCGCGCCTTCCGCGACGCCGGCTCGCGCAAGCTGCGCGCCACCGGCCTGCCCGAAGGCGGCGCGCTGATCCGCGGCTTCGCCACCTGGTGCGTCGATCCCAAGGCCGGTCAGCTCTGCCCGGTCGAGCTCCAGGTGGTGGAGACGCCCAGGACCAGGACGGCGGAGCCGCCCGGCAAGAGGGTGGCTGAGCCGCCCGGCAAGAAGACGGCGAGCCCGGCCGCCCGGGCGAGGCCGGCTCCGGCGCCCCGGCGTGCCGACCCGCCGCCGCCCCCGCGCCCGTCGGCGAACGAGCCGACCATCGTCGAACGGGCGCCCGCGGTGGCGGTGCGGCTGGGCCGGGTGGTGGCGCCGACCGACGGGCTGGTCGACGCCCTGCGCCTCACCTTCGACTACGGCGAGCCCGGCGCCCCGGCCCCGGTGGAGGCCGACGACCAGCGCCAGTTCGCCCGCGTCGAGAGCGGCGGCGAGGTGCTGTTCGTCCGCCGCGACGCCGCCGTCGAGCGGGCGGCGCTCGACCGGCTGGCGGCGCTCGGCTTCACCCAGGGGCGGATCGACCCGCCGCGCGGCGCGCTGAACGCCCGCGGCACCCGCGTCCACTGGATGACCGGGCGCGACGCGGCGGAGCGCTGGCGCGACTTCGTCGCCGTCCACGTCCCGGCGCTGCGCGCCGAGGGGTGGAGCGTCGAGGCGGACGAAGGCTTCGGCGCCCGCGTCGTCGACGCCGGCGACGCCGTGGCCGTGGCGGTGCGCGACGCCGGCGACGGCTGGTTCGACCTCGACGTCGGCGTCGAGATCGACGGGGAGCGGCGGCCGCTGCTGCCGATCCTGGCGCTGCTGGTGGACCGCGGCGGCATGGATGCCGCCCGCGTCGTCGACGGGCGCGCCCACATCGTGCTGGACGACGGCACCGTGCTGGCCCTGCCGGCCGACCGGGTGCAGCGGCTCCTCAGCGTCCTGGAGGCGATGCTGGCCGCCGGCACCCGCGCCGACGGAGCCCTGCGCATGCCGCTGGCGGAAGCCGACGCGCTGGTCGACATCGACGACCTGATCGCCCGCCGCCCCGACGAATCGCCGCGGATCGACGCCTATCTCCGCCGCATCCAGGACGCCGGGGCGCTGCCGGCGGTCGAGGTGCCCGCCTCCTTCCGCGCCACCCTGCGCGACTACCAGCGCGACGGCCTGGCCTGGCTGCAGAGCCTGCGCGCCGGCGGCGTCGCCGGCATCCTCGCCGACGACATGGGCCTGGGCAAGACGGCCCAGACCCTGGCCCACGTCGCCCTGGAGCACGCGGAGGGGCGGCTGACCGACCCTTGCCTGATCGTCGTCCCCACCAGCCTCGTGCCCAACTGGGTCGACGAGGCGCGCCGCTTCACGCCGCACCTGCGGGTGCTGGTCCTGCACGGGCTGGACCGCCACGGGCGGCGCCACGAGATCGACCGCGCCCACATCGTCGTCACCACCTACGGCGTGGTCGCCCGCGACACCGAGGTGATGCAGGGGCGCACCTGGCACCTCGTCGTGCTCGACGAGGCGCAGGCGATCAAGAACCCGGACTCCAAGGCGACGCGGGCGGTGTGCACCTTGCGCGCCCGCCACCGGCTGTGCCTGTCGGGCACGCCGGTGGAGAACAACCTGGGCGAGCTGTGGAGCCAGTTCGCCTTCCTGATGCCGGGCCTGCTGGGCGACCGCAAGGGCTTCCAGAAGCGCTTCCGCACCCCCATCGAGAAGCGCGGCGACGCCACCCGCGCCAAGCTGCTGCTGCGCCGCATCCGCCCCTTCCTGCTGCGCCGGACCAAGGCGGAGGTGGCGAAGGAGCTGCCGCCCAAGACCGAGATCGTGCTGCGCATCGATCTCGACCGCGCCCAGCGCGACCTCTACGAGACGATCCGCCTGTCGGTGCACGAGAAGGTGCGCGCCGCCATCGCCGCCAGCGGCCTGTCGCGCAGCGCCATCACGGTGATCGACGCCCTCCTGAAGCTGCGCCAGGTGTGCTGCGACCCGCGTCTGGTGAAGATTCCCGCGGCCCGCAGCGTCCACGAGAGCGCCAAGCTGGAGAGCCTGACCGCCATGCTGGCGGAGATGGTGCCGGAGGGGCGGCGCATCCTGGTGTTCTCCCAGTTCACCGCCATGCTCGACCTGATCAAGGCGGAGCTGGACAAGGCGCGCGTCGCCTACGTGGAGCTGACCGGCCAGACGGCGGACCGCGCCACGCCGGTGGCGCGCTTCCAGGCCGGCGAGGTGCCGGTGTTCCTGATCAGCCTGAAGGCCGGCGGGCGCGGCCTGAACCTGACCGCCGCCGACACGGTGATCCACTACGATCCCTGGTGGAACCCGGCCGCCGAGGACCAGGCCACCGACCGTGCCTACCGCATCGGCCAGGACAAGCCGGTCTTCGTCTACAAGCTGATCGCCGCCGGCACGGTGGAGGAGCGCATCCTCGAGCTGCAGCGGCGCAAGGGCAACCTGTCCGCCGCCATGGTGGAGGGCGCCGGCCTGGCCGGCGCGCTGGCCGGCGACGACATCGACTTCCTGTTCAAGGCGGACGAAGGCGAGGAATAGGACGCCGTCCGGGGAAGGGGCGCTGGAACGCGGCGGGCGTGCGGCGCCCGGCATGGCCGCAACGGCGCGCGGCGCGCGCCTGTTGGCCCTGGCGACGGTCATGAACGGGAAGGAGAGCGCGATGGCACAGCGTCCGGAAGCGTCCGGCCGGGACCCCGCGTCGGACCACCGCCCCGAGGCGACGGGCGGCGGCGGTCCCTACACCGATGTCGACAGCACCGGCCGGCTCGGCCGCACCAGCATCATCCTGGGGGCGGTCCTGCTGGTCGGGCTGCTGGTGCTGCTGCTCGCGGTGTGAGGCGGCGGGCGGCCCGTCACATCTTCGGCGCTTCGCCGCCGCCGTCGTTCCTGTTGCCGCCGCTCTGCAGGCTGAAGATCACCTGGCCCAGGAGCTGCTCCAGGCCGGGGGTGCTCTGGGTGTACTGGATGCGGCCGCCGGCGGCGATCTTCTCCTCCTCGCCTCCGGGCTCCAGCGACAGGAACTTGCCGCCCAGCAGGCTCTCGCTGGCGACGATGGCGGCGGTGTCGGCCGGCAGCTGGATGTCCGGGTCGACCGACAGGTGCACCACCGCCTGGTAGCTGGCGGGGTCGAGGGTCAGACCGGTCACCGTGCCGACCTTGACGCCGCTGATGCGCACGTCGGCGCCGTTCTGCAGGCCGGTGATGCTGGAGAAGTTGGCGGTCAGCGGGTAGCCGTCGACGCGGCGCAGGTCGGCGCTCGTGTAGGCGAAGACGAGGAAGAAGGCGGCGACGACCAGCACGACGCCGCCCAGCACGGTTTCGATCACGTTCCGGCGCATGGGAGTTTCCTGCCGCGGCCCCGGCACGGGAGCCGGGGATGTTGGCTCGTACGGACCCGGCCTCAGGCCGGGGTCCAGGGCTCGTAGTCGCCGGTGGCGCGCATGCGTTCGCCGCCTTCCAGCACGTGGCCGGGCGGACGGTAGGCGTGCAGCGAACCCGACGGGTTCGGCTCGTGCTCCTGCTGCCACGGCTTGTGGTAGGGGCTGTTCTTCTCGGCCAGCGGCTCCTTCACCGTGTGGTGGAGCCAGGCGTGCCACTCCGGCGGCACCTTGGAGGCTTCCGGCTCGCCGGCGTAGATGACCCAGCGCCGCTCCCGCCGCGACCCGTTGGCCTTCTTGTCGCGGTAGTACTTGTTGCCGAAGCGGTCGGTGCCGACCAGCGCTCCCCGGCGCCACGTTACGAAGTTGATGTGGATGTTGGCCATCCGGGAAATGAGGGAGATCTTTTCGCTCATCGTCGGCCGTACTCGGGGTTCCGGCCCGCGAGGGGCCCCAGGAAATGCGGGCGCACTATGACACCCGGGGTCGGCCCCGTCCACTGTCTCGGCACCGGCCCCGGCGGATCGCCGCCGCTCAGGCGAAACGCCGTTCGGTCAGCAGCAGGCGCACGGCGAAGCCGAGGAAGAGGACGCCGCACAGGCCGTCGAGGACGACCTGCATGCGCCGGCTGGTCAGCACGGCGCGCGCCGCGCCGGCGCTCGCCGCGGCGATGGCCAGCAGGAAGAGGCAGCCGCCGGCGCCGAGGATCAGCCCGAGCAGGAAGGTCTGCAGCGCCACCGCTCCCCGTTCCGGTGCCACGAACTGCGGCACGAAGGCGAGATAGAACAGGATCACCTTGGGATTCAGCAGGTTCGTCAGCAGGGCGGTGGCGAAGACCGCGCGCATCGAGGCGGGCGCCGCCGCCGGCACGGCCGTGTGTCCCCCCCGCCGCGCCGCCACGGCGGCCCACAGGGCGCGGCCGCCGATCCACGCGAGATAGGCGGCGCCGGCGTAGCGCAGCACGTCGAAGAGGAGCGGCGACGCGGCGATCAGCGCCGACACGCCGACGGCGGCGAGCAGCGCCTGGATCAGGTTGCCGGCGGTGATGCCGGCGGTCGCCACGAAGCCGGCCCGCCGTCCGTCGCTCAGGCTGCGCGACAGCACGAGCAGCGAATCCGGCCCCGGCGCCACGATCAGCAGCAGGGCGGCGACGAGGTACAGTTGCAGCAGGTGGGGATCGAGCGGCATGGCGTCCTGGCGTGCGGTCGCGGAACGGAGGGACGGCGAAGCCTAGCGTTCCGGCGGCCCGTTGTCCCATGCGATGCGCGCAGGGGTGCCGCCGTCAGTCCGGCCAGCGCCGGTGCAGCCACAGCCACTGCTCCGGGCGCTCGCGGATCCAGGCTTCCAGCTGCGCGTTCAGCCGCACCATCACCTCGCGGACGTCGGCGGACCGGTCGCCGGTGGCGGGCACGTCCAGGGTCGGCAGCACGGTGACGCGGAACCGTGCGCCGCCCAGCCGCTCGGTGCGCACGGGGTGGAGCGGGATGCCGAAGCGCAGGGCGAGCTGGGCCGCCGCGGGGGCGGTCATGGCGTCGCGGCCGAAGAACGGGACGGCGATGCCGTCGTTCATCTTCTGGTCGATCAGCAGGCCGGCGTGGCCGCCCTTGGCCAGCAGGCGGACCAGCGCCCGCGCCCCCTCCGCGCCCTTGGGCAGGAGGGTCGCGGCGGCGGCCCCGCGCAGCCGCACCAGCAGCCGGTCCACCATGGGATTGTTGGGCGCCCGGTAGACCACCGCCAGCGCGAGCCCGCGCTCGCGCGCCGCCATCGGCAGGACCTCCCAGTTGGCGAGGTGGCCGGACACCATCAGGCCGGCGCGGCCGTCGTCGCGCAGGGCGTCGACGTGCTCCGCGCCCCGCACCTCGGTCCGGCCCCCGGGGCCGGTGGTGACGATCGTGTCGAGGTGCGGGTACTCCGCCATGGTGCGGCCGAGGTTGTCCCACATGCCGCGGATGATCCGCGCGACCTCGGCGGGCGTCTTCTCGGGGAAGGCGCGGACGAGATTGCGGCGGGCGCGCCGGGTGCCCGGCAGCCACGGCCCGACCGTGCGGCCGATCCAGCCGCCCAGCGCCGAGGCGGCGTCGACCGGCAGGGCCCGGAACAGGGCGCAGAAGCCGAGGGCCAGCGCCGCCTCCAGGGGGTGGAACAGGGTGCGGGTCAGCCAGCGCGCGACCGGGCTGCGGGGGCGGGCCATCAGGCGGCTCCCATCGGCGCCACCCGGTCGAGCAGCGCCGCCAGCGCCGCGGCGTCCTGCCACACCGCCCGCACCGGGACCACGCGGATCATGGCGCGCGCCTCCTCGGGCAGGCGGGCGGCGTCCTTGGCGGTGGTGACCGGCACCGCGCCGCGGGCGGCGGCGCGGTCGATCAGCCGCATCACCTCGTCCGGCGCGTAGGGGTGATGGTCGGGGAAGGCGACGGCGTCGACGACGACGGCGCCGATCTCGCGCAGGGTGGCGACGAACTTCTCCGGCCGGCCGATGCCGGCGAAGGCGAGCACCCGCCGGCCGGCAAGGCCGGCCGCCGAGGCGGCCGGCTGCAGGCGGACGTGCAGGACGGGCAGGGGAGCGGCCAGGGCGGCGACGCCGGCGCGGTCCTCCCCGGTCACCACCACGGCGTCGGCGCGGGCGAGGCCCCGCGCCACCGGCTCGCGCAAGGGACCGGCGGGGATCAGGCGGCCGTTGCCGAAGCCGACGGCGCCGTCGACCACCACCAGCGCCAGGTCCTTGTGCAGGTGCGGATTCTGGAAGCCGTCGTCCATGACGACGGCGCCGGCGCCGGCGGCCGCGGCCGCGGCCGCCCCGGCGACGCGGTCGCGCGACACCCAGGTCGGCGCGTGGGCGGCGAGCAGCAGCGCCTCGTCGCCCACCGCCGCGGCGTCGTGGCGGGCGAGGTCGACGGCCAGCGGCCCGCGTTCCCGGCCGCCGTGGCCGCGCGTCAGGGCGTGGGCGACGATGCCGCGGTCGGCCAGCGCGGCGAGCAGCGCGATGGCGACCGGCGTCTTGCCGGCGCCGCCGGCGACCAGGTTGCCGACGCACAGCACCGGCACGGCGGCCCGCTGCGGGGCGACACGGCCCTGGCGCAGCCGGCCGGCGAGACCGTAGAGGGCGCCCGCCGGGGTGAGCAGGCCGGCCAGGGCGCCGGCCGGCCGGTACCAGAAGGCGGGCGTCCTCATGGCGTGACGGTCCGGCCGTGCAGGGGCGCCAGCAGCGGCGCCAGCACCGCCATGGCGCGGTCGACGATGCGGGCGTTCTCGGCGGTCACCCGCGTCGCGCCGTCGACCACCGCGGCGCGGGCCGCCGCGTCGGCGAGCAGGCGGCCGACTGCGTCGCCCAGCGCCGCGGCGTCGGCCAGCGCCAGGGCGCCGCCGGCGGCCTCCAGCCGGTCGGTGATCTCGGCGAAGTTCCACATGTGCGGGCCGTAGAGCACGGCGCAGCCGAGCTGCGCCGGCTCCACCGGGTTCTGGCCGCCGTGCGGGACGAAGGAGCCGCCCATGCACACCACCGGCGCCACCCGGTAGAGCACGCCGAGTTCGCCGAGCGTGTCGGCGACGTAGACGGCGTCGGCCGGGCCGGGCAGGGCGCCGGCGGCGCGGCGCGCCACGTCGAGGCCGCGGGCGGCCAGGGCCTCGGCGACGGCCGGGCCGCGGTGCGGGTGGCGGGGCGCCACCACGGTCAGCAGGCCGGGCAGGCGATCGGCCCAGGCGGCGTGGACGCCGGCGGCGATCTCCTCCTCGCCGGCGTGGGTGCTGGCCATCAGCCAGACCGGCCGCCCGGCGACCGCCGCGGCCAGCGCCGCCAGCGCCGCCGGGTCGGCGGGCGGCGGGGCGGCGGAGAACTTCAGGTTGCCGACGCAGGACACCGCCGGCGCGCCGAGCGCCCGCAGCCGTTCGGCGTCGGTCTCGGTCTGCGCCAGGGCGATGCGGAAGGTGGAGAGGAGGTCGGTGGAGACGCGCGGCAGCCACCGCCAGCGGGCGTACGACCGCGCCGACAGGCGGGCGTTGACGAGGGCGGCGGGGATGGCCCGGCGGCGGATGCCGTGCAGCAGGTTGGGCCAGATCTCGGACTCGATCCACAGGGCGAGGTCGGGGCGCCAATGGTCGAGGAAGCGGTCGACCGCGGCCGGCAGGTCGACCGGCACGTACTGGTGGAAGGCCCGCGGCGGCAGGCGCCGGGCCATCAGGTCGGCGGAGGAGACGGTTCCCGTCGTCATCAGCACGTGGGCGCCGGGACAGTCGGCGAGCAGCCGCTCCACCAGGACGAGGACCGAATTGGCCTCGCCGACGCTGGCCGCGTGCACCCACACCAGCGGACCGTCCGGGCGCGGGTGGGCCGGATGCCCCAGCCGCTCGCCCTGGCGGGCCGGGTCCTCCTTGCCGGCGTCGCGGCGGCGGTCGAGGTACAGGCGGACCGCCGGCCCGGCGATGGTCGTCAGGCCGCGGTACAGGAGGTGGAGCATGTGGATCGGAAGCTTCTGGTCACGCGCGCCGCCAGTCTCCCCCGCGGCGGCCGGACCTTAGCACGCCGAGGGGCGGGAATCGAAGCGCCGGGATGCCTAGGGGAGATGTTCATGAAAAACGCGAAGAATGGAAGTATGAAAGGCAATATGCGCGCAGGCGACGTGCAGGAAGGGGGTGTGCGGTGGCACCGGACGACAGAACGGAGAGTGTTGCAACCGAAATTGTGGACGCATCGGTCCAAGTGCATCGTGCGCTTGGCCCTGGGCTCCTGGAATCGGCGTACGAGGAATGCCTCGCCGCCGAGCTGTGGGCGCGTGGACTGGCGTGCGAACGGCAGAAGACCGTCCCGCTGCGCTACCGGGACCGCTTCATCGAGGCCGGTTTTCGCCTCGATCTTCTGGTCGAAAATTCGGTTATCGTCGAGCTGAAGGCTGTCGAGCTGCTTCTGCAGCTCCACGAGGTTCAACTATACACGTATCTCAAATTGACGGGGCTGCGGCTTGGTCTCCTGATAAATTTCAACGTGCCGCTGGTAAAGCAGGGAATACGCAGAGTAATCTGTGCGAGACACAGACCTTGAATTCTTGCATACTTCGCGTTCTCGATCCGCACCTATGTGAACGGTCGCAGGTTTGCGAGGAATTGTTCGGCGGACTTGCGCCAGGAGAAGCCGAGGGCGTATTCGCGGCAGCGGTCGCGGGGGACCGTCAGGGCGCTTTCGATGGCGTGCTTCAGGTCGGCGTTCAGACAGCCCACCGGCGTGCCGTTGATGACGTCGAGCGGCCCCGGCACGGGGTAGGCGGCCACCGGCACGCCGGACGCCAGCGCCTCCAGCAGGACCAGCCCGAAGGTGTCGGTGCGCGAGGGGAAGACGAAGACGTCGGCGGCGGCGTAATGACGCGCCAGCTCCTCGCCGTGCTTGGCGCCGCACCACACGACGCCGGGATATCTCGCCTCCAGCTCGGCCCGCGCCGGGCCGTCGCCGACCACCACCTTGGTGCCCGGCAGACCCGGGATCTTCAGGAACTCCTCCAGGTTCTTCTCGACCGCCACCCGGCCGACATACATCAGGAGCGGCCGCGGCAGAGCGGCGAGCAGCGCCGGAACGTCGTGGTCGCGGGGCTGGAACAGCTCGGTGTCGACGCCGCGGGTCCAGCGGCGGATGTTGGTGAAGCCGCGCGCCTTCAGGTCCTGCTCGATCGACGGCGTGGCGACCATCACCGCCGCCGCCGGCTTGTGGAAGCGGCGCACCACGGCGTAGCTGACGGCCAGCGGGATCGGCACGCGGTCGCGCACGTATTCGGGGAAACGGGTGTGGTAGGCGGTGGTGAAGGGGATGGCCCGCTTCAGGCAGTAGCGCCGGGCGGCGTGGCCCAGCGGCCCCTCGGTGGCGACGTGGATGCAGTCGGGGCGGATGGCGTCGATCATCGCCGGCAGGCGACGGCCGGCACCGAGCGCCAGGCGGATCTCCGGATAGGTCGGCATCGGAATGGTGCGGAAGCGGTCGGGGCCGATCACCTCGACCACGTGTCCCATCCGCTCCAGCTCGGCGCGCACGGTGGCGATGGTGCGCACGACGCCGTTGACCTGCGGGTGCCAGGCGTCGGTGACGATCAGGATGTTCACGCGGCCGCCTTGACCGTGTCCCGGCGACGCAAGACTTCCGCCCAGTTGATGATTTCCAGCTCGCCGGTGTCGTGCTCGACCAAAGCGGTGCAGGATTCGACCCAATCGCCGTCGTTGCAATAGAGTACGCCTTCCATGTCCCGCATCTCTGCGTTGTGAATGTGGCCGCAGATGATGCCGTCAACCTCGCGCCGCCGCGCCTCCTCGGCCAAAGCCTCTTCGTATTTGCCGATGTACTCCACCGCGCTCTTGGCCTTGTGCTTGAGATAGGCGGATACGGACCAGTAGGTAAAGCCCAATTTGCGGCGGGCCCAATTGAAGGCGGTGTTGACGTTGAGCAGGATCACGTAGGCGTGGTCGCCGATCAGGGCGAGCCACTTGGCGTACTTCACCACGGCGTCGAACTGGTCGCCGTGGATGACGAGGTAGCGCCGCCCGTCGGCGCCGACGTGGACCGCCTCCTCCATCACCTGGACGCCGCCGAACTGCAGCCCGACGTACTCGCGGGCCGCCTCGTCGTGGTTGCCGGGGATGTAGACGACCTGGGCGCCCTTGCGGGCGCGACGCAGGATCTTCTGGACGACGTCGTTGTGGGCCTGCGGCCAGTACCAGCTCTTGCGCAGCCGCCAGCCGTCGACGATGTCGCCGACCAGGTACAGGTAGTCCGACTCGTTGTGCTTGAGGAAGTCGAGCAGCAAATCGGCCTTGCAGCCCCGGGTCCCCAAATGGACATCGGAGATCCAGATGCTCCGGTAGCGCTTCACGCCAAAGGGTCCGTCCATATCCGCACTCCGTCCCTGGTGCGACAAGGGATTGTCAGATGAAGGTCGCTATACATCTAAATGTGCCCCTTGACAATCCTTCTCAGAAGGACGAACTAACCACGCCATCATTTTGCGCAAGGCGCATATATTCGTCACGATGCTTTCTTTTTATTGTAATAGTTTCGTAACATTGGCGAACGCAGCCGTGGAAGGAACGACCGTTGAAGGCTCTCTCTGCTGAACTCGTGCAGCGGCCGACCGCCTTGCCGCGCCGCCGCGTCCTGGTGATCCACAATCCGGTGGCCGGGGCCCGGCGCACGCGGCGGCTGCGCGCCGCGGTGGAGGCGCTGGCGCAGCGCTACGGGGCGGCGGTGACCGTCCACGCCACCACCGGCCGGGGCGACGCCGAATCGCTGACCCGCAGCCTCGCCCCGGGGTCGTGGGACGCCGTGGCGGTGGCCGGCGGCGACGGGACGATCAACGAGGCGATCAACGGGCTGGCGGCGCGCGGGCCCGAGGCCGCGGCGATCCCGCTCGGCGTGGTGCCGCTCGGCACCGCCAACGTGCTGGCCCACGAACTCGCCCTGCCGCTGGACCCCGCGGCGGCGGCCGGCGTGCTGGCCATGGGGACCGAGCGGCCGATCCATCTCGGCGTCGCCAACGGCCGCTGCTTCGCCATGATGGCCGGCGCCGGCCTCGACGCCCAGGTGGTCGAGCGGGTGGATTCCGGCGTCAAGCGGCTGATCGGCAAGGGGGCCTACGTGCTGGAGACGCTCAGCCAACTGGCGGCCGACCGGGAGCGCCGCTACCGCGTCACCGTGGACGGAACGGTGCACGAGGTGGCGTCGGTGATCGTCGCCAACGGCCACTTCTACGGCGGCACCTTCGTCTGCGCCCCCGACGCCTGCCTGACCGACCCGCGCCTGCACGTCTGCCTGTTCCCCGGCCTGGGGCGCTGGAACGCCATCCGCTACGTCTGGGGCGTCACCGCGGGACGGCTGAAGCACTTCCGCGACTTCGTCGTGGTTCCCGCCGAACGGGTCGTCATCGAGGGGCCGGCCGGCGACGCGGTGCAGGGCGACGGCGACGTCATCGCCCGCCTGCCGGCGGAGATCGCCGTCTCACCCTGGACCCTGCCGGTGCTGGTGGCGTAGGCCGGGCGCCACCCGGCCTGCGCACCGTCGCGGCGGGACCCGTGCTATGCCCGCTTCTTCCTTTTCGGGCGCGCCTGCAGGTACGGCGCGAGGTAGTGGCCGGTGTAGCTGCGCTCGACCCGCGCCACGTCCTCCGGCGTGCCCTCGGCGACGATCTCGCCGCCGCCGGTGCCGCCCTCCGGGCCGAGGTCGAGGATCCAGTCGGCGGTCTTGATGACCTCCAGATTGTGCTCGATCACCAGCACCGTGTTGCCCTGGTCGACCAGGGCGTGGAGGACCTCCAGCAGCTTCTCCACGTCGGCGAAGTGCAGGCCGGTCGTCGGCTCGTCGAGGATGTAGAGGGTGCGGCCGGTGGCCCGCCGGCTCAGCTCCTTCGACAGCTTGACCCGCTGCGCCTCGCCGCCCGACAGGGTGGTGGCGGGCTGGCCGACGTGGATGTAGCCGAGACCGACCCGTTCCAGCGTCTCCAGCTTGTCGCGGATGGCGGGCACCGCCTTGAAGAAGTCCTTGCCCTCCTCGACGGTCATGTCGAGGACGTCGGCGATGCTCTTGTCGCGGTAGAGGATCTCCAGGGTCTCGCGGTTGTAGCGCTTGCCGTGGCAGACGTCGCAGGTGACGTAGACGTCGGGCAGGAAGTGCATCTCGATCTTGATGACGCCGTCGCCCTGGCACGCCTCGCAGCGCCCGCCCTTGACGTTGAAGGAGAAGCGGCCGGGGCCGTAGCCGCGGGCCTTGGCCTCGGGCAGGCCGGCGAACCAGTCGCGGATCGGCGTGAAGGCGCCGGTGTAGGTGGCGGGGTTGGAGCGCGGCGTGCGGCCGATCGGCGACTGGTCGATGTCGATGACCTTGTCCAGGTGCTCCAGGCCGTGCAGCGCGTCGTGCTCGGCCGGGTGTTCGCGCGCGCCCATCAGCGAGCGCGCCACCGCCTTATAGAGCGTCTCCACCACCAGCGTCGACTTGCCGCCGCCGGACACGCCGGTGACGCAGGTGAAGGTGCCCAGCGGCACCCGTGCCGTGACGTTCCGCAGGTTGTTGGCGCGTGCGCCCGCCACCTCCAGGAACTGGCCCTTGTGGCCGGGGCGGCGGGTCGCCGGCACGGGGATGCCGCGGCTGCCGTTGAGATACTGGGCGGTCAGGCTGGCGGGGTTCTGCTGCACCTCGGCCGGCGTGCCCTGGGCGACCACCGTGCCGCCGTGGGCGCCCGCCCCCGGCCCCATGTCGACGAGGTAGTCGGCGGAGCGGATGGCGTCCTCGTCGTGCTCCACCACCAGCACCGTGTTGCCGAGGTCGCGCAGCCGCCGCAGGGTCGCCAGCAGGCGGTCGTTGTCGCGCTGGTGCAGGCCGATGGACGGCTCGTCCAGCACGTAGAGCACGCCGGTGAGGCCGGAGCCGATCTGCGAGGCCAGCCGGATGCGCTGGCTCTCGCCGCCCGACAGCGAGCCGGAGCCGCGCGCCAGGGTCAGGTAGTCGAGCCCGACCGCGTTGAGGAAGCCCAGGCGCTCGTTGATCTCCTTGAGGATGCGGTGGGCGATCTCGCGGTCCTTGGGGCGCAGGTGCTCGTTGAGGGTGGAGAACCAGCGGCCGGCCTCGGCGATCGACATCTCGGCGGCGGCCGAGATGTGGAGGTCGCGGATCCGGACCGCCAGGGCCTCCGGCTTCAGGCGCGCCCCCTTGCAGGTCTCGCAGGGCTGCGAGGACTGGTACTTGCTCAGCTCGTCGCGCACCCAGGAGCTGTCGGTCTCGCGGTAGCGGCGCTCCAGGTTGTTGACGATGCCCTCGAACGCCTTGTGGGTCTGGTAGTGGCGCAGGCCGTCGTCGTAGGTCATGGTGACCGGCGCGCCGCCGCTGCCGAACAGGATGGCGCCGCGCACCTCCTCGGGCAGGTCGGCCCACGGGGTGTCCATCGACACGCCGAAGTGCCGGCACAGGCTCTCCAGCGTCTGGTCGTAGTACTTGGACGAGGAGTTGGCCCACGGCGCGACGGCGCCCTTGGCCAGCGACCGCCGCTCGTCCGGCACCACCAGCAGCGGGTCGAAGTAGATCTTGGAGCCCAGCCCGTCGCACGCCGGGCAGGCGCCGAACGGGTTGTTGAAGGAGAACAGCCGCGGCTCGATCTCCGGGATGGTGAAGCCGGAGACGGGGCAGGCGAACTTCTGGGAGAACACCGTCTGCTCGCCCGAATCGGCGTTCTCCACGAAGACGATGCCGTCGGCCAGCGCGAGCGCCGTCTCCAGCGAATCGGCGAGGCGGTTGCCCAGCCCCTCGCGCACCACCAGGCGGTCGACCACCACCTCGATGTCGTGCTTGAGCTTCTTGTTGAGGGCCGGCACCTCGTCGATCTCGTGCATGGTGCCGTCGACCCGCACGCGCTGGAATCCGCGCTTGCGCAGGTCCTGGATCTCCTTGCGGTACTCGCCCTTGCGGCCGCGCACGAAGGGGGCGAGCAGCAGCAGGCGGGTGCCTTCCGGCATCTCCATCACCCGGTCGACCATCTGGCTGACGGTCTGGCTCTCGATCGGCAGGCCGGTGGCCGGGGAGTAGGGGATGCCGACCCGCGCCCACAGGAGGCGCATGTAGTCGTAGATCTCCGTCACCGTGCCGACGGTGGAGCGCGGGTTCTTCGACGTCGTCTTCTGCTCGATGGAGATCGCCGGCGACAGGCCCTCGATGGACTCGACGTCCGGCTTCTGCATCAGTTCGAGGAACTGGCGGGCGTAGGCCGACAGGCTCTCGACGTAGCGGCGCTGCCCCTCGGCGTAGATGGTGTCGAAGGCGAGCGACGACTTGCCCGAGCCGCTGAGCCCCGTGATGACGATCAGCTGGTCGCGGGGCAGGTCGACGTCGACGTTCTTGAGGTTGTGTTCCCGCGCGCCGCGGACGCTGATGTGCTTGTTCATGAGGCGTTCTTAGCCGAAAGTGGTGGCGAAGGGAAGGCCCGAGGTGCCCGGCGTGGGCCGGCACAGATATGGACGGGGTGGGCGCGGATTGCCACCGGCGCGGGGTTGCCCTGCAGCGGGTGCAGGATTCCGTTTCCGTGGCCGGCCGGGATCTGCTATATTTGTTCCCGAAGTGTTCTTTCTGGGCGGGACGGGCGGGTGTGCCCGGGCCGGTGGGAGTGACGCTTCGGCGGCGGTTGACCCCGCGGCCCGGCCCGTGCTTCGTTGCCCCGCTCGGGAACGGGCGCCGGGCCGGCCCGGCGGGATCGTGGAAGCCGGCCCCTGCGGACTGGACCCCTCGGCATCCGGCCGCCCCGCCGCCGGGCGGCCGAACGGGCCGGAGCGATGCCGGGACACTCGCGACAGGAGAGCATTGGACATGAACGTGTGGACCTTTACCGGGCGGCTCGGCGCGGACGCGGAGCTGCGCACCACCCAGAGCGGCGAGAAGGTGCTGGGCTTCCGCGTCGCCAACGACGTCGGGTTCGGCGAGCGCCGGACCACCCAGTGGGTCGACTGCTCGATCTGGGGCCGCCGCGCCGAGGCGCTGGCGCAGCACCTGACCAAGGGCAAGGCCGTGGTGGTGTCGGGCGAGGTGACTCTGCGCGAATTCGAGAAGCGCGACGGCACCCGCGGCGCCGGCCTGTCGGTGCGCGTCGCCGAGATCGACTTCACCGGCGGCGGCCGCGACGAGGGCGGCCAGGGCGGTGGCGGCGGCTACGAGCCGCAGGGCGGCGGCGGCGGTGGCTACGGCGGCCGCGGCGGCTACGGCGGTGGCGGCGGGCAGGGCGGCGGCCAGGGCGGCGGCGGACGGCCGCCGGCGCACAACGACCTGGACGACGAGATCCCGTTCTGAGTCCTGCCGGGTGCCGTCCCGCCGCCTGCCGGTGGGCCGCCGCCGGGACGGCGCGCCCGGCGTTGCACGGATGCGGGGCCGCGCGACCGTGACGGAGGGGGCCGCACCGCCCCCTCCCGATCGGCACCGAGGCGGCGTCGGCGGGCCGGGACTGACGGGGGCGGCGCTCCCGTCATCGCCGCCCGGCGCGCCGTGGGGCCTTGAGCGGGCGCGCCTCCAGGCCGCCGCAGCGTGAACCCTGCGCCGTGCGTGCGACGGCTCCGCCCCCGGGCTCCCGAATCCCGACGGGGGCTCAGCCGAACGGCGAGGTGGTGTTCTTTATGGGCAGGACACCGCCGACGACACCGTCCAGTTCGGTTTCGGACAGACTGGCCGGCTCCCCGGAACCGGACGCCCGGAGGTCCTCCGTCGACACGTCGTAGCCCAGCCCCTGGAGAAGGGCTGCGGCGGCCGCCGGCGAGTCCGACAGGGCCTCGGCGACGCGCGCCTGCAAACCGGCGTCGGCGTCCAGGTCCGTCTTCAGGCGCCGCATGTCCCGAACGCTCATCACCATTCCTCCCGATCCGGCTTCGGCCATCGACGGTCGCGGTGGCCCCGCTCCCATCATAGCCGATGCCGGCGGGGGTGCGACAACCGTGAGTTACCGGTGCGCGCCCGGCGCTTCCCGTCGGAACGGGCGACGGCGGGCACGGCGCCTGATGAGAAGCGATCCTGCATGCATCAAAACATCGGAGTCGCCCTGTTCTGATATTATTGGTTGTGGTTTGTCAAAATGAACCGAGCAACGACAAAGCGAATGTGATGCATTCTTGTGTGGCGCCGCGTGTCAATCAAATCCGGCCGTCAATGTAACATTTGTTGAACAGCTCAACCGCCTTCTCGGGTCTTCTGACCAGGAATTCGGAGTTCGGTGATCTGACGTCCCTTGGCAGATCCTTGCGCCTGGACATCATGCATGCCCCGCCCAACGCCGGCCGCCAGCGCCGCGCCCACCCGCCGCAGCGGCGTCTCCCAGTCGCCCGGCGCCGGCTGGCGGAACAGCCTGAGGCTCGGGTACCACGGGCTGTCCGCGCGGTCGCGGAACCAGCGCCAGTCGGCCGCGTGGGGCAGCAACGCCCAGGTCGGCGTGCCCAGCGCGCCGGCGAGGTGGACGGTGACGTTGTCGACCGAGACCACGAGGTCGAGCCCGGCGATCACCGCCGCCAGCCCGTCCAGGTCGTGCCAGGGGTCGACCCCCGGCGCCGCGACGGTTGCGATCCCGGCCCGGGCGAGGGCGGCGAGGGGCTCGTCCCAGTCGCCGTACTGCAGGCTGACCAGCCGCACCCCCGTCCCGGCCAGGGCGCCGGCGAGGCGCTCCAGCGGCACGTTGCGGTCGCGGGCGAACTTGGCGTTGGTGGTGTGCCAGGCGATGCCGACGTGCCGCCGGCGCGGATCGCGGCCGGCGCGCAGCGCGGCGACGCGTCCGGGATCGGCGGTCAGGGAGGGGCGCAGCCGGGCGAAGGCGGCGGCGTCCGGCAGCAGCCGGCGCGGCAGGTCGCCCGCCGGGACCTGCGCGGCGATGTCGGGCGCGCGCAGGCGGGCGTCCGGCTCCTCGCCGCGCGCCACCACCTCCACGGTCGGGAAGGACCGGGCGAACAGGGGAACCAGCCGCGCGTCGCATTCCAGGGCGCAGCGCCAGCCGCCCGCCGTCAGCAGCGGGACGAGGGCGGCGAACAGCACCTCGTCGCCCACCCCCTGCTCGCCCCACACCAGCAGGCGTCGGCCGCCCAGCGGTTCGCCGTGCCAGAGCGGCTGGGGGAAGCGGCGGCGCCGGCCGGCCAGCCGGGCGTCGGCCCGCCAGCGGGCGTCCCACGCCTCCCAGCCCTCCGCCAGCCGACCCTGGGCGAGCAGCGCCATCGCCCGGGTGAGCGCCGCCTCGGCGTGGTCCGGGGCGCGGGCCAGGGCGGCCGCCGCGGCCGCTTCGGCGCCGGCGGGGTCGCCGCTGCGCAGCAGCGTGTCGGCGAGGTTGCTGAGCGCCTCCGGGGCCAGGGGAGCGGCGGCGGCGGCCCGCCGCTGCAGCGCCGCCGCCGCCGCCAGCCGGCCCTGTCCCTTGCGGACGTTGCCGAGATTGTTCAGGGCGTCGACGAGGGCGGGATCGAGGGCGAGGGCGTGGCGGAACGCCGCCGCCGCCGCCTCCAGCGCCGCCCGGTCCTTGAGCACGCAGCCCGTCAGGTTCCACGCCGCCGCCGACGGGGCGAGGCGACGGGCCGCGGCGAGGGCGCGCTCGGCGCCCGCCCCGTCGCCCGCGGCGTGGCGGGTGCGCCCGAGCTCCAGCGCGGTCACGGGGTCGTCGGGCACGAGGCAGAGGGCGGCGCCGAACGCGGCGGCCGCCTCCGCCTTCCGGCCGGCGGCGTCCAGCGCCGCCGCCAGGTTGATCCGCACCTCCGGCGCCAGGGGCGCCAGCGCCGCCGCGCGGCGCAGGGCCGCCGCGGCGCGGCCGAGGTCGCCGTCGCCGCGCCGCCGCAGGGCGAAGTTGTTCAGCTCGGCGACCGCGGCGGGATCGAGGGCGGCGGCGGCGGCGGCGTGCTCCAGCGCCTCGTCCGGGCGCCCGAGGGATTCCAGGTGGCGGGCCAGGGCGCCGCGGCGGCCCGCGGATTCCGGCTGCAGCGCCGCCGCCCGGGCGAGCGGCGCGGCGGCGGCCTCGGCGTGCCCGAGGGCACGCAGCACGCCGGCCAGGTTGGCGTGGAAGTCCGGGATGCCGGGGTTGCCGGCGATCGCCCGCTCCATCCGCGCGCGCGCCACCTCCAGGCGGCCCGTCTGGGCCGCCAGCAGGCCGCGCAGGTGGAGGGCGTCGGGAAAGCCCGGCGCCGCCTCGAGGACGCTGGCGTAGAGCGCGTCGGCCTCGGCGAAGCGGCCGGCCTGGTGGAGGTCGAAGGCGTGGAGGAGCGCCTCGCCGACTGTGGTCATGTCCCGTCCCGGTTCCCGTCGTGCCGGAGACGCTACGGCGTCGGGCGGAGCGGCGCAACCGGGCGGCGGCGCGGCGCGCCATTCGGTGGGCGGCGGGCCGGGGCATGCGGCCGGCCCTCCCCCGCCGGGCGGAAGAGGTTCCGGCGGGGGAGGGCCGAGCGGTCGGGCCCGGTCAGGCCCGGGTCGGTTGCGGCTCGCCCGGCATGGGATCGGTCGCCGGAGGGGGAACCTCGGGCGGCACGCCGGGGTTGGGGGGCACGCGCGGCTCCGGAGTCGAGGGCGGCGGGGTGCCCGGTTCCGGAGTGGTGGGCCCCGGCGGGGGCGGAACCTCGCCGGGGCGGGGAGCCATCGGATCGCTCAACGGGAACCGCTCAGTTCGCTTCGTCTTCGATGGCCTCGCCGCCGGACTGCATGTCCTCGCCGAAGCCTTCCATGGTGTTGCAGGCGGTGGCCAGCGCGGTGACCGACAGAAGGGCGCCGATCAGCACGGCCGGACGGATCATTTCCCAAACGCTGCGAGACATGGCCGCGAACTCCTCAGATCAAGGGGAACGAGTGCCAGAACAACGCAACCGCCGTCGGCCCTGTTCCCGCTGCCACGGGCGTCGACGCCGGGGTACCCATTGGGGCGCAAGGGGCATGTGCCGGAAGGGGAAGAGGGATGCGCGGCGGCGTCGGCGAGCGCCCTTGACGCGGCGCGCCGGACCGCGAAGATGGGCAACTTTTCAGCGAGCCCGACGCGATGTCCGCCGATAGCCAGGCCGTCCCCCTCGACCAGCCCGTCCGATCGCCGACCGTGTGGACGCACGCGGCGGAGACGGCGCGCCTCGCCGCTCCGGTGATCGTCTCGCGCACCGGGCTGGTCGTGATGATGGCGGTCGACACCGCCATCGTCGGGCGCTACGGCGCGGCGGACCTCGCGCATTTCGGGCTCGCCCTGCTGCCGGCGAACCTCATGATCCAGGGCGGGGTCGGCCTCCTCCTCGGGACCATCGCCATGACGGCGCACGCCGTCGGCGGCTGGCGTCCTCGCGACTGCGGCGCGGTGTGGCGCAACTCCGTCCCCTACGCCCTGCTGCTGGGGCTGGCCATGGCGGCGGTGTCGTTCCTGGTGGAGCCGGTCTACCGCGCGGCGGGGCAGGACCCGGAGGTCGCCGCCGGCGGCGCGGCGGTGACGGCCATCCTCGGCCTCGGGACGCCGGGCATGCTGCTCTACGCGACGACCGGGTTCTTCCTCGAAGGGCTGAGGCGGCCGGTGCCGGTGATGCTGACGATGCTCGCCGCCAACCTGCTGAACGCCGGCCTCGCCTACGCGCTGGTCTGGGGGGCCTTCGGCCTGCCGGCGCTGGGGGCCGAGGGTGCGGCCGCGTCGACCGCCGCCGTGCGCTGGGTCATGGGATTGGGACTCGTCGCCTACGTCTGGTGGATGCCCGACCGCGACCGCTGGGGCGTGCGCGGCGGCTTTGCCGGCTGGTGGCGCGGCGGGCGGCGCCAGCGCACCCTGGGCTACGCCGCCGGCCTCAGCATGGCGGTGGAGAGCCTGGCCTTCACCTCGCTCGGGTTCTTCGCCGGCGTGATCTCGCCGCTGGCGCTCGGCGCCTTCACCATCGCCCTCAACCTCGTCGCCCTGCCGTTCATGGCGGCGGTCGGATTCGCCGCGGCGACGGCGGTGCGCGTCGGCGTCGCCTACGGCCAGGGCGACCGCCGCGGCATGATCCTGGCGGGATGGGTCGGCCTGTGCGTCAGCAGCCTGTTCCTCTCCGCGGTCGGCGTTCTCTACCACGTGGCGCCGGACCTGCCGGCGTCGGTCTACACCCGCGACCCCGAGGTGCTCGCCCGCGTGGTGCCGCTGGTCGCCTTCGCCGCCTGGGTGGTGGTGGTCGACGGCGGCCAGACGGTGATGGGCAACGCCCTGCGCGGCCGCAACGACGCCTGGATGCCGACCGTCCTTCACTTCCTGTCGTACGCGGTGGTGATGATCCCGGTCTCCGCCTTCCTCGCCTTCGGTCTCGGCCGCGGCGAGCGCGGACTTTTCGAGGGCATTCTCATCGCGAGTGTGGTATCGGTGAGCGTCCTTTCCTGCCGCTTCGCGCTGTTGAGCCGACGCTGAGGCGCTTCCCGGCGGACAGCGTTGTGTGCATATGCGAAAGCTGGTAAAAATCCCTATATTATTGGGCAGATGGCCCGGTCCGGGGGCAGTCCCCGGTGCCGCGGCCTTTGTGTCCCCGTAAGACGAGTTTGGCTTCTTGAGCACGACACCGCCCCCTCCCGCCTCCGACATCGCGCCGGTCACCATCGAAGACGAGATGCGGCGCTCGTATCTCGATTACGCCATGAGCGTGATCGTCAGCCGGGCGTTGCCGGACGTGCGCGACGGGCTGAAGCCCGTGCACCGCCGCATCCTCTACGCCATGAAGGAAGGCGGCTACGACTCGACCAAGCCCTACAAGAAGTCGGCGCGCATCGTCGGCGACGTGATGGGTAAGTATCACCCGCACGGCGACAGCGCGATCTACGACGCCATGGTCCGCATGGCGCAGGACTTCTCGATGCGGCTGCCGCTGATCGACGGGCAGGGCAATTTCGGCTCGATGGACGGCGACCCGCCGGCGGCCATGCGCTACACCGAGGCGCGGCTGGCCAAGGCGGCGGAGGCGCTGCTCGACGACATCGACAAGGACACCGTCGATTTCGGGCCGAACTACGACGATTCGAGCCGCGAGCCGCTGGTCGTCCCGGCGCGCTTCCCCAACCTGCTGGTCAACGGCGCCGGCGGCATCGCCGTCGGCATGGCGACGAACATCCCGACCCACAATCTGGGCGAGGTGATCGAGGCCTGCTGCGCCTACATCGACAACACCGACGTCACCGACGACGAGCTGATCGAGCTGGTGCCGGGACCCGACTTCCCGACCGGCGCGCTGATCCTCGGCCGCTCCGGCATCCGCTCGGCCTATCACACCGGGCGCGGCTCGGTGATCATGCGGGCACGGACCGAGATCGAGGAGGTCCGCAAGGACCGTCTGGCGATCATCGTCTCCGAGGTGCCCTACCAGGTCAACAAGGCCAAGCTGATGGAGCGCATCGGCGAGGTCGTGAACGACAAGGTGGTCGAGGGCATCGCCGACCTGCGCGACGAATCGGATCGCGACGGTGTGCGGGTGGTGATCGAGCTGAAGCGCGACGCCGTGCCCGACGTCGTGCTGAACCAGCTCTACCGTCACACCCAGCTGCAGACCTCGTTCGGCGTCAACATGCTGGCGCTGAACGGCGGCCGGCCGGAGACGATGACGCTGAAGTCGATCATCGCCGCCTTCGTCGAGTTCCGCGAGCGGGTGATCACCCGGCGCACCGAGTTCCTGCTGGGCAAGGCGCGCGAGCGCGCCCACACCTTGGTCGGCCTGGCGGTGGCGGTCGCCAACCTGGACGAGATGATCGCCCTGATCCGCCGCTCCCCCGACCCGGCCCAGGCGCGCGAGGAGATGGTGGCGCGCGAATGGCCGGCGCTCGACGTGGCGCCGCTGATCGCGCTGATCGACGAGCCCGGCCGCGGCGTCAGCGCGGCCGGCACCTACCGGCTGTCGGAGGAGCAGGCGCGCGCCATCCTCGACCTGCGCCTGCACCGCCTGACCGGCCTGGAGCGCGACAAGATCGGCGGCGAGCTGAAGGAGGTCACCGACCAGATCGCCGACTACCTGGAGACCCTGTCGAACCGGCCGAAGCTGCTGGGCATCCTGCGCGACGAACTGGTGGAGATGAAGGAGCGGTTCGGCACGCCGCGCCGCACCGAGATCCTCGACGTCGAGTTCGAGGCCGACATCGAGGACCTGATCCAGCGCGAGGACATGGTCGTCACCGTCAGCCAGTCCGGTTACGTCAAGCGCACGCCGCTCTCCACCTACCGGGCGCAGCGCCGCGGCGGCAAGGGCCGCGCCGGCATGAGCATGAAGGCGGAGGACGCCGTCTCCGACCTGTTCGTCGCCTCGACCCACACGCCGCTGCTGGTGTTCTCGTCGCGCGGCATGGTCTACCGGCTCAAGGTCTACCGCCTGCCGCTGGGCAACCCGCAGAGCCGCGGCAAGGCCTTCGTCAACCTGCTGCCGCTGGAGGAGGGGGAGACCATCTCCACCGTGCTGGCGCTGCCCGAGGACGAATCGACCTGGGGCGACCTGCACGTGATGTTCGCCACCTCCAAGGGCAACGTGCGGCGCAACCGCCTGTCGGACTTCGCCAACATCCGCTCCAACGGCCTCATCGCCATGAAGCTGGAGGAGGAGGGCGAGCGGCTGATCGCCGTGCGCACCTGCTCGGAGGCCGACGACGACGTGCTGCTGGCGACGCGGCTCGGCAAGTGCATCCGCTTCCCGGTGCCGGACGTGCGCGTGTTCTCCGGCCGCACCTCGACGGGCGTGCGCGGCATCCGGCTGGGCGACGGCGACGAGGTCATTTCCATGTCGATGCTGCGCCACGTCGGGGCGTCGCCCGAGGAGCGCGCCGCCTACCTGCGGATGCGCCGCGAGAAGGGGCTCGACATCGTCGGCGACTCCGCGCCGGAGGGCGAGGGCGAGGCGTCGGCCAGCGTGACCCTGGCGCCCGAGCGCTACGAGGAGCTGGAGCGGCTGGAGCAGTTCGTGCTGACCGTCTCCGACCGCGGCTTCGGCAAGCGCACCTCGTCCTACGAGTACCGCACCGCCGGACGCGGCGGCCAGGGCATCTGGAACATGGAGATGGGCGAGCGCAACGGCGCCATCGTCGCCTCCTTCCCGGTGACCGAGGCGCACCAGATCATGATGGTCACCAACGGCGGCCAGGTGATCCGCATGCCCATCCACGACGTCCGCCTGGCCGGTCGCAAGACCCTGGGCGTCACCCTGTTCCGGGTGGACCCGGAAGAGCGCGTCGTCTCCATCGCCCTGATCGACGACGACGAGGGCGACGGCAACGGCGGGACCGGGAACGGCGGCGGCAACGACAACGGTTCCGGCGAAGCCACCGGGACCGCCGAGGACAACGCTCCGGAAGCCCCCAAGGACTGAGACGAGGCGGAAGGAACCATCCATGGGCACGCGCCGCATCGGGGTCTACCCCGGCACCTTCGACCCGATCACCAACGGTCACCTGGACATCATCCAGCGTGCCTCGCGCCTGGTCGACCATCTCATCGTCGGCGTCGCCCGCAACGCCGGCAAGGGGCCGCTCTACTCCACCGACGAGCGGGTGGCGATGGTGCGCGACGACGTGGCCGGGCTGAACGGCGGCGCCAGCATCGAGGTGCGCGCCTTCGACACGCTGCTCATGCATTTCGCCGTGGAGATGAACGCCTGCGTCATCATCCGCGGCCTGCGGGCGGTCTCCGACTTCGAGTACGAGTTCCAGATGGCGGGCATGAACGCCCGCCTGAACCCGAAGATCGAGACCATGTTCCTCATGGCCTCGGAAAAGCACCAGTTCATCTCCTCGCGCTTCGTCAAGGAGA
The DNA here is from genome assembly GCF_051225715.1 of Azospirillum sp. ST 5-10. NCBI lineage: Bacteria > Pseudomonadati > Pseudomonadota > Alphaproteobacteria > Rhodospirillales > Azospirillaceae > Azospirillum > Azospirillum sp. ST 5-10. The sequence continues at coordinate 31,375 of NZ_JBPJSP010000042.1, forward strand.
TCGGCCGGCTCGGCGGCGACATCAACCACTTCGTCAGCCCGCGCGTCGCCGTCCACCTGCGCGAGCGCTTCGCCATCGAGGCCGGCAACGGCGACGCCAGCAAGCGCATGCAGACGCTGAAGGAGTAGGGCCGGCGCACCGCCCGCGAACCGGCGCGGCGGAGGTTGACCGGACGGCCGCGCCGACCTATGGTGCGGCCCGCCCAAGCTTTTGGGAGCGCGTAGCTCAGCCGGTAGAGCAACTGACTTTTAATCAGTAGGTCCTGGGTTCGAATCCCAGCGCGCTCACCAACAAAATCAACGGTTTGGCAGTGAAAAGGGTCCGCTTCGGCGGGCCCTTTCGCGTTCAGGGGCACAATTTGGGGCACAGAGCCAAGATCGAATGCGAGTGGCCGAACACCCGACAGCGGGAGAACCTCTGTGTAAGCGTCAGTGATGTTCGGATTTTTTCGGCGGCGCGGCCGCCATCAACTCCGCCGGGCCGCTGGCGATCGCTAAGGCTCTGAAGAGAAAAGTAGGGGTCGGGTAAGTAGGGGGAGATTTCCCCCAAGACGTGGAGAGGAGATTCTGAACATACCCCCCCGATGCGTAGTTGTGGTGACGCAGGGGAGTCGGCTTATGATGGCGGCACGCAGATATACATGTCGTCACATGAGGTCGTATCATGGGTATTAGGGTATTGCGCTGGCCGGCAGTGTACGAGCGGGTCGGATACTGCCGGATGCATATAGCTCGCCTGGAGCACGCCGGCAAGTTCCCCCGCCGGATCCGCCTCGGCGAGCGTGCCGTCGGATGGATCGAGGAGGAGGTCGACGCGTGGATCGAGCAGCGTGCTCGGGCTCGTGACGTGGAGGCTGCATGATGGTCGACGTGGACCGCGAGCCTCAGACGCGCGCCGGATTCTGGCGCTGCGGCGCGACCGGCGCCGACTGCGCTGGCGCTGCCGCGCCAGTACTGGTGATCATGCCGGGGGAGGACGGCCACGCCGTGATCGTGATGTACGCCTCAGCTGATGTCGTGCCGGACCACGACGGCATCGAGGTCGAGGCGCCACGCGGCGTCACCGCCGAGTACATGCTGGCGGCCATCGACGATCTGCGGCGGCGATCGTGGGTGGATTTCGCGGCTGGCGTCGCCGCGGTCCTCGCCGTCGCGACGGTCCAGGGGGGATTCGATCTCCCGCGGATTCGCGACCGCGGACCGACGGCACGCTGGTGATTCCCGCGGGGTGCGCCCGCATGCCGTCCTGGGCGATCCGTTCCAGGCTGGCCATCCCGGCCTTCAGCAGCGCCGCGAGGCTGTCGACCAGCAGCATCTCCAGCACCGCGCCGTGGCCAACGTGCGGGCGCTGCCCACCCCGTCCAGGGTGGCGTACAGCCACAGCGCCACCAGGAGGCGAGGGGCCGCCGGCGGAGCCGCGTCGACGCATCGTCAGCCGCGTCGACTTGTCGACGCGGCTGAAGGGGGCTGCTCAGGATCTGCGCGAGATCGCCGCAGATCATCAGTTCGATCGCGACGGTGTTCGCGAAATTGCCGGACGTTTCGACCGCATGGCCGAAGAGGCTGGAAAGGCCTAACGTCATGAATTCCGACGGCGGCTATACTCGCCTATACAGACGGATGTGGGATCATCCTGCGTTCCGAAACTACGCGGAGGCCGGCGTCTTCGCCTGGATGGTCAGCGCAGCGCAGTGGCGCGACGGGCGCGTCGGCACGAAGTTCGGTCCGGTCGACCTCAGGGTCGGCGAGCTGATCATCGCCGAGCGCGTGCTGGCGGAGGATTTCGGCCTGCACCGGAACACGCTCCGGGCGCTCATCCAACGCCTCGTCGACGATGGTACCATAGCCCTTTTTCGGGACCGTTGCCCGCATCGCGCCGGGACCGTAGTGCGCATAGAGAATTACGCTGAATATCAAGGGGTTGTGGACGGCTACAAACCGCAGCAGGACCGAAGCGGGACCGAAAGCAGGACCGAAGAGGGACCGAAGGAGGACCGAAGCGGGACCAAGAACAAAGAAGGGAATCAAGGAAAAGAAGGGAATATAGATTCCCCCCTAAGCCCCCCCGAGGGGGGGCGCTCGCCTGACGGCGAGCCCTTGGCCGAACCGGATTTGGGGCTGGAAGACATCGGTCAGCCGGCAACCGGTCGTCGGAGGGCGACCAGCCGCGGAACCCGTGTGCCCGACGGCGACCTGCCGGATGAGTGGGCGGCGGCTGCGAACCATTCTCGGGAGCGCCACGAACTGCCGCTCCTCTCGCGGCGGGTCCTGGGGCTGCGCTGGGAATCATTTCAGAACTTCTGGCGCGGCCGGCCCGGATCGAAGGGGCTCAAGATCGATTGGCGTGCCACCTGGCTGAACGACGCCATCGACCCGAGGACAGAGCAGAAGTTCCCGCCCGATGCTGGAGCCCGCCTCCAGGCCAAGCAACCTATGTTCGATACCACGGGGTGACCATGAGCGACGTCGTCGCCAAGCTGGCTGAACTCGGCATCCGTCCCATGCGCGGCCAGTCCTTCCGCACCGAGGCGGACGCCTACACGGTCTGCCCGCAGTGCTCGCCGAATCGGAAGCCGGCGAACCGGAACAAACCCGTCCTGTCGGTCAAGCTGGACGCCGACGGCGGGGCGGTGTGGTTCTGCAATCATTGCGACTGGTCAGGGAACGTCCCAGCGCCGCGGCAAGGGCGCGACGGTCGCCCGATGTACGGCAGCCGGCCGAAGCCGACGCCGCGGCCGGCACGGGCAGCTCCTCCGCCCGACCAGCGCCAGCGCCCGGCGGCGATGATAGAATGGTTCGCCTCGCGCGGCATCCCGCCGGAGATCGTCGACGAGATGGGGATCTACCACACGGCGGTCCGGTTTCCGCAGGACGCGCACCTGGCCGGCGATCCGCCCGATTGGTCGCGGGTGCCGCTCGTCCCGTCCATCGCCTTCCCCTACACGGTCGACGGCGTGGTGGTGAACCACAAGTACCGGGACGTGGACAAGCGGTTCGCCCAGGACCCGAAGACGCTCCGGAGCCTCTACAACGTCGACCAAACCGCCGAAGACGTCTGGATCTGGGTTGAGGGCGAGATGGACGTCCTGGCCGCGCTCGCCGCCGGCTATCGGAGCGTTGTGAGCCTGCCCGACGGCGCCCCGAAGCAGGTGAAGGAGGACGGGGAGGCGGCCAAGTCCGACAAGCGGTTCGCGCCGCTGGAAACCCATCAGGAGCAGATCGCGCGCGTCAGGAAGCACATCATCGCGACAGACGGTGACGGGCCTGGGCATGCTCTGGCCGAAGAGCTGGCGCGGCGGTTGGGAAAGGAACGCTGCTGGCGAGTGGGGTGGCCGGAGGGGACCAAGGACGCCAACGAAGTGCTGGTGCGGTTCGGGGCGGACGCGCTGCGCAAGGCCCTGGATGGTGCGCGGCCATATCCGCTGGAGGGGCTGTACGACCTCGAGCCCGGCGCCCTGCTGCGGCTCCGGCGGTCGCCGAAAGCCAAAACCTACAGCACGGGCTTCCGGAACCTGGACGAGTTCATTCAGATCCCGACGGACGGGCGGCTGTTCGTCGTCACCGGCGTCCCGAACTCGGGGAAATCGGAGTGGGTCGACGCGGTCCTGGTAAACACCGGGCGCAAGCTGGGCTGGCACTCGATCATCTGTTCTCCGGAGAACAACCCGGTGGAGCTGCACGCGGCGAAGCTGGCCGAGAAGTGGGCGGGCTCCCCGTTCCTCGACTACGGGCCGCACATGCCCTGCATGTCCGACATGCTGGTTCAACAGGCGGAAGACTGGCTGGCGGAGCACACGACGTTCATCCGTGCGGACGTACCGGGCAAGCCGCTCAAGCTGGATTGGATCTTGGACCGCGCGAGCCAAGCCGTCCTGCGGCGGGGAAGCCGCTGGCTGGTCATCGATCCGTGGAACCGGCTTGAGCATGAGCGGCCAGGGAACCGATCGGAGACGGAGTACGTCGCCGAGAGCCTCAGCCGAATGGCAGCGTGGGGAGCGGCGCACGCCTGCAACGTAATTCTGGTTGCGCATCCGCAAAAATTACAGAGGGATCAAGGAACGAGGAAGTACGGCGTTCCGGGAGGCTATGAAATCGCCGGGTCTGCCCATTTCTTCAACATACCAGATTTCGGAATTACTGTGCATCGGCCGGACATGAATACCACGGATGTTGAAATCCATGTCTGGAAGGTCCGGTTCAAGCACCATGGGCGGAAGGGAATGGCCCGGCTGGCGTGGGATAAGAACACCGGACGCTATGACGAAACGCCCTGATCGCCCCGAGCGGCAGGCGCAGGAGGAATTGATCGGAGAGATGGTTGGAGTACGATGATGTGCCCAAACTGCCCAACCGATTGGAAAGAACCGAGCATGAGTGAGCCTTTCGATTGGAGATCGACCGACACCGTCGACGACATTGTGATCCGGACGGTTCAAGGCGTGGCGGTATACCTGAACCCCCGCAACGACATTGTAATCCGGCAGGAACGAGACTCAACGGAAGAAGAGGACACGGTCATCATCGTTCCCGCAGATTGCGCCGAGCGATTGGCGCGGAAGATCCTGGCTGTAGCTGAAGAAGCAAAGCAGGACGCCTGACCGGTTTCGGTCAACCCGAGCAGGGCACGATCACTTGGTCGCGCCCTGCCGTCCGCTCCAGGCGAACAGCCTCTTGCGCTGCTCGGGCCGCATCAGGTCCCAGGCGGCGCAGAGGACGGCGGCACGGTGGTCGGGCGCGGCCGTTTCCCAGGTGCGCACGGTGCGCTCGGTGACGGCGTGCAGGGCGGCGGCCTGCGCTTGGGTCATCCGGTGGCGGTCGCGCCAGCGCCTGAACTCGTCGCCCGTCATGGCGCTCCAACCGGAAGTTCGCGCACCCGAGTCGCGCCGGTTTCCGGTTCGGGGGTCGGCGGACCCGTTGGAAACCCTACGCGGATTGCAACCCTATTGACAGTGGCATCTAGGCACTGGCACCCTCGCGCGCGGACTTCGCACCCAAGCCCTTTCGCGGCGACACCTCGGTGCGAGGCGCGAAACTTCCCCAACAGAAGACCTTCTGGACCGTGCGCGCCGCATTGACCGCGGCGGCGTAACGGTGCATCGTCCTGCCGTAAGGCCACAGTCCTATGTGACAGGAACCATGCCCGTTCTCGCCAACGCCCTGTGGGAAAGGTTCGCCCGAGCTTACGCCCGTGGCGCAACCGGCACGAACGCCGCGATCGAAGCGGGCTACGCCAAGGCCGGCGCGGCTGCCAGGGCGTGCGAGGCGCTCAAGCGGCCCGAGGTGCAGGCGCGCATCACCGAACTGCGAGAGGGCATCAACAGGGAGGTGCAGGTCCAGCTATCCGTTGACCGGCAATGGGTTCTGGCCGAGCTGGCGGCGAACGTGGGGTCGGCGAAGAGCGCCAAGGATCACAGCGCCGTCAACCGCGGGCTGGAGCTGATCGGCAAGGAACTCGGCATGTTCGTGGATCGGAAGATGGACGTCAGGTCACCGCTGGAGTCCCTGACGGTCGCCGAGCTCAAGGCGCTTGCGTCCTGGGCCGAGGCGCAGAAGCACGGCGACGGGCCGGTGATCGACGTCGAAACCGAGGACGGCGTGCCCAAATTGGGAACGGGATCGCAGGACGAGAAATCAGCGGAAACGTGAGCGTTATCAATGGGATAGCGCAACCATTTTCCGTAATGGCTCTTAGCTGACTTCGGGGGGTGTCCTAGGCGGGCGGACGGAATGCACGGGGCGGGCGGCCCGCAGACCCCCCGGGGTGCCCCCGACCCCGGGGCGGTGGAGCAGGGGCTAGGGCCCGCTCCCGGGCGGCGACGGTATGAGCCCCCTTGCGGGTGCAGTGCAACAGGAGCGACGCGGATGCGAAAACACCTCAGCTTGTTCGTCGACTTGGCGCTGGTCGCCTTCGTCCTCACGTGCCTTGCGCTGCCTCCCGATCCGGTGGCGATCGCCCTGCGCTGGCTGGTGACGCCGTGAGCGCCCCCTACGCCCGCGCCGGCGAGGTGGTGACCTGCACGAACGGCCACCCGATCTGCGAATTCGCCGAGGACGCGGCGCTCCTGGACGGGCAACGCCCCGGCCATCTGACGGGCTGGCGGCAGCCGGAACCGCTGTTCGGTGGCCCGATCCCGACGTGCGCCGTGTGCGGGGCAGAGTTCTACCGCGGACCGGGCGTCTTCCACTTCGCCGAGGGCTGGCGGATGGTTCGCGGGGGTGCGCGATGAATGCGGCTGCTGGCGTGGTGCTGGGCGTTGATCCTGGGCCGCGGGAGCGGTCGGCTGGTCAGTTCGTTGACGACCTTGCCCTTTACCAAGCCCAAGGTCAGCAGACGGCGGCGGCGCGTTCGTTGTATGAGCCTCTTGTGGATGCGTCCAAGCGGATGGAGCGGCGGCGGCACCGGCGGGTGGCGGCGGTCGATTTGGACTTGCAGGCCATGCGGTCCACGTCGGCGTGCTGGCGGGTGCATGTGCAGGAGCGGCGGGACGACGTGGCGGTGGGGCTGCTGGAGCGGCTGCGCCGGGACGTGCTGGGATGATCGGCCCCTCCCGTGACCCCGCGGCGCCGAAGGTGGTGCCGCTCGAGGTCGAGAACGCCGCCGACGTGGTGGCGATGGCGAAGCGGTTCGCGGCCGACCTGGAGGCGGGCGAGCACGGCAAGCCGGTGTCCGTCGCGGTGCTGCTGGAGAGCGCCGACGGCGTCCGGGTGTTCGGCTGGGGAGCGGCGGACACACTGCGGATGATGGGCTTGTTCCATGTGGCGCTGGCCGGCATGGGCGGCAGCAAGGTGGCGGAGTGACAGGAGGATGGGCATGGAGACGAACGAGCACAGGCCGGCAACGTTGTCGGCGGAAGATGTAATCGTGATCATGGGCGGTCACGTCACCGGCAAGTGCGCAGAATGCGGGTGCGACGAGTACGAGGATTTCGCGGTGCACGCTCCCGATTGTCCCTACGCCTTAGCGTTGGTTACCACACTGGGGGAGCGTGACCGATGACTACGCGCGAGAAGCTGGATCTGGCAGCCATCGCGGCCATTCCGGGGGTGCTGTTCACATTGTTCACCGCCGGCGCCGGCTGGCCGCTCGGGCTGCTGCTGTCGGCAGCGGTGTTCGTCGGCGCCTGGGTTGTCGTGACCATCTGACCACCCGCTCCCGCCCGCCGAGAGGCGTGCATTCCTTGAGATGGAGACCCCACCATGCCACACGATCCGAACACCGATCCCCGCAAGGCCGACACGCTGGGCGAGGCTGCCGAGAACCCCGACGGCACGTTCAACGGCGCCCGTGCGCTGGCGTGGCTGTCGGAGGCGCTGAACCCTGGCAAGGGTGCCAGCGAGGCCGAGGTGCAGGCGCTGTGGGACAAGGCGCGGGCGAGGCGCCGGCGCGGCGGGTCGGAGGCCTGACCATGCGCCAGTTCACCGTCGCCGAACGCGCCCGGATCGACGCTGCGCTTGCCGGTTATCCGTTCCGGCCCCTCGGCGTCGACGAGGCGTCCGGCCTCAGCGTCTGGCCGATCGCGGAGTACTTGGCGCGGGCGAAGCACACCCCGCGCGTCGCCGAACGGATCGCCCGGCTGAACGCCACCGGCAAGGTGGAGGGCGAGCGGCCACGCGGGTGGTTCCCGCACCAGCGCGACGGCGGCAAGCGCGACGCGGCCCGCCGTCGGAGGACCTGACCATGCCCCGCGGCGACAACTTCCGGCGCAAGCCCCCGGCGCTTCCGCCCGACCTGGTCGAGTTGGCGACGCCGGAGAACGCCGCCGCCCTGGCGGACGCCGCCAACCGGGAGGTGTCGTTCCGGCGGATGGAGGAGTACCGGCCTTACTTGAAACAGGCAGCCTTCCACGCGGCCGGGGCGACGAAGCGCGAACGCCTGTTGATGGCGGGGAACCAGCTCGGCAAGACGTACTCGGGCGCCTATGAGGCTGCCTGTCACCTGACCGGCCTGTATCCGGAGTGGTGGCAGGGCCGGCGGTTCCGGGACGCCGGCGCCGCGTGGGCAGGCTCGCCGACGTCATTCACCACGCGGGACGGCGTGCAACGCCTGCTGCTCGGCCGGCCGGGCGACCCGTCGGCGCTGGGCACTGGCATGATCCCCAAGAGGCTGATCGTCGGCGAACCGACGTCGTCGCGGTCGGCCCCCAACGCGGTCGACACGGTGGCGATCAGGCATGTCAGCGGCAAGAACTCCACGCTGACGTTCAAGTCCTACGAGATGGGACGTGAAAAGTGGCAGAGTGAGACATTGCAATTCGTCTGGTTCGACGAAGAGCCGCCCATGGACATCTACACGGAGGGCCTGACCCGCACCAACACCACGGGCGGGATTGCGTGGATGACGTTCACGCCGCTCAACGGCATGTCGGACGTGGTCGGGATGTTCTATCCCGAACCGGAAAGCCCGGCGCGGCACGTCACGAACATGACGATCGAGGACGTCGAGCACCTGACCGCCGACGAGAAGGCGGCGATCATCGCCAGCTATCCGTTGCACGAGCGCGACGCGCGCACGCGGGGGATACCGATCCTGGGGTCCGGCCGGGTGTTCGCCGAGGTGGCGGAAACCGACATCGCGGTGCCGGCGTTCGCCGTGCCCGGTCATTGGGCGCAGATTGGTGGGCTCGACTTCGGGTGGGGGCACCCGACGGCCGCGGTCGGCCTGGCGCACGATCGGGATGCGGACGTGGTCTACGTCCACAGGAGCTATCGGCGGCCGGAAGCGACGCCGATGGTCCATGCGGCGGCGCTGAAGCCGTGGGGCGCCTGGCTGCCCTGGGCGTGGCCGCACGACGGGCTGCAGCACGACAAGGGCAGCGGCGAACAGCTCGCGAAGCAGTACGCCGCGCAGGGGCTCAAGATGCTGCCGAACCGGGCGACGTTCGACGACGGGTCGAGCGGCGTCGAGGCCGGCATCCTGGACATCCTGACCCGCATGCAGACGGGCCGGTTCAAGGTGTTCGACCATCTGGCGGACTGGTTCGAAGAATTCAGGCTCTACCACCGGAAGGACGGGGTGATCGTCAAGAAGCGGGACGACCTGATGGCGGCGACGCGCTACGCCTGCATGATGCTGCGCTATGCCACCGTCTACAGGGGCTTTTCCCGCCCCTTGGTCCGGCGGCTTCCGGGTGTCCGCATGAACCCGCGGACTTAGGTCTTTCCATAATGCCAATAATGGGATAATTTACCCACGATCCGGAATGAATGGAAGGTGGCGCCGTGGTTGATCGCCCCGAACCGATGGACGATGACGACTTCCAGGCGATCGTCGCCGCGGCGATCACGGACGCCGTGTCCTACCAGGAAGAGGACATCGCGCCGGAGCGGGCCAAGGCGCTCGAGTACTTCCTGGGAAAGCCGTTCGGCGATGAGCAGGACGGGCGCAGCGATGCCGTGATGCGCGAAGTGCGCGACACGGTCGAGGCCATCCTTCCATCGCTGGCGAGGGTCTTCTACTCCACCTCCAAGCTGGTCGAGTTCGTGCCGCACGGGCCCGAAGACGAGGCGATGGCGGAACAGGCCACCGACTACGTCAACTGGATTTTCTTCGATCGCAATCCCGGCTGGCGGAACCTGATCACCTGGGCGAAGGACGGGCTCCTGTCCAAGGTCGGGGTGGTCAAGTATGCGTGGGAGCGCAAGCGGTGCGTCACCACGAACCGCTACAGCGGCCTGGGCGAGGAAGAGGCCCTGGTGCTGCTGTCGGAACCCGACGTCGAGGTGGTGTCGCAGGACGCGGCGCCGGACGGGACGCTGTCGCTGGAAATCCGGACGGTCCGATGGGACGAAGGGGTGACGATCCGGCCGGTGCCGCCGGAAGAATTCCTGATCGACGAGGACGCCCGGTCCGATACCGAGTTCAGCCTGATCGGCCAGCGCCGAGAGGTGACCATCTCCGACCTGGTCGCGATGGGCTACGATTGGGATGAGGTGTCGGAGCTCGGCAGCGACGACAGCTTGGACACGTCGGAAGAGAGGCTGGCGCGGCAGGATGACGTGACCGTCGGCAACGACGCGTCGGTCCTCGATCCGGCGCAGCGCCGGGTGATGTATTCCGAAATCTTCATGTTCGTCGACCGCGACGGCGACGGCATCGCCGAGCTGCGGCGCGTCTGCGTGGGCGGCAGCGCCAACAAGGTGCTGCACGACGAACCGGTGGATGACCACCCGTTCGCCTCTTGGACCCCGTTCCTGACCCCGCACAAGTTCTTCGGGGAGTCCGTGGCGGACGTCACCATGGACCTGCAGCGCATCAAGTCCATCGTGGTGCGCCAGACCCTCGACAACCTGGTTCTCGCCAACGATCCGGGCCTTGCGGTGGATGACAACCAGCTCGTCGACGTCAACGAGGTGCTGTCGACCGATCTCGGGCGCATCATCCGGACGAAGGGGCCGCCGGCCGGCGTGATCGCGCCCGTGGCGGTGCCCTTCGTGGCCGGGCAGTCGCTCCCGGTGCTGGGCTATCTCGACGAGGTGAAGGAGGGGCGCACCGGCGTGTCGAAGGCCACGCTCGGGCTGGATGCCGATGCGCTGCAGTCGACGACGCGGGCCGGCGTGGCGGCCACGATCTCCGGCAGCCAGGCCAAAATCGAGATGCTGGCCCGCAACTTCGCCGAGGACGGGTTGGTGAGGCTGTTCCGCGGCATTCTCCGGCTGATCGTCCAGCGGCAGGACCGGGCGAAGACCATCCGCTTGCGCGGGCAGTGGGTGCCGATGGACCCGCGGGGGTGGGCGGCCGACATGGACGTGACCGTCAACGTCGGGCTGGGGCGAGGCACCGAAGAGCAGAGGATGCAGGGCCTCGGGATGATCCTCCAGGCGCAGCGGGAAATCCTCGGCAGGTTCGGCCTCAACAACCCGCTCGTGACGCTCGGCCAACTCCGGGACACCCTGGCGGAGATCTGCGCCATCTACGGGTTCAAGGACGCGGATCGGTTCTTCCAGCGGGTGGACCCGAACATGCAGCCACCGCCGCCGCCGCCCGACGCGGCGACGGTCAAGGCGCAGGCCGACGCACAGGCGGAGATGGCGAAGCTCCAGCTCCAGGCGCAGAAGCAACAGGCCGAACTGAGGCTCAAGGAGCGGCAGCTCGAGGCGGAGATGCAGTTGCGGCGGGAACAGATGGTCGCGGAATTCCAGCTCAAGCGCGAAGAGATGATGATGCGCCTCGGCGGGGGCAGCAACCTTGGCGCGCCGGTGCAGATGGGAGGACAGGCGGGATGAGGGGCGGGCTTCTGAGCGCGGTCGAGAAGGCGGCCAAGGCCGGCCGGGGGACCGACAGCATGGTGGCGCACGTCACGCCCGGCGAGATGGTCATTCCCCGCCGGCACGTGACGCCGGGGCTGTTGAGGCTCCTGGAAAAGCAGGGCCTCGATGTCCGGCGCTACACGGTCGGCGACAAGGCCGGCCCGCGGAACCCGAAGACGGGCGCCGAGGAATTCGAGGACTCGGACAGCGATGGCACCGGCTCCGGGCCGGGCGGCTCCGGCGACGGCAGCGCCAACGGCGGCGGCGATCCCGGTGCCGCGTCCGACGCCGGGGGCGGGACGTCCGGCGTCGGCGGTGGTGGGGACGGCTACGGCGGATATGGCGGCTACGCCGACGGCATCGGCGGCAGCGTCACCACCGACACGCTGGGCGGCTACACCGGCGGATACGACACGCTGGGCGCGCCGGCGGGCACCGAAGGCGGCGGGCTGGTGGACATGGGGTTCGTGAACAACTACACGAGGGCGCCGGCGACGATCGATTTCCAGCCGTCGCTTGGCGGGCTGCTGTCGTTCGCCGGCTTCGCCCCGGGCACGGCGCTCAACACCACCACCGGCATGCGCGAAGGCGCCATCGGCTTCAGCCCGGAGAACGCGGCGCTCGGCGCGCTGAGCATGGCGGGCCTGGCGCCGGTCGCGGCCGCCATCGGGCTGGGCGCCAAGCTGAGCGGCTACACGCCGGGCTACAGCACGCTGGACCAGCTCGGGCGCTCGGTGACGGGCGCGACGACGGGCACGCAAGGGGCGACGACCACGGCCGGCGGCGCGCCGGCGTCATCGGGCACCGTGGGCGCCATGGACCCCGGCCGGCCCGACGTCGGGGGCGACGGCAACGACGGCGTGGGGGGTGTTGTGGCGGGGGCACCGTTCGCGCCGACAGCAGGAACGGCGCCGGGCGCCGCGGCACCGGTGGTCACGCCGCAGATGCCGGCGGGCGACCTGCGGCAGTACGGCTTCGGCGGCGAACACCAGTGGTTCGGCCCCAACTATGGGCTGCTGAGCTATGCCGCCAAGCCGACGGAGGCGCAACCGGAGACCCCGGCCAACCCAATCCTGGCGGCTCTCCAGCGGCAGAGGGGGCGGCGATGACGGCGGAAGAGGCGATCAGCACCGGGCGCCGCGCGAAGGAGATCCTCGAGGACGCGGTGTTCGTGCGGGCCCTGGCCGACATCGAGGCGGAGTGCCTGGCGGAGATCAGGGGCAGCAAGCACGACGAGAAGGACAGGCGTGAAGCGGCCTACGTCCGCCTGAAGGCGGTTGACGCCGTGCGCGATAAGCTTCGAGTCCTGTCGTCGAGGGGTGAGTTCGCAAAGGCGCGCGGAGATAGGAATACTTGACCGCTTTCAAGCATTGATGCATATATGGCTTTGAGCGCCGTGAGGCGCCCGGTCCCAGAGATGGAGCCTTCCTATGGACGACGAGACCCCGGCGGGCGAGTCCGGGCTGAGCCTCGATCAGGCGGCCGACGCGTTTTCCGTCATCTTCTCCGGCGGGAGCGATGACGGCGACGATGCGTCCGCCGGTTCGGACTCTGGTGACGGCCGCGACGACGCGGACGGCCTGGACGACGGCGACGACGAGGGCGGGGACCTGGGCGACGAAGGCGCCGAGGGCCGTGACGAGGGCGAAGGTGACGAAGGCGGGGAGGGCGGCGAGCCGCCGGCCCCGGCCGCGGCGATCAAGCTGAAGCTGCCCGACGGCTCCGAGATCAGCCACGACGAGGCGGTGCGCGGCTACGTCGCCGCGCGCCAGTTCCAGCAGCAGCTTCCGGCGGTCGAGGCGGAGTTCCGCGCGGTGCGGGAAGAGCGCGCGCTGTATGCGCAACTGCTCCCCCAGCTCAAGCAGGCGCTCACCGTGCAGGAACCCGATTGGGACCGGCTGAGGGCCGAGAACCCGCAGGGCTTCGCCGCGGCCTGGGCCGAACACCAGATGCGGCAGGAGCAACTGCGCGCCGTCGAGGCCGAACAGACGCGCCTGACGGAGGCGCAGCGGGCCGAGGCGGGCAAGGCGCTGGACGCCATGCGTGAGCGCGAGCTCGGGGCGCTGCTCCAGGCGCTTCCGGAGTGGAAGGACGACGCCACGCGCACGGCCGACGTCGCCAAGATCCGCGCCTATGGCCGCAAGAGCGGCTTCACCGAACGCGAGCTCGAGGGCGTCGCCGATCACCGGGCCCTGGTCGTCCTGCGCAAGGCGATGCTCTACGACGAGATGGTGGGCAAGCGCAGCGACCTGCGGCGCAACCGGACCGACACGGGGCCGGTGCCGCTGAAGCCGGGCGCCTCCAAGGCGGGGGCCGGCAACGGCGGCGCGATCACCAAGGCCAAGGAGCGTCTCGCACGAACCGGGCGGGTGGAAGACGCCGCCGCGGTGTTTCGCCGCATGATCTGAGGAGGGCACATCCATGGCCGCTGTCACCGGCTCGTTCAAGACCTATGACGCGGTGGGCAACCGCGAGGACCTGACGGACGTCATCTACAACATCAGCCCGGCCGACACGCCGTTCATGTCGGCGGTGGGCAAGGGCAAGGCCAAGGCGGTGCTGCACGAGTGGCAGACGGACAGCCTGGCCGCGGTGAACACCGGCAACGCCGTCGTCGAGGCGAACACGGTCACCGGCTCCACCTCGGCCCCGACGACCCGGGCGCAGAACTACTGCCAGATCTCCGAGAAGGACGTCGTGGTCAGCGGCACCCAGGAGGCCGTCGACAAGGCCGGCCGCAAGGACGAGATGGCCTATCAGATGGCGAAGCGCTCCAAGGAGCTGAAGCGCGACATGGAAGCCATCGTGACCGGGCCCCAGGGGCAGGTCGCCGGCGACCAGTCCACGCCGCGCAAGACGCGCGCGCTGGAGTCCTGGCTGCAGACCAACGACAACCGGGCCACCAACGGCGCGCAGGCCACCGCCGCGACCGCCGCGCCCACCGACGGCACGCAGCGCGCCTTCACCGAGACGATCCTGAAGGACGTCATTCAGAAGTGCTACGCCTCCGGCGGCAACCCGAGCCTGATCATGGTCGGCCCGGTGAACAAGCAGAAGGTGAGCGACTTCACCGGCCGCGCGAGCGCCCGCCAGAACGTCAGCGCCAAGACGATCATGGCGGCCGCCAGCCTCTACGCCTCCGACTTCGGGGACCTGCGCGTGGTGCCGAACCGGTTCCAGCGGGAGCGGTCGGCGTTCGTGCTCGATCCGGAGTACGCGAAGATCTCCTACCTGCGCCCGTTCAAGCGCACGCCGCTGGCGAAGACCGGCGACGCCGAGCGCGCCATGCTCAACGTCGAATGGTGCCTGGAGATGTCGAACGAGGCCGCGCACGGCGTCGCCGCCGACCTCACCACCTCCTGATCGGCCGGGGGGCCCATGAGCAACCGCACGGCCCTGCTGGATCACTACGACCTCGGCGTCCACCGTGTCGCCGAGGTTTTCCACTATGACCCGGACCACCCGGACGGCTTCACCGTCGAGACCCGGGAGGACTGCGCCGGCCTGGTGGAAGCCGCGAAGGACGCGGCCGACAACGAAGGCGGCTTGCGGGCGGACGGGCTGCGGCTCGAGGCGGTGGTGCCGCTCGACGTCCTGAACCGGGCCTTCATGGAAGGCTGGTTCCACGACAACGCGGCGTGGAAACGGTGGGCGAACGACCCGGCGAACCGGGATTTCCGCGTCTCGTACCACGGTCGGATCAAGAGGCTGTGACCATGGACCTGAACGTCGTCATCGCCATCCCCACCGGCGGCAACGTCACGGCCGGCACGCTGTGGAGCGTGGCGAACACGGTCGCGTGCTTCTGCCAGGCCACCTACGAGGGCGGCCGGAAGGACGTCGAGGTGGTGGAGGTGTCCGGCTCCATCCTGCCCGACGTGCGGCACCGGCTGGTCGCGGAAGCCATGCACCGGGAGGCGACGCACCTGCTCTGGTGGGACTCGGACATCGTGGCGCCCTTCGACTGCATTCAACGCCTGCTGCGCCACAACCTGCCCGTGGTCGCCTGCAACTACCCGCGGCGGGCCGGCCTGCCGACGATCCCCACGGCCTATGTCGACGGCGAGGACTACACGGGCCCCCTCTACACGCCCGACGACGCCGACGGGCTGGTGGAGGTGTCCCACGCCGGCATGGGGCTGATGCTGACCGACATGCGGGTGTACGACGCGGTCGACATGCCGTTCTTCTGCTTCCAGCACACGCCCGGCACGCCGCGCGTCATCGGCGAGGACGTCTACTTCTGCCGCAAGCTGCGCGAGGCCGGCATCCCCGTCATGGTCGATCAGGTGCTTTCGCGCGGGATCGAGCACGTCGGGGAGATCCACTACACGCACACGATGGCGAACGCCTCGCGCGACGCGGCGAAGACCGCGCCGCCCGTTCTGCGGGAACGGAGCGATGCCGCGTAAGGTCGCCATCATCGGCCGGTCGGCGGCCACCCGCGGCCTCGCCCCCTGGCATGATCCGGCGTGGGAGGTGTGGGCGCTCGCCTGGGACGTTCCGCCGCGCGCCGATCGGTATTTCGAGATGCACGCCACGCCGTCGGCGGAAGGCTATGGGTCCGATCCGGTGGCGTTCCTGGCGGCATCGCCTTGCCCGGTCTACATGCGCGCGGCGCACCCGGCGATCCCCTGCAGCGTCGCCTATCCCCTGCTGGACGTGATCGGGGTGTGCGGCCGGGAGTTCCATTCGAGCATCGCCTACATGGTCGGCCTCGCCGTCGCCGAGGGGGTGGACGTGCTGGGCCTGTGGGGCGTCGACGCGGTCGACGGCTACGCCTACCAGCACGCCAACCTCCGATGGCTGCTCGGCATCGCCAAGGGGCGCGGCGTATCGCTGCGGTTCCCGGACGGGTGCGCCCTGGCGCCGGATGGCCGGCAGTACGGGGCGCCGGAGTGGGAGGGCCCATGAGATGGCACTCGGCACCTATGGGGAGCTCAAGGCGTCGGTCGCCGACTGGCTGAATCGGTCCGACCTGACGACGCAGATCCCCGACTTCATCCGCCTGTTCGAGGTGGAGGCCGGGAAGGTGCTTCGGCTGCGGGAGATGGTGAAGCGGGCGACGGCCTCGATCAGCAATGAATACGAGCTTCCGCCTGATGACTTCCTCGAGGCGGTGTCGTTCAGGATCAATGGCGACGGCGGCGGCTCGCTGGAGCTGCTGGGAGAGGTGCAGTTCGACCAGCTGCGCGCGACCTGGGCGACGGGGAGGCCGCGGGCGTTCGCCGTGATCGGCCAGCAGCTCGCCTTCTACCCGGCCCCCGGCGGCGCCTCGTACACGGGCGAACTGGCCTACTACAGCGCCATCCCGGCCCTGTCGGACAGCGTCACCACGAACTGGCTGCTGGCGGCCGCTCCGAACGCCTACCTGTTCGGCTCGCTGGAAGCGGCGGCGCCGCTGCTGGATGAGGACGAACGGGTGCCGACCTGGGGAGCACTCAAGGTGCGGGCCCTGCAAGCCCTGATCGATGCCGACAACCGGGCGAAGCGGGGCGGCGGCACGATGCGGATGCGATCCCGGGTGAGGTGGTGACATGACGACGTGGGAGAGCATCCCCGACGGGGTCTCGCAGACGGTCACCCAGGACCTGAGCAGCTACCGCGTCACGCCGACGGGCGGGACGGTGGGCACGCTGGCCGACCTGATCGGCGACCTTCAGGACGGCAAGCAACCGGGCAACGAAGTGTTGACCGCGCTGTCCGTCGTGACCCCTGCGGCCAACAAGCTGCCATACTTCACGGCTGCCGACGCTGCCGCCGTCACCGACCTGACAGCTTTCGGGCGGTCTCTGCTTGACGACGCCGACGCCGCGGCGGGTCGAAGCACGCTTGGGGCGCTTGCCACGGACGGCGATGCGTCGGCAACGTCGGTCACGGCGACGGGATCGGCGGCCGCGCGTTCACTCGCCGATCGGTTCGCCGAACGTGTCAACGTGAAGGACTTCGGCGCGACTGGCGACGGGACGACGGACGACACGGCGGCCATTCGCGCCGCCATCGCTGTGGGCGGGCACGTCTACTTTCCGGCGGGGCGGTACCTCGTCGGGGCGACCACTGGAACCGAAATCTTTCTTCTGGAACACCTGGTCAACATTGTCGGGGACGGGTGTTCCCTTGGGCAATCGGAAATCGTCGTCAAGTCCGACACGCCGGACACGATCGACGTCTTCCGCCTGAGCCCCAACGTCGGTGACGACGTGAACACCTTCTACGGCTGGAGCGTCCACGGCGTCCGCATCATGCCGCAGTCCGGCGCGCCTGCGCGCCACGGCATCAACATTGATCTGGGGGCTGGCCAGTTTCTGGCAAAGTCCGCCATCGAGCGGAACTGGATCGGGCCGTTCGGCGGGTTCTGCGTCCACCAGACCAAGAGCGGGGACGCCGATGGATTTTTCACGTCGGTGATCGCGGACAACGTGCTCCTGTCGCAGGGCGGCGGGGTGCGTCTCTACCAGTCCGGGGATAGCCTGAAGATCCTGCGCAACACCATTACCGGGGCCGGCGTCGGCGTCTATACGCGGCCAATCGCCGGCGCCGCCACTCAGATCATCGAACACAACAACATCACCACTTCTGGTGGTGCGGTGGTGGTCGAAAGCGGCTTCCAGGTCAAGGTGACGGAGAACCAGACGGAGCAGAACCAGGATTATACCGGCTCCGACGATGCCATGGTGGTCCTCGATGCGTGCACAGCATGCGAGGTGATCGGCAACAACATGAACACGCATGACAGGGTGTCGTGCGTGGTCATCCGTGGTGGCGGGACGAACAACGCCGTTGACCGCAATGCGATGTACGTCTCGGAGGCGGACGGGAAATACCATCTCGTCATTGAGTCCGACGCCGGCAACTTCCATAGCTTCGGTCCGCGCAATCTCCTTTACACGGATGGCGCGCTCACGTCGTTCCCGCGCATCAGTGACAGCTCGGCCGGGCCTCAGATTGGGCTGTGGAAGCAATTGACGCTTCAAAACAGTTGGGCAGCCGACAATGACGTCAACTTCGCACAAGGCCTGTACTATCGGCTAAATGCCGACAGGTCTGTGTCTTTGAAAGGAGCAATCCAGGGTGGGACGAACACGGCCGGAACGCTGATCACCACATTCCCTGTCGGCGCGCGACCGGTGGAGAAGGTGGTTTACGTTACTGCCCATTGCTACACGCCCACGTGGGAGCCTGCGGCATGCTTCCTCACGAACGATAGCGGGACGCTGCATATCCTCGCGGCGTTCCCTGCCACAGGGATGGTCACGTTCGACGGTGCACGTTTCGAGACGATCTAGGCGGCCCGGCAGCAGGCCGCACATTCGATAGAGCGAGGATCTTCGCGTCATGACCAGTACCCCCAGCACGCTGGCGAAAACGGAGCGGATGGCGGCAGGCGAGAATGACGACGCCTGGGGCGAGAAGGCCAACGCCGTGTTCGACCGGCACGAAGAGATGATCGCCGGCATGGCGACCGTCGACGTCTCGGCCGATGACGTCACGCTGTCCGACGACGAGTTCATCCAGAACGAGGCGCGGCAAGCGATCCTGAAGTGCACCGGGATGACGCCGACCGCGCGCATCGTCACCATCCCGGCCCGCACCAAGCGGTACCTGGTTTCCAACGACACGACCGGCGGCTTTGCGCTGATCCTCACCACCGGATCGGGCCTGGCCGCGTCGGTGCCCAACGGCCAGGCGCGCGACGTCTGGTGCGACGGGACGAACGTGCGGCTGGTCGACGACGGCGCCAGCGGCGCCACCATCGGCCTCGTCCTCGCCCTGACCATGAGCAGGTGACCCCATGCCCGAAACCTTCGTCTCCCCGCCCCGCGTCGCCATCTCGACGTCGTTCGTCTCCGCCTACGTGGTGCCGACGGCGACGATCGGCCTGTGCTTCGCGCACACGATCACGAACACCCACGCGTCGGAGGACCTGGAACCCTACGCGCGCTGGCTGGACGCCTCGGACAGCAACACCGCCCGGCCCCTGACCAACGGGGGCGAGGCGATCCCGCCCGGGAAGTCGGCGCAGATCTTCGCGCCTCAGACGCTCGCGGCGGGCGATGCGCTCCAGTTCAAGCGGGGCTCCACCGGCACCATGGAGGTGTCGCTGTCCATCCTGGAGCAGACGTGATGCCGGATGCCCTGATCGATGTCGGCCAACTGCCCTATGTGCCGTGGAACCTGCGCAGCTTGGAGGTGCGGGCCCGCTCCGGACGCGTGGTGCTTCCGCAGGCGGTCAGCGGGTCCGGCGCCGGCACGTTCATGGCCGTGAAGTGGCCGAAGGTCTGGTTCTACTACGCCGCGGACGCGACGGCGGCGGC
>NZ_JBPJSP010000043.1:0-48095 GCF_051225715.1 Azospirillum sp. ST 5-10
CCCTTGCGCTCCTGCGTCATCAGCCCGCTGCGCCAGCCGATCCCCACCTTCAGCCCCGGCCCCAGCGCGTCCACCCGGCGCCGCCACGCCGCCGCCCGCTCCGGCTCCGCCACGAGCCAGCCGGCACGCGATGGAAACCGCCCCAGCTCCGGGCGCAGGTGCCGCGCCAGGGACCCCGCCGGGACCTGCACCTCGGCGTCGGGGGGAGCGACGCGTTCGCCCCCGGCCGCGTCGCAGCTTTCGGCGCGCACGGCCGCATCCGGAAAGGAGCGGGCGAACAGCGACACCAGGCGCCGGTCGGCCTCGATGGTCAGCCGGCCGCCGGCGCCGTCGATCAGGTCGCCGTAGCAGGAGGCGAACAGCATCTCGTCGCCCACCCCCTGCTCGCGCCAGACCAGCAGACGGCGGCCGGCCAGCGGCTCGCCGCGCCAGAGGGGAGCGGCGATGCGGCGGTCGGGACGCGCCTCGCGCGCCGCGAACCGGCGGTCGTAGCCGTACCAGCCGCGCGCGAGGTCGCCGTGAAGCAGCGCCAGCAGCGCCAGGTTGTAGGACGCGGTCGCGAGGTCCGGCTTGCGCTCCAGCGCCTGCTCGTAGCAGGCCACCGCTTCGGCGACCTTCCCCTGGGCCTGCAGCGCGTTGCCGAGGTTGTAGAGGGCCTCGACGAAGTCGGGCCGCCGCTCCAGCGCCATGCGGTGGCAGGCTTCCGCCTGGTTCGGCCGGCCCAGCCGCTTCAGCACGCTGCCCAGGTTGTTGAGGGCGCCGACGTGGCCGGGCGCGCGCCGCAGCGCCTGGCGGTAGGCGATCTCGGCCTCCTCGTAGGCGGCCTTCTGCTGCAGGGCGGAGCCCAGGTTGTACCAGGCGTTGGCGTCCTCCGGCCGGAGATGGACGACGGCCCGGTGCCGCGCCACCGCCTCGTCGAGCCGGCCGATGGCGGCCAGCGCGTCGCCGAGGTTGTTGTGCGCTTCCGCCATGGCCGGCTGCGCCGCGGCGGCGCGGGCGAACGCGTCGACGGCGCCGGCGACGTTGCCCGTCTCGCGCAGGGCGTTGCCGAGGTTGAACCACGCCTTGGCGTAGTCCGGCCGCAGGCCGAGCGCCGTCCGCAAGCTGCGCGCGGCAGCGGCGGGGTGGCCGCCGGCCTGCAGGGCGTTGGCGAGGTTGAAGCGGGCCGGCGCCGAATCGGGGCGCAGCCGCAGGGCGCGGCGATGCGCCTCGGCGGCCTCGGCGTGGCGACCGGTGGCGGCCAGGGCGGACCCCAGATTGTCGTGGTAGTCGGCGACGTCGGCGGCGGCGTCGACGGCGCGGCCGATCAGGGCGACGGCGACCTCGGGCTGGCCCACCTGGATGGCGAGCACGCCGAGCAGGTGCAGCGCGTCGGCGTGGCGCGGCTGCGCCTCCAGGACGGCGCGATAGCCGGCCTCGGCCTCGGCCAGCCGGCCGGCCTGGTGGTGGGCGACCGCCTCGGCGAGGCGGGCGGCCGCGTGCCCGGCCGGGAGGTCCGGTGTCCCGGCTGGCCGGCCCTGTCTCGGTTCCTTGCCCATGGTGCCCGTCGCGTCCCGCCGTGCTGCCCGTCCCCCGCCGGCCGCCATGGCAACATGGCCGTGCCATTCGGCGCAAGTCCCGGTACAACGGGGGGCTGATTCCCCACGACCCAAGGTTCCGCCGTGACCGACCGGCCTTCACCCCAGCGCGCCTCCGCGCTCCGCCGGAGCGCCCACGCCGACCGGCTCGCCCGGCTGTTCGCCCGGGCGTCGGGGCTCGCCGGCGAGGGGCGCCTGGACGATGCGGTGGCGGCCTACCGCCGCCTGCTGGCGGCCGACCCCGGCCATGCCGAAGCCTACAACAACCTCGGCAGCGTCCTCGACGCGCAGGGGCACCACGCCGCCGCGGTCGCGGCCTACCGGCGGGTGCTGCGGCTCGGCCGCGATCACCCCGCCGTCCACTACAACATCGGCTCGACCCTGAACCGCGCCGGCCGGCGCACCGCCGCGGCGCGCAGCCTGCGGCGGGCGCTGGCCCTGGCGCCGGACTACGCCGAGGCCCACAACAACCTCGGCAACCTGCTGCGCGAGTCCGACCCCGAGGCCGCCGCCGCCGTCTACCGCCGTGCCGCGGCCTGCCGGCCGGACCTGGTGATGGCGCACGACAATCTGGGCAGCGCCCTCTACCTCCTGCACGAGGCGGGCGCCACCGCGGTGGCGGCCCGCCTCGCCGCGCTGTGGCTGCGCGACCATCCCGAGCAGCCGCTGGCCCGCCATGCCGCCGCCGCCATGGCCGGGATCGGCGACGAGGCGCGCGCCGCCGACGGCTACGTCCGTCTGCTGTTCGACGGCTTCGCCAAGGATTTCGAGCGGACCCTCGCCGGGCTGGACTACCGCGCCCCGGCGCTGCTGGCCGCCGCCGTGGCCGCCGACATCGGGGCCGACATCAAGGCCGGGGCGGCGACCGCCGTGGCCGCGTTGGACGTGCTGGACGCCGGCTGCGGCACCGGGCTGTGCGGGCCGTTCCTGCGGC
Organism: Azospirillum sp. ST 5-10; assembly: GCF_051225715.1. NCBI lineage: Bacteria > Pseudomonadati > Pseudomonadota > Alphaproteobacteria > Rhodospirillales > Azospirillaceae > Azospirillum > Azospirillum sp. ST 5-10. Next base: position 2,512 of record NZ_JBPJSP010000043.1, read on the forward strand.
CGCTGGCCCGCCGTCTGGTCGGCGTCGATCTGTCGCCGGCCATGCTCGACCGGGCCCGGGAGCGCGGTCTCTACGACACCCTGGACGAGGCCGAACTGGGCGCCTTCCTGGCGGCATCGCCGGCCGCCTTCGACCTGATCGTCGCCGCCGACGTGCTGTGCTACTTCGGCCCTCTCGACGGGATTCTGGCGGAGGCGGCCCGCGCCCTGCGGCCGCGCGGGCTGCTGGCCTTCACGGTGGAGCGATCGGCCGACGGCGCCGACCACCGGCTGAATCCGCACGGCCGCTACGCCCACGGCGAAGGCCACGTGCGCGGCGCCCTGACCGGCGCCGGCTTGGCGCCGGTCCGGATCGAAGCGGCGGTCCTGCGCCAGGAGAGCGGGCGCCCGGTGGACGGGCTCGTCGTCACCGCCCGCCGCCCTGGGGCCAGCCAATAGGGGCGAGGTCCTGCCCAACCGTTGGGCAAGAATCCATCCTTTCCGCAACGGATGAACCTTTCCCGGGCAAGATGCGTTCCAGTCCTCGAACCGGCGTCTTATCGGCTCGACTCCGTGCGCCCGATGAATCGTCGTGCACGGGACAATCATGAACAAACCCTTTACGGTTTCGTAAGTTCGATGTAATCTAATTTAGACTGCCCTCTAGACCGGACATGCGGACATGTATGTGGCAAGCGCTGCCTACGCTGCCTCCTCCGGGGCAGCCTACCTCGCGGCTCGCGGAACCGTGTCCGCCGGCCAGCCGGACGACGGGCGCGTGATGGAGCGGGCCGGCGGCCCGTCCGCGGCGACCGGCGGCATCCCCGCCTTCGAGGAGGAGCCGGTGCTCGGCCGCTACCCGGTCGTCGCCTTCTCCTTCAACGCCGACGCCTCCAAGCTCGTTCTTCTGTACCGTGATCCGGCGACCGGCGAGACCGTGTCGCAGATCCCCTCCGAGGTGGCCCTCAAGCAGTACGAGGAAGCGCAGAGGAAGGAGAGGAAGGAGAACCAGCCCAAGCTGGAGCTGGTGGTCGGCGGCACGGGCTCCGTCGTCCCGACGCGGGGCACGACGCCCGGGACGTCCGCGTCGGCGCCGGCCGATGGCGGCACGGCACCCAGCGATGGTGCCGGGAAAGCGGCCGCTCCGGGCACGGCCCCGGCCCCGGCCCCGGCGGCAGCGCGTGCCGCGGCGGGCGGCGGAACGACGCCCCCGATCAATCTGGTGATCTGAACCGACGGAACCGCCCATGCCCATCGATCCCGCCGGCACCAGCGCTCTCGGCGCGGCCTTGACCTTGCAGCAGGGACTGGGGCGGATGGCGTTCGGCGTGAGCGCACTGGCCCAGACGGCCCAGCAGCAGCAGGAGGTGGTGACCTCCCTGCTCGGCGGCACCGGCAGCACCGGCAGCGGCAACGCCACGGCCACCGGCACGCGCGGCCAAGCCCTCGATATTCTCGTTTAGCGCTCGCTCAGCGGCTCGCTCAGCGGGGCGTGCCCGTCCGGGGTACGGCCGGCATCGGGGGGCGACGCCCCCCGGCGGGCGGATCAGCTTTCCTTCGACTTCTGGGTGTCGCTGATGGGCTGCACCGGGTTCTGCTCCTGGCGCTGCATCTGCGGCTGCTCGGCGGGCTGCGGTGCCATCGGCTGCTGCGGTGGCTGCTCGGCCGGCTGCGCCGGCTTGGGCCCGGCCTTGACGTCCTCGTAGACGGCCTTGGTGATGCCCAGCAGCTCGTCCTTGGAGAGGCGGCCGATCAGGGCGTAGGCGAGACCGCCCTCGACCCAGTAGAAGGTGGCGACGTCGCCGTTCTGGGCGAAGCTGAACGACGCCTCCTGTCCCGCCGGCGGCTGGCCGACGAACAGGGTGATCCGCTTGCTCTGGTCGTTGATGTACATGTACTGGGCGCCCGCGCCCGTGTCGGTGGGCAGGGAGCGCCCGCCGATCAGGCGGTAGCCGACCTTCGACAGATCGGGGCCGAAGACCGAGCGGCCGACGCGATGCGACAGCCAGCTGTTGAGGGCGCCCTGATCCTCCGCCCCCATCTCGACCTGGAAGCGCTCGTCGGCGGTGTAGAAGCGGTGGGCCTGCGCCGCCTCCTCGGCGAAGGTCTGCAAGGTGGCCCGCTTGGCCACCGGCTGCGCCACGGTGACCGGGGCGGGGGCCACCGCGCTGCGGCCGAGATAGCCGCCGGAGGCGCCGGCGACCACCAGCATGACCGCCGCCGCGACCCGCACCAGCGGGCGGGCGTGCCACGGCGGAACGTTGTCGTTGCCGGCAAGGCGACCCTTGAGCTGCAGCGTCAGCTCGTGCGCCGCGTCGGTCGGCGCCTCGCGCAGAACGGGATCGAAGATCTCGTGCAGCAGGGCGGCCTGGGCGCGGTAGTCCTCGACCCGGCGCGCCGCCTCGGCGTCTTCGGCCAGCCAGCGTTCCACCGCCAGGCGGCGGTCGCCGTCGAGGCAGCCGTCGACGTAGGCGTGCAGTTCTTCGTCCATCACCCGATGCGCATTCATCACTTCACCCTTCGCAGGGCCACCGAACCGTCGTTGGCCAGCTTCGCCCGAACCGCGTCCCGCGCCCGGGACAGGCGCGACATCACAGTGCCGATCGGGACGCCGAGCGTGGCGGCGACCTCCTCGTACTTCAGGCCCTCCAGCGCCACCAGCAACAGCACCTGCCGCTGCTCGTCTGGCAGCTCGTCGAGGGCGCGCATCATGTCGCGCACCTCGATCCGCTCCTCCTGCCGGGCCGGGGTGACCAGGCGGGACTCCACGGCCTCCACCGGCACCTCGTCCGGCCGCGTGGCGCGGGATCGGACCTGATTGACGTGGACGTTGTGCAGGATGGTGAAGAGCCATGCCCGCAGGTTCGTCCCCGCCTTGAAGGTGTCCGCCCGCGACACCGCGCGGGTCAACGCCTCCTGCACCAGGTCCTCGGCGTCCGTGCGGTTGCGCAGCAGCGCGCGTGCGTAGCGGCGCAGCGACGCGATGTGGACTTCCAGCTCGACCCCGAATTTGCTCAACCGCGCACCCGATCGGTTCAGGCGGCCGGTCTCCCGCGGGAGACGGCCCACCCTGAGGTAGGAAGACGCGGCGCTCGTTCCAGGTCGGTGGTCGGCCAGGTCGTCGGCCGGGGAACCGGTGCCATCTGGACGAACGCGCGTCATTCACGTTTATTCCAGACCCATTGCCCGTGCAGCAAAATTTCGGCGGAATCGTGGCGGGACCGGTCGGCAGCCCCGAAATTGCCTCGGCATGCCTGTGGAAAGGCCGGGGCCGCCGGAAAGGTTCCCGGCCTGTCCGAACGGGGTGGCGGGAGTGGGGTACCTCGTCGCGGCGGCGTCAGCCCTCGCCCGACCGGAACCGGTAGCCGACGCCCGGCTCGGTCAGGATGAGCCGCGGCCGCTCCGGCTCCGCCTCCAGCTTCTGGCGGAGCTGCTTGACGTAGACGCGCAGGTACGCGGTGTCGTCGACGTGGGCCGGGCCCCAGACGGCGCGCAGCAGCTCGCCGTGGGTCTGCACGTGATCGGGGCGGCGGGCGAGCGCGAACAGCAGGTCCAACTCCTTGCGCGACAGATGGACCTCCCGGCCGTCGCGCTCGACGATCCGCCGGTCGAAGTCGATGGCGACGCCCGCCGCCCGGACGACGCGGGCGGCGTCCCCCTCGGGCGGGTGCTGGCGCAGCGCCGCCCGCACCCGCGCCATCAGCTCGCCGATGCCGAAGGGCTTGACCACGTAGTCGTCGGCCCCGCGGTCCAGCGCCTCCACCTTGTCGTATTCCTCGGCGCGCACCGACAGCACGATGATCGGCACGGGGCTGGCCTTGCGCAGCGCGCTGATGACGTCCTGGCCGTCGAGGTCCGGCAGGCCGAGGTCGAGGATCACCAGGTCCGGCCGGTCGCGGGCGCAGGCGTCGATCCCGGCCCGGCCACCGTCCGCCTCGACCACGGTGTAGCCGTTGGCCGTCAGGCTGATCCGCAGGAACTTGCGGATCTGCGGCTCGTCGTCGACGACCAGGATCGTTGCGCCACGCGTGTGGTTCGGCGTCATGCCGTCCCTCTTCATACCGCCGAGCCGAAACCCTGACACACGGATGCCCCACCCCGACCCTTCCCCGCTGCGCAGGGGAGGGTGGGGGCAAGAGATGGGTCAGCCGTTCCGCTCGATGCTATCACTCCTCGGCCGCCGCCGGCAGGGGCGGCGGGGCGGTGACCGGCAGGGTGACGATGACGCAGGTTCCCGCCTCGTTGATGCCGGGCTCGGCCCGGATGTGGCCGCCGTGCGCCTCGACGATGCCGCGGCAGATCGCCAGGCCCAGCCCGGTGCCGGCCGCCTGCCGGTCGCCGGCCTCGACGCGGTAGAACATGTCGAACACCCGCTCGCGGTCGCGCTCGGGGATGCCGGGCCCGAGGTCGCACACCTCCACGACCACCTTGTCGCCCCGCCGCCGCGCCCACACCGTGACCGGGGTGCCGTCCGGCGAATATTTGCACGCGTTGTCGACGAGGTTGAAGAAGACCTGTTCCATCAGCACGGGATCGAGGCGGAGCAGCGGCAGCCCCTCCTCGAGGTCGAGCCGCACGCGGCGGCGGCGCAGCATCGACCGCGCCCGTTCGAGGGCGGAGCCGACGACGTCCTGCAGGTCCACCCAGTCGGTGCGCGGCTTCAGCGCCCCGGAACCGATGCGCGTCATGTCGAGCAGGTTCTGGACGAAGCGGTTCAGCCGTTCCGCCTCCTCCTGGATCGTCTGGACGAGATCCAGGCGCTCCTCGGGTTTCAGGGAACGGTCGTAGTCGCCGAGGCTGGAGGCCGCGCCGAGGATCGACACCAGCGGCGTGCGCAGGTCGTGGGACAGGGAGGATAGGAGCGCCGAGCGCAGGCGTTCCGTCTCGGTGGCGAGGCGCGCCGCCTCGATGTCGGACACCAGGGTGGTGCGCTCGACGGCGAGGGCCGCCTGGTCGGTCAGCGTGTCGAGGAGGCGCCCCTGCTCGGGCGACAGGAGCTGCTGGCCGTCGCCGATCTGCACGCCCAGGATGCCGACCGATCCGCGGGCGGTGCGCAGCGGCAGGAACAGCCAGTCGGCGGCCGGCAGGGTGGTGGAGCCGCGGCCGGCCGGCTTGCCGTGGTCCCAGGCCCATTGGGCGGCCGCCATCGCCTTGTCGTCCAGACGGTCCTCGGGCGGGTAGCCGGCGCGCACCTCCAGCAGACCGTCGGCCGGCATCAGCACCAGCGAGCGGCCGCCCACCGTCGAGGCGACGTGGTGGACCACCGCCCACAGCACGTCGTCCAGCCCGACGGCCGCGGCGACGCGCCGGTTGAAGTCGTACAGGTTGGCGGTGCGCCGCGCGCTCGTCTTGGTGGCCTCGACCTGGGCGCGCACCCGTGCCGCGAGGTTGCTGGCGATCACCGCGACGATCACGAAGAACAGCATGGTCAGCGCGTTCTGCGTGTCGGACACGGCGAAGGTGAAGCGGGGCGCGGTGAACAGGTAGTTGTAGGGCAGGAAGCTGAGCAGCGAGGCGTAGAGCGACGGCCCGAGGCCGAACCGCACGGCCACCAGCAGCACCGCCAGCAGGTAGGCCAGCGACACGTTGGGCAGCGGAAGATACCAGTAGATCGGGAAGGCGACCGTGGTCGCCAGCCCCACCATGGCGGTCGCCGCGGCGTAGCCGGCCCAGTCCGGTCCGGCCGGCGCGGCGTCCCGGCCGGCGGACCGGCCGGGACGTTCCTCCTCGGCGGACACCACGAGGATGTCGAAGTCGCCGCTGCGCGCCAGCAGGTCGCGGGTCACGGAGGGGCGCAGGCCGCCGAACCAGCGGCGCGGATGGGGGCGGCCCACCACGATCTGGCTGACGTTGCGCGCCCGCGCGCAGGCCAGGACCTCCTGCGCCACGTTCTCCCCCTGGACGACGACGCTTTCGCCGCCGAGCTGCGCGGCCAGCCGCAGGGCCTCGGAAATCGCGTCCTTGTCGGCCTCCGGCAACGCCGCGTGCCGGTGGGTCTCGACGTACAGGGCGACCCAGGGCGCGCCGCGGCGCTCGGCCGCGCGCTTGGCGGTGCGCACCAGGCGCATGGCCGTCGGCCCGTTGTCCAGGCACACCAGGATGCGGTCGCGCGTCGGCCAGGGACGGGAGACGGCGTGGGTGCGGCGATAGCGCAGCATCTGCGCGTCGACCCGCTCCGCCGCCTGGCGCAGGGCCATCTCGCGCAGCGCCGTCAGGTTGCCGGCGGAGAAGAAATGGTCGGCGGCGCGCTGCGCCTGCTCCGGCACGTAGACCTTGCCTTCCGAGAGCCGCTTCAGCAGCTCCTGGGGCGGCAGGTCGATCAGCTCGATCTCGTCCGCCTTCTGCAGGACGCCGTCGGGCAGGGTCTCGCGCACCTTGACGCCGGCGATCCGTTCGACGACGTCGTTCAGGCTTTCCAGATGCTGGACGTTGAGGGTGGAGTAGACGTCGACGCCGGCGTCGAGGATCTCCTCGACGTCCTGCCAGCGCTTGACGTGGCGGCTGCCGGGGATGTTGGTGTGGGCCAGCTCGTCCACCAGCACCAGCCGCGGCCGGCGCGCCAGGATCGCGTCCAGGTCCATTTCCCGGAAGGAACGGTCGCGGTACTCGACCGTGCGTCGCGGCAGGATCTCCAGCCCTTCCAGAAGGGCCTCGGTTTCCGCGCGCCCGTGCGTCTCCACGACGCCGACGACGACGTCGCCGCCTTCCTGCCGGCGCCTCTGCGCCTCCTCCAGCATGGCGTAGGTCTTGCCGACCCCCGGCGCCGCGCCGAGGAAGATCTTGAGCTTGCCCCGGTGCTCGTGGACGGCCTCTTCGAGCAGCGCGTCGGCGGAGGGGCGGGATTCGTCGTCGGACATGATGGTCGGTCGGCCGTGGGGTGGCAGGGCGTCGCAACGGAACGTGACCGGAAGGCCCTTGTCTCCGGCCGCCGTGTGCGCCGCCATCCTTTATGAAAACCTGGCCGTTTTCAATATCCGCGATGTCGAGGGGCGGCGACGATTTGTCCAGTTCCACCGATTTCGGGCGTTTATGGATTCTTTATACGCCGCTACGAGGAATTTACGGCCTTCCGTATCGAGCCTTCACGCGTCTTCATGAAACGATGCCCTCCTGCGCAAGGGTTTTCCGTGCCGGAGGATTGGCGATGGCGAGGCTGTTCGGGCGGGATGCCCGGAGAGACGCGGGACGGGCGGCGACGCCGGCCGCCCGGCTGCGGCGGTTCGACGACCTCGGTGAGATCGAGCGGGCGTGCGCCCTCGTGGTGGCGCGCGAGGCCATGCTGGCCGCCTACGGCGGCGGGCTCCCCTGGCGGGAGCAGCAGACCCTGCTGGCCGCCTACCTGCGCCGCCAGGGCATCCTCTACACGCCCCCCGTCACGGACCCGCAGGACGGCCCGGCCTGATACGGCCGCGGCTGCGACCACTCCCCGATGCGATCCGGAGTTCGAGATGTTCGACATTCTTTTCCTGGCGATCGTGCTCGCCTTCTTCGGCTCGAACGCGCTTCTCGTGCGCGCGTTCGACCGTCTTTGAGGAGGGTCGCGCCATGACCTTCGACCTCGTCCTGGGCGGACTGGTCGCGGCGGCCCTGCTCGGCTACCTCGGCTACGCCCTGTTCCGTCCCGAGCGGTTCTGACGGAGGCGCTCCCATGAACGCTGCGGACATCCTTCAGATCATCGTCTTCTGCGGCCTGCTGATCGCCCTGACCCCGGTCGTCGGCGGCTACATGGCGCGCGTCTTCACGGGCGAGCGGGTGTGGCTCGACCGCGCGCTGGGTCCCGTCGAGCGCGGCGTCTACCGCGTCTGCGGCATCCAGGCCGACCGCGAACAGCACTGGACGGCCTACGCGCTCGCCCTGCTCGCCTTCAACCTCCTCGGCTTCCTCCTGCTGTACGCGCTGCTGCGCCTGCAGGCCTGGCTGCCGCTGAACCCGGCCGGCATGGGGCCGGTGGCCCCGGACCTCGCCTTCAACACGGCGGTCAGCTTCATGACCAACACTAACTGGCAGGCCTACGGCGGCGAGAGCACGCTGAGTTACCTCAGCCAGATGGCCGGGCTGACGGTGCAGAACTTCGTCTCCGCCGCCACCGGCATCGCCGTGCTGATCGCCCTGATTCGCGGCTTCGCGCGCCGCTCGGCGCGCACCGTCGGCAACTTCTACGTCGACGTGACCCGCGCCACCCTCTACGTGCTGCTGCCCGTCAGCGTCGTCACGGCGCTGTTCCTGGTCAGCCAGGGCATGCCGCAGAACCTCGACGCCTACGCCGTCGCCACCACCGTGGAAGGCGGCCAGCAGGTCATCGCGCAAGGTCCCGTCGCGTCGCAGGTCGCCATCAAGCAGATCGGCTCCAACGGCGGCGGCTTCTTCTCGATCAATTCGGCCCACCCCTACGAGAACCCCACCCCGCTGTCGAACCTGGTGGAAATGGTCTTCCTGCTGCTGCTCGCCGCCGGCCTGACCTCGACGTTCGGCCGCATGGTGGGCGACCGGCGCCAGGGCTGGGCCATCTTCGCCGCCATGGGGGTGCTGTTCCTCGCCGGGCTCGGCGTCGCCTACTGGGCCGAGCTGCAGGGCAACCCGGCGATGATCGCCGCCGGCCTCGATCCGTCGGGCGGCAACATGGAGGGGAAGGAGGTCCGCTTCGGCGTCGTCAACTCGGTGCTGTGGGCGGTGGCGACGACGGCCGCCTCGAACGGCTCGGTCAACTCCATGCACGACAGCTACACTGCGCTGGGCGGCATGGTGCCGCTGGTCAACATGATGCTGGGCGAGGTCGTCTATGGCGGCGTCGGCGCCGGCCTCTACGGCATGCTGATCTTCGTGGTGCTGGCCGTCTTCATCGCCGGCCTGATGGTCGGGCGCACGCCGGAATACCTGGGCAAGAAGATCGAGGCGAGGGAGATCAAGCTGGCGATGGTCGCCGTGCTGACGGTCCCGCTCGGCATCCTCGGCTTCTCGGCGCTCACCATGGTCCTCCCCGCCGGTCTCGCCGGCATCCAGGACCCGGGACCGCACGGCCTGAGCGAGGTGCTCTACACCTACAGTTCCGGCACCGGCAACAACGGATCGGCGTTCGCCGGATTCGGCGCCAACAGCCTCTACCACAACACGACCATCGCGCTTGCCATGCTGCTCGGCCGCTTCCTGGTGATCCTGCCGGTGCTGGCCATCGCCGGCGCCCTGGCCGCCAAGAAGATCATCCCGGCCTCGGCCGGCACGTTCCCGACGCACGGCGGCCTGTTCGTCGGGCTGCTGGCGGGCGTCGTGCTGATCGTCGGCGGCCTGACCTTCTTCCCGGCGCTGGCGCTCGGCCCGGTGGTCGAGCACCTGATGCTCGGCACCGGCCTGCTGTTCTGAGCGCCCGCAGCCCCAAGGACACCCAACATGATCCATCGCACGTCGGAGATCTCCCTGTTCGACGCCCGGATCGCCGGCCAGGCGGTCGGCGTCGCCGTCCGCAAGCTCGATCCGCGGGACCTGGTGAAGAATCCCGTCATCTTCGTCACCGCCGTGGTGGCGCTCCTGTCCACCGTGCTGTTCCTGCGCGCTCTCGCCGGCGGCGGCGAGAACCTCGCGGTGGTCGGGCAGATCGCCGCCTGGCTGTGGTTCACGGTGCTGTTCGCCAACTTCGCCGAGGCCATCGCCGAAGGGCGCGGCAAGGCGCAGGCGGCCAGCCTGCGCCGGACCAAGACCGAGACCATGGCCAAGAAGATCGCCGCCGAGACCGCCGAGGCCTTCCAGACCGTCCCCGCGGCGTCGCTGCGCGCCGGCGACCTGGTGGTCGCCGAGGCGGGCGACGTCGTCCCCGGCGACGGCGACGTGATCGCCGGCATCGCCACGGTGGACGAGAGCGCCATCACCGGCGAATCGGCGCCGGTCATCCGCGAGTCCGGCGGCGACCGCTCCGCCGTCACCGGCGGCACCCGCGTGGTGTCCGACCGCATCGTCGTGCGGATCACCGCCAACCCCGGGGAGAGCTTCCTCGACCGCATGATCTCGCTGGTCGAAGGGGCCAAGCGCCAGAAGACGCCCAACGAGATCGCCCTGAACATCCTGCTGGCCGGCATGTCCATCATCTTCCTCCTGGTGGTGATGACCTTGCCCGCCTTCGCCGACTATTCCGGTGCGGCGATCCCGGTGGTGTTCCTGGTGGCGCTGCTGGTGACGCTGATCCCCACCACCATCGGCGGCCTGCTGTCGGCCATCGGCATCGCCGGCATGGACCGGCTGGTCCGTTTCAACGTCATCGCCAAATCCGGCCGCGCCGTGGAGGCGGCCGGCGACGTCGACGTCCTGCTGCTCGACAAGACCGGCACCATCACGCTGGGCAACCGGCAGGCGGCCGAGTTCATCCCGGTCGCCGCCGTCGCCGAGCGCGACCTCGCCGAGGCCGCCTTCCTGTCCTCGCTGGCCGACGACACGCCGGAAGGCAAGTCCATCGTCGCGCTGGCCCAGCAGCGCTTCGGCCTCGACCCCGCGGCGCTCGACCGTTCCGGCCTGACCTTCATCCCCTTCACCGCCCAGACCCGCATGAGCGGCGTCGACGTCGCCGGCGCGGCCGGGGCGGCCGCGGCGCTCCAGGGCGACGGGAATCCGACGGCGGAGGTCGAGACCCGGATCCGCAAGGGAGCGCCCGACACGGTCGTGGCGCTGGTTGGGCAGCGGGCGGTCACGCGCGATCTGACCCAGGCGGTCGAGCGGGTGGCCAAGGCCGGCGGCACGCCGCTGGTGGTGGCGCGCGACGGCCGGCCGCTCGGCGTCGTCCACCTGAAGGACATCATCAAGCCGGGCATCCGCGAGCGCTTCCAGATGCTGCGCGCCATGGGCATCCGCACGGTGATGATCACCGGCGACAACCCGCTGACCGCCGCCGCCATCGCCGCCGAGGCGGGCGTCGACGATTTCCTCGCCGAGGCGACGCCGGAGAGGAAGCTGGAGCTGATCCGCCAGTACCAGGGCGAGGGCCGGCTGGTGGCGATGTGCGGCGACGGCTCCAACGACGCTCCCGCCCTGGCCCAGGCCGACGTCGGCGTGGCGATGAACACCGGCACCCAGGCGGCGCGCGAGGCCGGCAACATGGTCGACCTGGAGAGCGACCCGACCAAGCTGATCGAGATCGTGATGATCGGCAAGCAGCTGCTGATGAGCCGCGGCGCCCTGACCACCTTCTCCATCGCCAACGACGTGGCGAAGTACTTCGCCATCATCCCGGCCCTGTTCATCACCGCCTATCCCCAGCTCCAGGCGCTCAACGTCATGGGGCTGGACAGCCCGCAGAGCGCCATCCTGTCCGCCATCATCTTCAACGCGCTGGTGATCGTCGCCCTGATCCCGCTGGCCTTGCGTGGCGTCGCCTACCGGCCGGCCGACGCGGCCAGCCTGCTGCGCCGCAATCTGCTGGTCTACGGCCTCGGCGGTCTCGTGGTCCCCTTCGTCGGGATCAAGGCCATCGACCTCGCCGTCACCGCGCTCGGCCTCGCCTGAGGAGTGCCCGCCCATGCTGAACGCGCTTCGTCCCGCCTTCGTCCTCATGGTCGTCATGACCGTGCTGACCGGCCTCGTCTATCCCCTGGCGGTCACCGGCATCGCCCAGGCCGTCTTCCCGCAGCGGGCCGGCGGCAGCCTGATCGAGAAGGACGGCCGGATCGTCGGCTCGGCCCTGATCGGTCAGCCCTTCACCGGTCCCGCCTATTTCCATCCCCGCCCCTCGGCGGCCGGCGCCGGCTACGACGCCGCCAGCAGCGGGGCCACCAACCTGGGACCGACCAACAAGGCGCTGGTCGATGCCGTCGCCGCACGGGTCGAGGATCTGCGCGCCGCCAATCCCGGCCAGACCAGCCCGGTCCCGGCCGACCTCGCCACCGCGTCCGGCAGCGGGCTCGACCCGCACATCTCGCCCGCGGGCGCCGCCTTCCAGGCGGAACGCGTCGCCGCGGCGCGCAACGTGCCGGTCGCGCGGGTGCGCGCCCTGATCGAGGCGTTCACCGAGGGCCGTGCGCTCGGCCTGTTCGGCGAGCCGCGGGTCAACGTGCTGCTGCTCAACCTGGCGCTCGACGAGCGCCTTGCGAAGCGCGGCTGACACCGGCGCGGGGGGAAGCACGGGGGGGGGCAGACGGCAACGCTCGAGCCGGATAGGCTGTTGGCGGACCGTACCCTTCCCACGCTTTCCCGTCGCACGGTGTCGCCATGCCGCAGCCCAGACCCCGCACCTTCGCCGTCATCGGCCTCGGCACCTTCGGCAGCACCATCGCCGTCGAACTGGAGCGGTTGGGCAAGCAGGTCCTCGGCGTCGACCGCTCGGAGCAGCGGGTCGGCGCCGTCGCCGACCGGCTGTCCCACGCCGTCATCGCCGACGCCCGCGACGAGCGGGCGCTCGCCGACGCCGGGCTGGCCGACTGCGACGTCGCCGTGGTCGCCATCGGCGAGGACCTGGAGTCGAGCATCCTCTGCACCATGGCGCTGAAGACCATGGGGGTGAAGACGGTGTGGGTGAAGGCGCTCAGCCAGACCCACGCCCGCATCCTGGTGAAGCTCGGCGCCGACCGCGTCATCGAGCCGGAGCGCGAGATCGGCCTGCAGGTCGCGCAGTCGCTCAACACGCCCTACGTCCTCGACTACATCCGCATGGCCGGCGACTTCTTCGTGGTCAAGGTGGCGGTCGACGACACGCTCGACGGCCGCAACGTCGGCGATCTCGGCCTGGGCGGCGGCTCCGACGTCCGCTTCCTCGGCGTCATGCGCGGCGTCACCTTCCTTCCCGGCGACGACGAACTCGTCCTCAAGGGCGGCGACCGCATGCTGCTGATGGGCCGGCAGGAGGAATTGCGCCGGCTCGGGAAGTCGCTGTGAGGCCGCGGCGCCGCCGCCGCCCGGCGGCCGTCCGGATGTCGCCGCCGGCGGTGCTGGCGGTCCTCTACGCCGGCCTGATCGTCGCCGGGACCCTGCTGCTGAAGCTGCCCGTCGCGGTCCGGGGACCGCTGTCCTGGGCCGACGCCGCCTTCACCGCCACCTCGGCGGTCACGGTGACCGGCCTCGGGGTCGTGGACGTCGGCAGCCACTTCACCCGCTTCGGCGAGACCGTCATCCTGCTGCTGATCCAGCTCGGCGGGCTCGGCCTGATGACCTTCGCCACGCTGGTCATGCTGCTGCTCGGCCTGCCGTTCGAGCTGCGGCACCGGATCATCCTGCGCGAGGACCTGAACCAGACGTCGTTCGGCGACCTCGGCCGCCTGGTGCGGGTCGTCGTCGGCGTCGTCGCCGGCTTCGAGCTGGCCGGGGCCGCCGTGCTCGCCGTGCGCTGGGTGCCGGACCTCGGCTGGGGCGACGGTCTCTTCGCGGCGCTCTTCCACGCGGTGTCGGCCTTCAACAACGCCGGCTTCGCGCTGTGGCCCGGCAACCTCGGCCGCTGGGTCGGCGATCCGCTGGTCAACGCCGCGGTCACCGTGCTGATCATCGCCGGCGGCCTCGGCTTCACCGTGCTGCTGGAGCTGTGGTCGCAGCGCCGCTGGCGCTTCTTCTCCCTGCACACCAAGCTGATGCTGAGCGGCACGGCGGTGCTGCTCGCCGGCTCCTTCCTCGGCATCCTGCTGCTGGAATGGAGCAATCCGGGGACGCTCGGCGGGCTGGACTCGCCGGCGGACCGGCTCCAGGCCGCGTGGTTCCAGGCGGTGACGACCCGCACGGCGGGGTTCAACACCATCGATATCGCCGCGCTGCGGGACAGCACCTCGCTGATGGTCATCTCGCTGATGCTGATCGGCGGCGGCAGCACCTCCACCGCCGGGGGAATCAAGGTGACCACCTTCATCGTCCTGCTGGTCGCCACCGTCGCCTTCCTCAAGCGCCGGCCCGACGCGCACGCCTTCGGCCGGCGCATCGGCGCCCAGGAGGTGCTCAAGGTGCTGGCCATCACCGCCATCAGCCTGCTGGTGGTGATGCTGGGAACCTTCCTCCTGACGCTCACCCACGACGCGCCGTTCCTCGACCTCGCGTTCGAGGCGGCCTCCGCCTTCGCCACAGTCGGCCTGTCGCGGGGAGCCACCGCCGGTCTCGACGGGGCGGGCTATCTGGTGGTCGGCGTCCTCATGTTCATCGGCCGCATCGGCCCCCTGGCGCTGGCCTTCCTGCTCGCCGCACCGGTGCCGACGCGGATACGCCACCCCGAAGGGCGCCTGTTCATCGGCTGACGGCGCCCTCCGGGACGGCGCGGCCCGTCAGCCGCCGGACGCCTGATTGCCGGCGTCCATGGGCGTGATCCGCCAGACCGCGCCGTCGGCGGCGTCGGTGACGACGTACAGCGCGCCGTCCGGCCCCTGCGCCACGTCGCGGATGCGCTCGCCCAGCGGCACGCGCTCGGCCTCGCGCGGCGTGTCGCCGTCGAAGGCGACGCGCACCAGGGCGGCGCTGCTGAGCCCGCCGATCAGCGCGCTGCCCCGCCAGGCGGGGAACAGGTCGCCGGTGTAGAACGCCATGCCCGACGGCGAGATCACCGGAGTCCAGTGGAGCGCGGCGTCGGCGAACTCGGGCCGGGTCGGCGGGTCGGGGATGTCGCGGCCGTCGTAATGGCGGCCCCAGCTCACCGCCGGCCAGCCGTAGTTCTTGCCCGCCTGCGGCCGGTTCAGCTCGTCGCCGCCGAGCGGCCCCATCTCGGCCACCCACAGGGTGCCGGTCCGCGGGTCGACCGCCGCCGATTCGATGTTGCGGTGGCCGTAGGACCAGATCGCGTCGTCGGCCGCGGCGTCGCCGACGAACGGGTTGTCCGGCGGGATCGAGCCGTCGCGGTTGAGGCGCACCACGGTGCCCAGCGTGTTGGAGGGATCCTGCGCCGGGTCGAACTGGAAGCGCTCGCCGAGCGTCAGGAAGAGGTGGCCGTCGGGCGAGAAGACGATGCGGTTGCCGAAGTGGTTCGGGCCGTCGATCTTCGGCTGCTGGCGGAAGATGACCTGGAAGTCCTCGATGCGGCCGTCGGCCAGCATGCCGCGGCCGAGCGCCGTGCCGGCCTTGCCGCCGTCGCCCGGCTCGGCGAAGGAGAGATAGATGGTGCGGTTGCCGTCGAAGTCGGGGTCGACCGCGACGTCCATCAGCCCGCCCTGGCCCCGGGCGAAGACCTCCGGCGTGCCCTGCAGCGGCTGCGACAGGGTGCCGTCGCGCTGCAGGACGCGCAGGCGGCCCGGCTTCTCGGTCACCAGGGCGCGGCCGTCGGGCAGGAAGGCGATGCCCCAGGGGCGTTCCAGCCCGCCGGTGACCACCTCGACCTGCACCGGGCCGGCCTGGGTTTCGACGCTGCCGGCGCCGCCCGGCAGCTTCGGCTTGTCCTGCGCCGCCGCGGGAAGGGCGGCGGGAAGGGCGAGTGCCGCGGCCAGGGCCGCGGCGGACGTGGCGGAGCGGGAGCGCATCGGTCGTGTCCTCCGTGCGGGAAGGGCAGGGGGCGATGCCCACCCAACAGGCTCCCGGCGAAGAGATCACCGCCCGCGCGGCGCGCCGTCGCCGACGCCGTCCGGCGGGGCGGCGCCGGCCCGCCGGATTCCCCTTTGCTTCGCCGCCCGCTTCGGCGACAGTTCGGCGAACCGAGAACACACCTCAGGGAAACGTCCGCCATGCCCAGCGATCTTTCGCGCAAGGATCCGTCCTCCGTCCTGCCGCTGTCCGGTCTGACGCGCCGCCGTTTCGGCCGGAGCGCCGCGGCGCTGGGCGCGCTCGCCGCCTTCGGCAGGGCGCCGGCCTTCGCCCAGGGCGGCGCGCTGAAGGTCGGCGTGCTGCTGCCGCGTTCCGGCCACCTGGCGCAGCCCGGCCAGGCCTGCCAGCGCGGCGCCGACATCGCCCCGGCGGTGCTGGGCGACATGGGCTACGCCGTGGAGATCCTGTCGGCGGACACGGAGTCCAACGTCGACGTCGCCCGCGCCCGCACGGAGAAGCTGATCGACGACGGCGCCCGCGTCATCGTCGGCGCCTTCGACAGTGGCCAGACCGCGGCGGCGGCCCAGGTCTGCGAGCAGCGCGGCGTGCCGCTGGTGATCAACATCGCCGCTGCCGACAAGCTGACCGAGCAGGGCTACCGCACCGTCTTCCGCAACTTCCCCACCAGCACCATGCTGGTGTCGAACGGCCTGTCGCTCATGAAGGAGCTGTTCCAGGTCACCGGGGCGACGCCGAAGTCCGCCGTCTTCCTGCACGCCAACGACACCTTCGGCATGGCCAACAAGGCGGCGCTGGACACCCTGTTCCCCAAGCTCGACATGCCGTTCGCCATCGTCGACAGCATCTCCTACGACCCCAAGGCCCAGGATCTGGCGATCGAGGTGACCAAGGCCAAGGCGACGGGGGCGGATCTCGCGGTCGTCACCACGCGCGCCAACGACGCGATCATGATGATCAAGGAGATGGTCAAGCAGCGCTGGCAGCCGATGGGCATCATCTCCCCCGGCTCGCCCGGCCTCTACGACGAGCAGACGTACAAGGTGCTGGGCAAGTACGCCGACTACGCCATGACCAACCTGCCCTGGTACGACCCCAAGGCCGAGGTCACCCGGCGGGCGCGGGCCGCCTTCGAGAAGGCGTTTCCCGGCGACCGCTTCGAGGGCTACGCCTTCAACGTCGCCTTCACGCTCGAGGCGATCCTGGTGGCCGCCGACGCCTTCAAGCGCGCCGGTTCGGCGGACTCCGAGGCGATGCTGGAGGCGCTGCGCACCACCAACCTCAAGGACAAGATGATGGTCGGGCCGGCGATCACCTTCGACGCCAAGGGCCAGAACGTCAACCTCGCCTCGGCCTGCGTGCAGAACCGGGATTCCCGTCCGACCGTCGTCCTGCCCAAGGAGTCGGCGGAGATGGAGCCGGTCTTCCCGATGCCGGGCTGGCAGAAGCGCGGCTGACGCGGCCGGCCGGGGCGCCCCCGCCGGGCGCCCCTCGCTGGCCGCCCCTCGCTGGCCGCTACGCCGCCGCCTCGCGGCAGAGGTCGAGCAGCCGCTCCACCGAGCGGCCGCGGTCGCCGATCGCCGCGAAGCGCTCCCGCGCCGCGGCGCCCTGGGCGGCGCGCAGCGCCGTGTCGGTGGCGAGCGCCACGGCGCGTTCGAGCAGCGCCGCTTCGTCCGGAACGGTGAACGTCGGGCCGGCGATGTGGGCGACGTCGCCGGCCGCCGGCGTGACCACCGGCACCCCCTCGGCCAGAGCGAAGGCGGCGCTGCCGCCGCCGCCCTGGCGGCGCGGGTTGAGCACGGCGGTGGCCAGGCGGTAGAGGGCGCGCACGTCGGCGATGTGGCCGAGGTTGCGGGCCCGCGGCGCGTGGCGCAGCGCCGCCAGCCGCCCCGGCAGCGCCTCGGCCTCGCCGGCGAAGGCGACCGTGGCGTCGGGCAGCCGCTCGAGCAGCCGCTCGACGAGGGCGAGGAAGCCGTCGTCGACGTCCTGGTCGAGCCGGTTGCCCACCACGACGAACAGCGGCCCGTCCTCGGCCAGGCCGAGTGCCCGCCGCGACGGGTCCGGGCCGGACGGCGGCAGCGTCCAGCCGAAGCTGAACGGGCGGAAGCGGGCGGCGAGATCCTCCGGCCAGCCGTCGGGGCGGTCGTCCGCGTCGTAGCCGAGGACGAGGCGGGCGTGGGTGGTGGGCCGGCCGGCGGCGGTCGGCAGGAACACCACGGGGCGGGTGTCGGCGAACAGGTCGGCGACGATGTTGGAACTGCCGAAGGCGACGATGGCGTCGGGATCGAAGCCCTCGATGTGGTCGACGATGGCGTGCACCTTCTCGGCGTCGAAGCGGCGCTGCGGGAACGACGCCATGTGCACCCGTGCCCCGTTCTCCTCGATCGTCTGCAGCCCGGCGTACTCTTCCGTGACGTTGTAGGTGAAGTCGGGGATGAAGCCGTTCTCCGCGGTGGCCGCCATGGTGTTGGCGTTGACGATCACCACCTCGCGCCCGAAATCGTCCTGCAGCCGCCGGGCGTAGTCGAAGGCGTCCAGGGTCGGCTGGTGGCCGGCGCCCAGCATCTGGTTGGTGACCAGCGCGATGCGCCGCACCTCCGGACGCGGGCCGACCGGGCGCATCCGTGCCGCCGTGCCGTAGCGCAGGGCCGTCTCTTCGACCAGCAGGTCGTAGAATCGGGGGAGGTCGGCCGCCGCGAACTCGGCGACCGGACCGGAGCGGGCGGCGCCGACGAACAGCTGGCGGACGATGCCCCAGTAGGCGTAATGCAGCGACGGCACGGTGAAGCGCTGCGGCTCGGCCAGCACGGCGCCCACCAGGTCGCGGTAGAAGCGGATGTCGCCGGTGAGATGGAACGGCAGCGACAGCCGCCGCATGACGTCGCCCAGCGCGTATCCCTGGACCACCACCTCGGCGGCGGCTTGCCGCGCCGCCTCGTCGTAGCGCAGGACGAGCCCCGACAGGGCGTTGATGCTGTTGCCGGGATTCTCGCCGCTGTTGCACACGAGGACGAGCGCCCGGGCGAAGCTCTCCGCCGCCTCGCGGCTGCGGCCGAGGGCGTGCAGCGCGTGGCCCAGGTTGGCGTGGAACATGGCGGACTGGTCGTCGGCGGCGATCGCCTGGGCGATCATCTCGGCCGCTTCGGCGGCCCGGCCGGCCTGCAGCGAGAGCACGCCCAGGAGGTGCAGCGCGTCGGGATGGCCCGGCGAGCGGTCGAGCACGTCGCGGTAGAGCCGCTCGGCCTCGGCCGTGCGGCCGGCCTTGTGGTGCTCGGTGGCGACCGCCAGGGTTTGATCGATGGTGTCCATGGCGCCAGCTCTCCGGGACGTCCTGGTGTGACTTGACCGGCGCGCAGTCTACAGGGACGCCGCGGGCGTTGGCGAACGCTTTTCTCCGCCCAGGTGGCGGCTTCGATTAACCCGGCCTTAGCGGTATTGCCGTTTCCTGGGGCCATGGACAGGCGGATTTCCTGGGCGGCCGGAGTCCGGCGGTTCGCCGCCGCGCTGGCGGCGCTGACCCTGCTGCTCCCCGTGGCATCGGCGGCGGCGGCGGAGGAGGGCGGCGGCGCGGCAGCGGTGCGCGCCATCGTCATCAGCCTCGCCGACCGGCGGCTGTACCTGCGGGGGGCGGATCCGGCGGTGCGGTCCTTTCCCGTCGCCATCGGCCGGCCCGGGGTGGCCGTTCCGCTGGGCGACACCACCGTCGTGCGCAAGCGGCGCAACCCCACCTGGCATCCCACCGCCAACCAGCGCCGTGCCGATCCCCATCTGCCGCGCGCCGTGCCGCCGGGCCCCGGCAATCCGCTGGGGCGCTACGCCCTCGACCTGGGATGGAGCACCTACGCCATCCACGGCACCAACCGGCCGGACTCGATCGGCCGGCGGGCCAGCGGCGGCTGCTTCCGCATGCTTCCGGCCGACATCGAGGCGCTGTTCGCGGCGGTCCCCGTCGGCACGCCCGTGCGCGTGATCAAGGAGGCGTACGCGCCGCCGGATCGGCCGCCCGCCGTCGTCCCCGCCGGGCTGCCGGCGACGCCTCCTCCGGCGGCTCCGGCCGCACCGGTCCGTCCGGCGCCGCCGCCGCTTCTGCCCGATCCGCGCTGTCCGTCCGTCACGGCCCCGCTCCATCGCATGCTGTGCGACGACCCGGAGCTGGCGGCGCTGGACGGCCGCCTGCGCGGGCTGACGCACCGGCACCTGGAGGGGCTGCCGGCCGCCGCGCGGACGGCCGCCACGATGGCCCAGTTCCAGGACGACCGCCGGTTCGAGGAGCGGACCGGCGCCGCCTGCTGGATCCGCCGCGGCAGCGAGGCCGATCCGGCGGTCGCCGCCGCCGCCCGCGCCTGCCTGCGCGACGCGCTGGCCGGCCGTCTGGCGGAGCTGGAACGGCGGTTCGCCGCCGGCCGGAACGAGCGGATCGCCGGGCGGGAGTAGGGGCGGTCTCGCTCCGGTGCCGACTCTGCGCTTGCCTGACCCGTGCGGGACTGCTACCCCGCTTGCGCCATCGTGCGGGTGCGGCGGACATGCCTTTCGACTTCTACCTCAACATCGTGGCGTCCGGGGTGCTGACCGGGCTGGTCTACGGGCTGGCGGCGCTCGGGCTGTCGGTGATCTTCGGCGTCGTGCGGGTCGTCAACTTCGCCCACGGCGAGATGATGGTCGCCGGCATGTACGGTGCCGTCCTGCTGTTCGCCGCTTTCGGCGTCGACCCGGTGCTGTCGGCGCCCATCGTCGCGGCGGTGCTGTTCGCCTTCGGCTACGCGCTCCAGCGCGGCCTCGTGAACCGCTTCGTCGAACGGCCCGAGCACATGCAGTTCATCCTGCTGCTGGGCATCGCCACGATCCTGGTGAACGCATTGCTCATGATCTTCGGCCCGGACTCGCGCGGCGTCCAGGTCGACTACGCCTTCGACGCGGTGGAGATCGGCCCGCTGGTGCTGGATGCCGTCCGCGTGCGCGCCGGCATCGGCGCCGTCGCCGTGGCGGCGGCGCTGTTCGCCTTCTTCCGCTACAGCCGAACCGGCAAGGCGATCCGCGCCTGCGCCGACAACCCGCTGGGCGCGCGCGTCGTCGGCCTGAACATCGACGGCCTCTACGCCTTCACCTTCGGCATCGGCGCCGCGGTCGTCGGCATCGCCGGCACGCTGATGGCGCTGATCGTCGAGGTCCGGCCGCAGCTGGCGCCGGAGTACACCCTGTTGAGCTTCATCATCGTCATCGTCGGCGGCCTCGGCAGCCTGCCCGGCGCCCTGCTCGGCGGCGTGCTGATCGGCGTCACGGAGGCGCTCGCCGGCTTCCTGCTGATGCCGTCGCTCAAGTCCCTGGTCAGCTACGGCGTGCTCATCCTGGTGCTGCTGCTGCGCCCGCAGGGCCTGCTGGGGAGGCGTTCGTGACCCGGCGCGGCGGTCTCGCCCTCGTCCTCCTGGTGGCGCTCCTGCTGGCCGCACCGCTGGTGGCCGACCGCTACACGGTGAGCGTCCTCACCACCGTGCTGTGGTTCGCCTATGTCGGCCAGGCGTGGAACGTCATGATGGGCTTCTCCGGCCTCCTCTCGCTCGGCCACGCCCTGTACGTCGGGTTGGGCGCGTACGCCAGCGCCGCGCTGTTCGTCCATTTCGGCATCGGGCCGTGGCTCGGCCTGTGGGTCGGCATGGCGCTGGCGGTGGCCGCCGGCGCCTTCATCGGCTTCCTCGGCTTCCGTTTCGGCGTGCGCGGCGTCCACTTCGCCCTGCTCACCATCGCCTTCGCCGAGGTCGCCCGCATCGGCTTCGACCACGTCGGCTGGACCGGCGGCTCCGGCGGCTTCTTCATCCCGGTGGAGGCCGGCGCCGGCGACGACCTGCTGAACCTGCGGGGATCGCCGACCCTGTTCTACTACGTCGCCCTGGCCTTGACCCTGGGCGCCCTGGCGCTGGCGCGGGTGCTGCTGCACAGCCGGCTCGGCTACCGCTGGCTGGCGGTGCGCGAGGACGCCGAGGCGGCCGAGGCGGCGGGCGTCGACCTGTTCGCCGCGCGCATGACCGCGGTCATGGTGTCGGCCGCGCTGACGGCGCTGGGCGGCGTCTTCCAGGCCTTCTACTTCAGCACGCTGTTCCCCGAGCAGGTGTTCTCCATGGGGCGCTCCATCGAGATCATCCTGCCGGCGATCGTCGGCGGCATCGGCACCCTGTTCGGGCCGATCCTCGGCGCCTTCATCCTGACGCCGCTCGGCGAGGCGCTGACCCACGCCATCGCCCTGACGGGCGTCGACGTGCCGGGCCTGAAGCTGCTGTTCTACGGCGCCGCCCTGGTCGCCATCGTCGTGTTCCGGCCGGACGGGGTCTGGCCGTGGCTGGCCCGGCGCCTGGGCCTGGTGCGGCAGCCCGGGGAGGAGGAGCGATGACGGCGCTGCTGGAGGTCGACGGCCTGTCCAAGCGGTTCCGCGGCCTCAAGGCGGTGGCCGACGTCGCCTTCGCCGTGCCCGAGGGCTCCATCGTCGCCCTCATCGGTCCCAACGGCGCGGGCAAGACGACCACCTTCAACCTGATCGCCGGCCTCTATCCGCCCGACGCGGGGACGGTGCGCCTGCAGGGACGCGCCATCACCGGCCTGAAGCCGCACCGGGTGTGCGCCGCCGGGATCGGCCGCACCTTCCAGATCGTCAAGCCCTTCGCCAACCTGTCGGTGGAGGAGAACGTGGTGGTCGGCGCGCTGGCCCGCGAGCGTTCGGTCGAGCGGGCGCGGCGCGAGGCGCACGAGGTCCTCGGCCTGCTGGGACTCGCCGACCAGGCGGCGCGGCCGGCCCGCAGCCTCACCCTGCCCGACCGCAAGCGGCTGGAGGTGGCGCGGGCGCTGGCGACCAAGCCGCGCCTGCTGCTGCTGGACGAGGTGCTGGCCGGCCTGCGGCCCACCGAGGTCGACCGCATGGTCGAGGTGCTGCGCGGCCTCAACCGCGGCCAGGGCCTGACGATCCTGATGATCGAGCACGTCATGCGCGCGGTCATGGCGCTGTCGGACCGGGTCGTCGTCCTCGACCACGGCGAGAAGATCGCCGAAGGGACGCCGGCCGAGGTGGTCGCCGATCGCCGGGTGATCCAGTCCTACCTCGGTGCCGAGGAGCTCTGAGGCGGCACCGTGCCGTTCAGGGGGTGCGGAACAGCGGGTGGCGGTCGCAGGCGATGGGCGGCGGCCGCTCCGCGCCGGCCTCGGGCGGCAGGACGATGTGCAGCGCCTCGGCGCTGTCCTCGTGCAGCGCGATCGCCACCCGCGGCGAGACCACCAGCTTGAACTCCGCCTCCAGGGCGGCGCGCGGGTCCGCGTAGAGGCGCGCGCGGAACGACGGATCGTCGGCCAGCTTCTGGCGGATCTTGGCCTCCACCTGCGGGCGCATGAGCATCGCGGCCTCCCGGATTGTTCGTTGCGGGAACGATAGCCCGGCCGGAGCGGCGAGTCGGGTGCGCGAATCGTCACAGCCCGATGGCGCGGGGCGGAAGCTCCCCGGGCGGGCGGGGTGCCGGCGGCCGCAGCGGCTGGCGAACGGCGCGGCGCCGGCTTAAGCTTGCCGGCAACCACGAGAGGACCGGGAGGACGGGAATGGTGCCGCAGGGGACCACGTACGAGGAGATCGCCGGGCGTTTCCGCTGGGAGATTCCGGCGCGCTACAACATCGGCGTCGACGTCTGCGACCGTTGGGCGGAGCGGGACCCCGGACGCACCGCCCTGATCTTCAAGCGGCGTGACGGCGGCGTCGCCGAGTACACCTTCGCCGACGTCCGCCGGGAGTCGAACCGGCTGGCCAATCTGCTGCGCCGGCTCGGCGTGGGGCGGGGCGATCGGGTCGCCGTGCTGCTGCCGCAGGCGCCGGAGACGGCGACGGCGCACGTGGCCGTCTACAAGATGGGGGCCGTCGCCGTGCCGCTGTTCGCCCTGTTCGGGGCCGAGGCGCTGCAGTACCGCCTGGCCGACAGCGGCGCGCGGGTGGTGGTGACCGACGCCGCCGGAGCGGCGAAGCTGGCGCCGCTGCGCGACGGCCTGCCGGAGCTGACGACCGTTCTCAGCATCGACGGGGCGGTGGACGGCGCGCTCGACCTCCACGGCCTGCTCGGCGGCGAGTCCGACGCCTTCGCGGCGGCGGACACCGCGGCGGACGATCCGGCGCTGATCATCTACACCTCCGGCACCACCGGCCAGCCCAAGGGCGCGCTGCACGCCCACCGCGTCCTGCTGGGCCATCTGCCGGGGGTGGAGATCTCCCACGACCTGTTCCCGCAGCCGGGCGACCGCATCTGGACGCCGGCGGACTGGGCGTGGATCGGCGGGCTGCTCGACGTGCTGCTGCCGGCCTGGCACCACGGCGTCGCCGTGGTCGCCCGCCGCTTCGAGAAGTTCGATCCGGAAGAGGCGTTCCGCCTGATCGCCGAGTTCGACGTGCGCAACGCCTTCCTGCCGCCGACCGCGCTGAAGATGATGCGCGGCGTGGAGAATCCGCGGGCGCGCCACCGCTACGCCCTGCGCTCGGTGGCCTCCGGCGGCGAGACCCTGGGGGCGGAGCTGCTCGACTGGGGGCGCGCCACCCTCGGCGTGACCATCAACGAGTTCTACGGCCAGACCGAGTGCAACATGATCGTCTCCTCCTGCGCCGCCATCATGCCGGGCCGGCCCGGCGTCATGGGGCGGCCGGTGCCGGGGCACGCGGTGGCGGTGATCGACGACGCCGGCACGGTGCTGCCGCCGGGCGCGCTCGGCGCCATCGCCGTGCACCGGCCGGACCCCGTGATGTTCCTGGAGTACTGGCGCAATCCCGAGGCGACGCGGGCGAAGTTCGTCGGCGACTGGCTGGTCACCGGCGACCAGGGGGTGGCCGACGCCGACGGCTACATCCGCTTCGTCGGCCGCAGCGACGACGTCATCACCTCGGCCGGCTACCGCATCGGCCCGGGCGAGATCGAGGACTGCCTGCTCGGCCACCCGGCGGTGCGCATGGCCGCCGTGGTCGGCGTGCCGGACCCGCTGCGCACCGAGATCGTCCAGGCCTTCATCGTCCTGCAGGACGGCGTGGCGCCGGGTCCGGACCTGGAGCGCGCGATCCAGGACCACGTGCGCACGCGCCTCGCCGCGCACGAGTACCCGCGCGTCGTCACCTTCGTCGACAGCCTGCCGATGACCACCACCGGCAAGGTGGTGCGTCGCGCTCTGCGGGAGCGCGCCGTCCGCGAGCGGCGGAGGGAATAGGCCCGACCGGCCGGCCCGCCGCCCGGGCCCGCCCTCAGGTCCCCGTCCGGCAGGCCGCGTCGAACAGGGCGGCGGGGGCGCCGTCGGCGAGCCAGGCGCTCTCCGGCGGCAGGCCGTCGGGCCCGAGGGCGTCGCTGGCCGGTGCGTGGCGGCGGCCGGCGCAGTCGACGAACCGCTGCAGCGCCAGAGGTTCCCGGTGCTCCTCCAGCAGGCGGGTGGTGACGACGACGATGCCGGGATGGGCGGGGTTGCGCAGCGTCGCCGCCGTGTCCAGCACCAGCAGCCCGCCGGTGCGCGGG
Organism: Azospirillum sp. ST 5-10; assembly: GCF_051225715.1. Classification (NCBI taxonomy): domain Bacteria; kingdom Pseudomonadati; phylum Pseudomonadota; class Alphaproteobacteria; order Rhodospirillales; family Azospirillaceae; genus Azospirillum; species Azospirillum sp. ST 5-10. The sequence goes on from NZ_JBPJSP010000043.1 coordinate 27,414, forward strand.
AACAGCGCCGTCCACGGCTCCAGGAACCCGTCGTAGGGCAGCTCGGCCAGCACCACGGACCCTTCGGGCAGGCCGGCGACGGTGCGCTCCGCCCAGGTGTAGCGCAGCCACACCGTGAAGGCGATCATCGCCGCCGCGGCGACCAGGGGAACGGCGTAGCGCGGCAGGCGCAGGCGCAGCGTCCGGGCGGCGATCAGCAGCATGCCGCAGGCCGCGAAGGCCACGCAGATCAGGGAGAACAGCTCGACGAACACCGGTGGGGCGTCTCCTGTTGGCGGCCCGGCCTAGAAGCGGCCGAGCTGATAGGCGGCGGCCATGGAGGCCTGCATCGTCTTCACCAGGGTGAAGGCGCTCTTCAGATGGTTGCGCTCGAAGCTCGACAGCTCCTCGGGGCGCAGGAAATTGTCGGCCTTGCGCCCTTCGCGGATCATGCCGGCCTGGTGGCGCAGCCGCGTGAGCGCGATGTATTCCAGGGCGTCGGTGAGGTCGAGCGCCCCCTCCTTGCTCAGCGTCCGCGCCGCGGCGGCGGCGGCGAGACGGTCGAAGGTGTTGACCGCGCGGACCCCCGCCGCCAGGGCATAGACGCGGGCGAGGTCGACGATCGGCACCACGCCGGTGTGCTTGAGGTCCAGGGCGTGGCCGCGGTCGCCGCCGCTGGACAGCACGAAGGTGCGGAAGAAGCCCAGGGGTGGCTGGTGCGACAGGGCGTTGCGCGCCATGTAGGCCTGGAAGATGCGGTTCTTCCGCGACTTCTCGAGAACGCCCGCGGCCAGCTCCTCGTGCAGGGCCGCCTCGCCGTGGACCGGGCGCAGGTCGAAGAAGACGCTGGACAGCATCAGGGCCCTGGGTTCCGGCTCCTCGATCCAGCGGCGGAAATACTCCCTCCAGGCCGCCAGCGGCTGGCGCCACTGGTCGGTCATCGCCATCATCCCGCCGGGGCAGTGGATGTAGCCGCAGGTGTCGAGCCCGTCGCACACGCGGCGGCTCAGCTCCCCGAAATAGGCGCCGTGCTCCTCCGGCCGGTAGGCGTCGGACAGGATCATGCAGTTGTCCTGGTCCGACAGCGCGGTCTGCTCCTGGCGGGCCTGCGAACCGGCGGCCAGCCACACGTAGGGCACGGGCGGGGAGCCCAGGGACTCCTCCGCCAGGCGCAGCAGGCGCACCGTCACGGCGTCGGTCAAGGTCGTCACGACCCGGCCGATGCCGCGGGCCGAGCCGCCCCAGTCCGCCATCTCGTGCACCAGGTCGGGGACGCGGCCGATCACCGCGCGCAGGTCCGCGGCGGTCGCACACTCGTGGATCTTGCGGGCGAGATAGACCGGCGACGTGGTGTGGCTCTCCACCAGCGCCGAGCCGGAGAGGCAGCCGGCGACGCGCTCGCCGTCCATCACCGGCAGGTGATGGATGTTGTGCCGGGTCATCAGGGCGAGGGCGTCGAACGCCTGGTCGGCCGCCTGGACGCGGTGCGGCGACCGGCTCATCACCGCGGCGACCGGCGTGTCGTAGGGCAGCCGCTCGGCGACGACGCGGCCGCGCAGGTCGCGGTCGGTGAGGATGCCGGCGAGCGTACCGTTCTCGGTGACCAGGACCGAGGACACCCCCTCCTCGCGCATGCGGCGGGCGGCCGCGTCGACCGTCGTGTCGGCGGTCACGCACACCGGCCCGCGGCTCAGCAGCGCGCCGACCCGCTTGGTCAGCAGGTCGAGGTTGCGCGGTGGCGCCGCCGCCTGGACGGAATCGCGCAGGCGGCCGCCGTCGAAGGCGGCGAAGAAATAGGCGAAGGGCGGATGGTCGCGGCGCAGCCGGTCGAACAGCGCGGCCGGCAGGCGCAGCAGCCTGGTGTCCTCGACCACGTCGCTGCGGTTGACGGCGACCCCGCCCCGGAGGATGGCGCGCACGCCGAAGCAGTCGCCCTCGTCGAGCCGGGCCAGCAACCGGCCGTCGGGGTCGCGCTGCTCCACCGCGCCGGAACGCACGATGGAGAGCGAATCGACGGCGTCGCCCGGCCGCGCGACGACGGTTCCCCGCGGCAGATCGACGGCGGAAGCGGCCGCGGCGACCTCGGCCAGGACCTCGGCCGGCAGCAGGTCGAAGGGGTGGTGCTGTCGCAGGAAGGCGCCGGTCTCGGCTTGGGCGGCGTCCATGGCGGACTCTCCGGTCGGGGTGGCGGGCCCTGGCGCGGCCTTCCGGGGACGCCGCACCCGGGGAAGGCCGTACGGGTTCCCGCCGCGAAAAAGAAGGCGGGCCCCGGGAATCGTCCCGGGGCCCGTGCCGCGTGCGGCGCGCGCGGCGCCGCACCGACGGATCAGTGGCTCTGCGCGGCCCCCGCGCCGGACGGCAGGCGGATGAGTTCCACCATCTCCTGCACGTCGCGCGGCGGGGCGGCCGTCACCTTGCTGACCGCGAAGGCGACGGCGAAGTTGATCAGCATGCCGACCGAGCCGATGCCCTCCGGCGAGATGCCGAACAGCCAGTTGGCCGGAACGTCGGCGGCCATCGGCGCGAAGAACACGCCCTTGAAGTACAGGATGTAGCCCATGGTGAACACCAAGCCGATGATCATGCCGGCGATGGCGCCCTCGCGGGTGACCGTCTTCGAGAAGATGCCCATCAGGATCGCCGGGAACAGCGAGGCGGCGGCCAGGCCGAAGGCGAAGGCCACGACCTGGGCGACGAAGGCGGGCGGGTTGTAGCCGAGATAGCCGGCGATGAGGATGGCGACCGCGGCGGCGATGCGGCCGGCCATCAGCTCGTTCTTCTCCGACATGTCGGGGGTGAGCGTGCTCTTCAGCAGGTCGTGCGAGATGGCGGCGGAGATGACGAGCAGCAGGCCGGCGGCGGTGGAGAGCGCCGCGGCGATGCCGCCGGCCGCCACCAGCGCGATGACCCAGTTCGGCAGCCGGGCGATCTCGGGGTTGGCGAGCACCATGATGTCGCCGTTGACCGTCAGCTCGTTGCCCTTCCAGCCGTAGGCGGCGGCCTTCTCGGCGAAGGCGGCGTTCTTGTCGTTGTAGTACTGGACGCGGCCGTCGCCGTTCTTGTCCTCGAACTTCAGGAGGCCGGTCGGCTCCCAGCGCTTGAACCATTCCGGACGGTTCTCGTAGGCGAGGTTGCCTTCGGGCGACCCGATCTCGCCGGTCTGGATGGTGGCCGTCAGGTTGTAGCGGGCCATCGCCCCCACCGCCGGGGCCACCGTGTAGAGGATGGCGATGAAGACCAGCGCCCAGCCCGTCGAGGAACGGGCGTCGCGCACCTTCGGCACCGTGAAGAAGCGGACGATCACGTGCGGCAGGCCGGCCGTGCCGACCATCAGCGCGAGCGTGATGGCGAAGATGTCGATGGTGCTCTTGTTGCCCTCGGTGTACTCGGCGAAGCCGAGATCGGTCACCACCTGGTTCAGGCGGTCCAGCATGTAGCCGCCCGAGGTCAGCTCGGAGCCCATGGCGATCTGCGGCAGGGGGTTGCCGGTGAGCTGGAAGGCGATGAAGACCGCCGGCACCGTGTAGGCGGCGATCAGCACGAGGTACTGGGCCACCTGGGTGTAGGTGATGCCCTTCATGCCGCCCAGCACCGCGTAGACGAACACCACCGCCATGCCGACGATCAGGCCGGTGGCGATGTCCACCTCGAGGAAGCGGGAGAAGACGATGCCGACGCCGCGCATCTGGCCGGCGACGTAGGTGAAGGAGATGAAGATCAGGCAGACCACCGCGACGAGGCGGGCCGTCTTCGAGTAGTAGCGGTCGCCGATGAATTCCGGCACCGTGAACTTGCCATACTTGCGCAGGTACGGGGCCAGCAGCATGGCGAGCAGCACGTAGCCGCCGGTCCACCCCATCAGGTAGACCGAGCCGCCGTAGCCGAGGAAGGCGATGAGGCCGGCCATCGAGATGAACGAGGCGGCGCTCATCCAGTCGGCGGCGGTGGCCATGCCGTTGGCCACGGGGTGCACGCCCTTGCCGGCGACGTAGAACTCGCCGGTGGTGGAAGCCTTGGCCCAGATGGCGATCACGATGTAGAGCGCGAAGCTGGCGCCGACGACGAGATAGGTCAGTGTCTTCAGATCCATGGTCTGGCGTCCCCGGTCAGTCTTCGTGCACGCCGTGTTCCCGGTCGATCTTGTTCATGCGGGACGCATAGAAGAAGATCAGAACGATGAACACGTAGATCGACCCCTGCTGGGCGAACCAGAAGCCCAGCTGGAAGCCGCCGATGCGGATGGTGTTGAGGGCGTCCGCGAAGAGAATGCCGGCGGCGTACGACACCAGGAACCAGACGACGAGGCAGCCGAGGATCAGCCGCAGCGACTTCTGCCAATAGGCGGTTGCGGAGTTGGTTTTCTCCACAGTTTGATTGTGGTCATTCATGGAGTGTCCTCCCACGACGCGATGTTTGTCGTTTCACGTCCGCGAGCCCGCGGTGGGTGACGGCCCGCGGATGTCCCCCAGGGCGTGAGCCCCTGCACGAGACAACCAGATACAGGAAATTCTCCCATCCGTCGAGACAAACGCGAGGTGCTCACGGTATTGGCATGAACTTGTCGCCGGGGTGTGCTCCCGACGATCGGTCCCGGGGAAATCCTTGGCATCCGAGCAGTGCGGTCAGGGGGGGGCGAGCGCTTCCAATATATCACCGGTGAGGTGCAGAAGCGGTGGCGCCGAAGTGAAACGTGGCCGAGGCCTGGAGAATCCCTATTCCAAATATAGAGGACAGGGATTTTCCGATTCTGCAGAAAACCGTGGAGATGTACGGCTCATGGTTGCATGTGATCGATGGTCCGGGCGTTCACAAGAAGGTTCCACTCGAGCCACCTCTTTGGGTGGGTTTCCTTCTGTTGTCCGGCACGACGCGCGAGGTCGTGCGCTCCTACCGGCAATGAAAGAGAACTCGTCTGTCTGATGACCGTCCGAAACTGTGAACGTCGATATGATGTTCTTCTTGGCGGAGCGATCCGGCTGAAATATCATGGAATTACATGGGAATTTCTCCGGACTCTCTGGGATTCCGCGGCGCGCGGAGGGACATGGAGCGGATTTTGTGCCGTTTAAAGAATATTTCACTTGCGAATCATTGATGGCCCCCTGCGTCGGCGCATCCGTCGGACGGGGCGTCCTGCCGGGGCTCTCACAGCAGGGAGAGCTGGTCCCCCGCGGCGGGGGGCACCCGGAACTGGCTGGTGTCCAGGCCGCCCCAGCGCTCGCCCAGGCCGAGGCGGCGACGGGCCAGGGCGAAGCGGCGCGCCAGCATCGCCGCGTAGGCGCCGCCGCCGGTCATCCGGACGCCGAATCCGGTCTGATAGAGGGCGCCGCCGCGGCAGTCGCGAATCAGGCCGAGGACGCGATCGGCGCGGTCGGGCACATGCTCGCGCAGCCAGGCCTCGAACAGCGCCGCCAGTTCGCCCGGCAGGCGGATCAGGATGGTGTTGGCGCCCCGTGCCCCGGCCGCCGCCGCGGCCTCGAGGATCGCCTCCATCTCGTGGTCGGTGAGCCCCGGGACCACCGGGGAAACCAGGACGGCGACCGGCACCCCGGCGTCGGCGAGGCGGCGGATGGTGTCGAGGCGGCGGCCCGGCGTCGCCGCCCGCGGTTCCATCCGTCGGGCGAGGTCGCGGTCCAGGGTCGTGACCGACACGCAGACGTGAACCAGGGTGCGGGCGGCCATGCCGGCGAGCAGGTCGAGGTCGCGCAGGATGAGCGCCGACTTGGTGACGATGCCGACGGGATGGCGGTGGGCCTCCAGCACCTCCAGCACGCGGCGGGTCAGGCCGAGCCCCCGCTCGACCGGCTGGTAGGGATCGGTGTTGGCGCCCAGCGCGATGGTGGTCGGCCGGTAGCCCCTGGCCCGCAGCTCCCGCGCCAGCAGTTCGGGGGCGTTCGGCTTGTGGAAGAGGCGCGTCTCGAAGTCGAGCCCGGGCGACAGGCCGAGATAGGCGTGGCTGGGGCGGGCGAAGCAATAGATGCAGCCGTGCTCGCAGCCGCGGTAGGGGTTGACCGACCGATCGAAGGGGACGTCGGGCGAGTCGTTGCGCGCCAGGATCGTCCGGCTCGTGTCGACGCTCAGCGTCGTGCGCAGCGGCGGCAGGTCGTCGTCGGATGCCGAGCCCCAGCCGTCATCGACGGCGGTCCGCGTCGTCCGCTCGTAGCGGCCGTCGGGGTTGCCGACGGCGCCGCGCCCCTTATGCACCCGATCCGGCACCTCGTCCATCATGGGACGAGCGTGACATCACGATAGGAACAAGACAAGAACAAAAGAGCGCCGCGGGAACTGCGCCCCGCCGCGGGCGGGCTCCGGCAGGAGGCCCCGTCCCTCCCCCACGATGGACGTGGGGGAGGGGGGAGCGAACCCGCTCTGGCGGCGCGGCACCGTCAGCGGGTCGCCCGATTGGCTGCGCTGACCAGGGCGCGCAGCGAAGCGGTGACGATGTCCGGGTCGACGCCGACACCGAACAGGGTGCGGCCGTCGCCGGTGCGGACCTCCACATAGGCCGCGGCCTGGGAGTCCTCGCCGGTGGTGACGGCGTGCTCGCGGTAGTCGACCACGTGCAGGTCGATGCCGACGTCGCGGCGCAGGCTGTCGAGGAACGCGTCGATGGGGCCGGTGCCCTTGCCGCGGATGGTCAGCGGCTTGCCCTCGCGCGTCAGCACCGAGGTCAGGGTGCGCGGGCCCGAGCCCGGGCCGCGCGGCTCCGTCGCGTGTTCGACCAGCGACAGCGGACGGTCGTTCTCCAGATACTCCGCCTTGAAGGCCTCCCAGATGCGGGCGGGCGTCAGCTCCTTGCCGGTTTCGTCGGCGATCGCCTGGACGGTCTTGGAGAACTCGATCTGCAGGCGGCGCGGGATCTGCAGGCCGTACTCGGTCTCCAGCACGTAGGCCACGCCGCCCTTGCCGGACTGGCTGTTGATGCGGATGACCGCCTCGTAGCTGCGGCCGATGTCCTGCGGGTCGATCGGCAAGTACGGCACCTCCCACTGGCCGGAGTTGGACCTGGCCAGCGCCTTCAGGCCCTTGTTGATGGCGTCCTGGTGGGAGCCGGAGAAGGCGGTGAACACCAGCTCGCCGGCATAGGGGTGGCGCGGGTGGACGGGCAGCTGCGTGCAGTGCTCCGCCACCCGGCGCACGGCGTCGATGTCCTCGATGGCCAGGCCGGGATCGACGCCCTGGGTGAACAGGTTGAGCGCCAAGGTCACCACGTCGACGTTGCCCGTGCGCTCGCCGTTGCCGAACAGCGTGCCCTCGACCCGGTCGGCGCCGGCCAGCATGCCCAGCTCGGCGGCGGCGACGCCGGTGCCGCGGTCGTTGTGGGGGTGCAGGCTGATGATGAAGCGCTCGCGGTCCTTGATGGTGCGGCAGAACCACTCGATCTGGTCGGCGTGCACGTTGGGCGTGGACATCTCCACCGTCGCCGGCAGGTTGAGGATCATCCGCCGCTGCGGCGTCGGCTGCCACACCTCGGCGACCGCCTCGCAGATCTCGACGGCGAACTCCAGCTCGGTTCCGGTGAAGCTCTCCGGCGAGTACTGCAGGACCACCTCGGTCTCCGGGCACTCCGCGGCCATCTGCTTGATCAGCCGGGCGCCGGCCACGGCGATGTCGACGATCCCCCGGCGGTCGAGGCCGAAGACGACGCGGCGCTGCAGCTCCGAGGTGGAATTGTAGAGGTGGACGATGGCCCGCTTGGCGCCCCTGATGCCCTCGAAGGTGCGGCGGATCAGCTCCTCGCGCGCCTGGGTCAGCACCTGGATGGTGACGTCGTCGGGCAGGCGACCGCTCTCGATCAGATCGCGGCAGAAGTCGAAGTCGGTCTGCGAGGCGGCGGGAAAGCCCACCTCGATCTCCTTGAAGCCCATCTTGACCAGCAGGTCGAACATCGCCCACTTGCGGTCCGGCCCCATCGGCTCGATCAGCGCCTGGTTGCCGTCGCGCAGGTCGACCGAGCACCAGGTCGGCGCCTTGTCGAGGACGCGGTTCGGCCACTGCCGGTCGGCCAGGGCCACCGGACGGAAGGGGGTGTACTTCCCGGCCGGCATGCGCCGGGTGGCGGCTGCGGTGCCGGCAGAGGTGCCGGCGGCGTCGGGGATGGTGACGTGGTTCATGGCGCTGCTCCTGTGGCCCCTCGCGGGTGTCGCCGGGGGGCGTGTCGTGTCGGGTTCGCGTGGCGAGGAACCGGCGCGGGTCACGGCCGCCGAGCTGCCGGACGGGCTCGGCGGCCGCCGGTAAGTCGCAGCGTGCGCAAGGTTCCGGTGGGCCGGGGGACCGGGCGTCGACGGTGAGCGCTCATGGGAAAGGGTGGCTTCGACCAGTTGGGACGAGGAGAACGCGAAAGGCCCGGACGCTGTCAGAGCGCCGGGTCGGTAAGTCGAAGCGCGTTCGTGCGGTCGAAGGTTCGCATGGCGGGTAATCTGCGGTCGGCCGGCGCGCCTGTCAAGCCGCGATGCGGGCGCCTTCCGTCATGGCGGCTTCACGCCAGCAGCCGGTACAGCAGCGGCAGCAACACCGCCGTGGCCAGCCCGTTCAGGCCCATGGCGAGGCCGGAGAAGGCGCCGGCCGTCTCGTCGACCTGCAGGGCGCGCGCCGTGCCGACGCCGTGCGCCGCCAGCCCCATGGCGAAGCCGCGGGCGCGGTAGTCGCCGACCCGCATGCGGTTGAGCACCCAGGTGCCGAGGGTGGCGCCGACGATTCCCGTCAGAATCACCAGGACGGCGGTCAGCGAGGGCAGCCCGCCGAGCCGCTCGGCGACGCCCATGGCGATCGGCGTGGTGGCCGACTTCGGCGCCAGCGACAGGATCGTCTGGCGGGTGGCGCCCAGCGCCCACGACAGCGCGACGGCCGAGCCGGCGGCCGTCAGCGAGCCGACGAGCAGCGCCACCACCAGCGCCGGGGCGGAGCGCCGCACCTCCGTCCACTGGTTGTAGAGCGGCACGGCCAGGGCGACCGTCGCCGGACCGAGCAGGAAATGGACGAACTGGGCGCCGTCGAAATAGGCGCGGTAGTCGATCCCGGTCGCCCACAGGACGCCGACCAGCACGAGCACGGCGACCAGCACCGGGTTGACCACCGGCAGGCGGCGGCAGCGCTCGTGCGCCCACAGGCCGATCTGGTAGGCCACCAGGGTCGCCGTCAGCCCGGCGAGCGGGCTCGCCGCCAGATAGACCCAGAGCTCGTGCAGCCGCCCGTTCATCGCCCGCCCTCCAGCCGGCGCAGCAGCGCCGCCATCAGCCGGGCGGTCACGGCGATCGCCAGGACGGTGCTGCCGACCACCGCGACGACGATGGGCAGCGCCTCCGCAGCCAGCCGGTCGAGATGGACGATGATGCCGGTGCCGGCCGGTACGAACAGCAGCGACAGGTGCCGCAGCAGCCCGCCGGCGACGTCGCGCAGCCCGTCCGGCACGCGGCCGCGCGCCACCAGGCCGGCGAACAGCAGGACCATGCCCAGCACCGGACCCGGCACCGGCAGCCCGGCGGCCAGGGCGATCAGCTCGCCGGCCAGTTGGCAGAGCAACAACAGGGTGACGAATCGCAGCATGCCCGGTCTCCCGTGATGGCAGAGGCCCCCACCATGCCGGAGGGGGCGCGGCGGGGTGAGCGGCGAAATCGTCCCGGCGTCGCTTGGCCGCGGGCCGTCCGGCGCCGCGAACGCCGCCCGTCCCCCTCCCGGGGCCGGAGGCCGCCGGTCAGGCCAGGGTGCGCAGCAGCCAGTCGCGCACCTCGCGGCACACCGACTCCGCCGCCTCGTCGAGGCCGTGGCCGGCCCCGGGGACGAGGACCAGCCGCTTGGGTTCTTCGGCCAGCCGGGCGACGTGGAGCGAACAGGCCGGGGCGAGGACGGCGTCGGCTTCGCCGTGCACCAGCAGCAACGGGACGCCGAGGCCGGCCACCGCGTCGGCCCCGAAGCTCTGGGTCGCCAGCACCGCCACGGTCCGCACCAGGGCGGGGGCCGCCGCCGCGGCGCGGATCGCCACCGCGCCGCCGAAGGAATGACCGGTGATCGCGACGCCCGCCACGCCCTGGCGCTCGAGGAAGGCGAGCCCGGCCCGCGTGTCGTGGACCGCCTCGTCGAGGACGGTGGAGCGGCGGAAGCGCACGCGCAGCGACGCGATTCCGTGCTCGCGGAGGTGCTCGCTCAGGCGCGGGTAGAGGCCGCGGGCCGGCGTGTCGAAGCCGCCGTCGATGCCGCCGATCCACACGGCGCCGCGCGTGGCGCCGGACGACTCGTAGTAGCGGCACTCCACGGGCCCGCGCGCGGTCTCCAAGGTCACCGGCCGGAATCCCTCGGCGGACGCCGCGCCGATGCGGACGTCGAGAAGGTGTGCGGAACTGTCCACGGCGCTGGTCCTCCGGGCCGGTGGCGGGGCGGGTGCGTGTTCAACATGGCGCACCGGCGCGCGTTGCGTCGAAATCCCCGGTCCCGGCAGGACGGTCGGGCCCACGGCCTGTTGCCTCTCCAGGGGGCGCGTGCGCGGCATGCGCTTCCCGCCATCCCGACACTCCAGGAGAGTCGTCATGACCAAGACCGGCAAGAACACGACCGATCACGACCGGCACGTCGCCGGCGGTCCGGGCAAGGCCGCCAAGGACGCCCACCGCCCCGGCGGCCGTGCCGGCAACACGCCCGGCCACGACAACCAGCGCAGCGAACCGCACGAGCGCGGCGCCGGCGCCGGCGGTGCCGAGAACGCGTCCGAGCGGCAGCGCGACCGCACCGGCTGAGCGCGCGGCCGTCGCCCGCGGCGGGACGACAGCCCGCCGCGACTGTTGTGCGATGGGCAACGACAACGATCATCCATGGGACGATCATGCTGAACAAGATCTCGGTCGATACCGTCCGCCGCGCCGCCGATCTCGCCTCGGAAGCGGTCGCGGACCGCGAGCGCTTCCTGGCGGGCATGCGCAACATCGAGCTGACGGAGCAGCAGAAGGAACGGGGCTCGCGCAACCCCACCGACCTGGACGCCCTGAACGTCATGCCGACGGAGGCGAGCGCCGCCCTCGACGAACTGCAGCGCATGCTGGAGGGGCTGTCGGTGGAGGAGCGCACCGAGCTGCGCGCCGTCATGCTGGTCGGCCGCGGCGACTACGCCGGCCAGGAATGGGATGACGCCCTGGCCGAGGCGGGGCGGCCGCCGGACGCCTCGGGCTACAGCGACATCGTCGAGAAGATCAACCTGCACGATTACCTGATGAAGGGCCTGTACGAGCTGAAGCTGGCCGGCGGCAAGGGCTGACGGAGCGCAGGAGGGCGACCATGAGCGTGGACGAATGGGCGCGGCGGGCGGCACGGACGGCGGGACGGGCGCCGGCGCGCGCCTGGGAGCGGTCCGGGCATGGCACGGCGAGCACCGCCGATCGCTGGACGGCGATCATGGGGGGTGTGGCGCTGGGCGTCGCCGGGGCCCGGCGCGGCGACTGGCTGGGGATGGCGCTGGCGGCGGCCGGCGGCGGGCTGCTGTTCGCCGGGGCGACCGGCGTGCCGCTGGTCGACCGCGTGCGGGACCTGGACCTCGGCGACCTCGTGCCGGCCGGGCACCGTGACCCGCGGACGGTGCAGGCCAACGTCACGATCCGGGCACCGCGCGAGAAGGTGTTCCGCCACTGGCGCAACTTCGGCCATCTGCCGGGGCTGATGGATCACGTGGAGGCGGTCGAGGTGCTCTCCGACACGCGCTCGCGCTGGACGGCGCGCGGTCCCGGCGGGGCGACGGTGGCCTGGCACTCGGTGATCGACAAGGAGCGGCCGGACGAGCTGATCTCCTGGCACACCGAAGGCCACGCCGACCTGCCGCACCGCGGCTCCGTGCTGTTCCACGACGCGCCCGGCGGGCGCGGCACGGAGGTGCGGCTGACGCTGGCCTACGACCCGCCGGGGGGCGCCGGCGGGCGGGCCGTCGCGGCGCTTCTCGGCAGCGCGCCGGAGCAGCAGGCGCGCGAGGCGCTGCGCCGGCTGAAGCGGCTCATGGAGACCGGCACGCAGCCGACCATCGCGGGACAGCCGCGTGGCGGCCGCGGCCTGCGGGAGGTGACGGAATGAGGGCGCTCTGCTGGAACGGCGTCAACGACCTGCGGGTGGAGCGGGTGCCCGACCCGACGGTCCTCGACCCGCGCGACGCGATCATCAAGGTCGCCCTGTCGTCCGTCTGCGGGTCCGACCTGCACCTCATCGACGGCTTCGTGCCGACCATGAAGCCGGGCGACATCCTCGGCCACGAGTTCCTCGGCGAGGTCGTCGAGACCGGGCCGGAGGTGCTGCACCTGAAGCGTGGCGACCGGGCGATCACCATCTCCATCATCGGCTGCGGCAAGTGCTGGTTCTGCGAGACCGGGCAATCGTCGCTGTGCGACAACTCCAACCCGCAGCCGGCCTGGGCCGAGGCCGCCTACGGCCACTGCACCGGCGGCATCTTCGGCTACAGCCACGCCTTCGGCGGCTACGCCGGCAGCCACGCCGAATACGTCCGGGTGCCCTTCGCCGACCACAACTGCTTCAGGGTTCCCGAGGGCATCGCCGACGAGAAGGCGGTGTTCGTGTCGGACGCCGTGCCGACCGGCTACATGGCCGCCGACATGGCGCAGATCAGGCCGGGCGACGTCGTCGCCGTGTGGGGGTGCGGCGGCGTCGGCCAGATGGCGATGAGGAGCGCCTATCTCATGGGGGCCGAGCGGGTGATCGGCATCGACCGCTACCCCGCCCGCCTGGAGGCGGCGCAGATGAGGGCCGGCGCGGAGCCGCTGGACTACACCCGGGTCGACGTCTTCGACGCCCTGCAGGCGATGACCGGCGGACGCGGCCCCGACGTCTGCATCGACGCCGTCGGCATGGAGGCCGACGGCTGGGACACCGGGGCGGAGTACTGGTACGACCGCACCAAGCAGGCCGTGGGCCTGCAGTCCGACCGGCCGGCGGTGCTGCGCCAGATGGTGGAGTGCTGCCGCAAGGGCGGCACCCTGTCGATCGTCGGCGTCTACGGCGGCGTCATCGACAAGTTCCCGATGGGGGCCGCCATGAACAAGGCGCTGACCTTCCGCATGGGTCAGCAACATGGCCAACGCTATGCCGAACGTCTGTTCGCGCACATCGAGAAGGGGGAGCTCGATCCTTCCTATCTGATGACGCACAAATGGTCGCTCGACGAGGCCCCGCGGGGCTACCACATGTTCAAGAACAAGGTTGACAACTGCATGAGGGTGGTCTTCACGCCGTGAGGACCATGACAGGAATGAACATCGTCTACGCCTATCCCAGCGAGAAGGGTCATCATGTGCAGGCCGACGTGCTGCGGCTTCTGCGCGCCCGCTTCGGCGGGGTGGAAACCCGGGCCACGGAGGTGCGCGATTCGCTGCACGGCCACGGCACCGACACGGTGGTGACCGTGGCGGTGGGCGAAGTCCACCGCGAGGCGGCGATCGCCACCGTGCGCATGCATCCGGCCGTCATCGACGCGGCGGCCGAGAGTTTCGGCGAACGGGTGTGATGCGGTCTCCGCACGGTCGGTTCGGCCGTGCGAAGACCGTGAGACCCGTCAGCGGCGTCCCGTCACCGTCACCGTGAAGCCGGCGAACCACGCCGCCAGATCGGCGATGTCCTGATCCGACAGCCCCTTGGCGACGACGTCCATCTGCTCGTTGCGCCGCTTGCCCGCGCGGAACGCCTTCAACTGCTCGGCCAGGTACCATTCGTCCTGACCGGCCAGGTTGGGAACCTGCGGCGCCGCGGCGATGCCCTCGCGGCCGTGGCAGGTCTGGCAGACCCGCGCCTTGGCGGCGCCGGCGTCGGGATCGCCGGCCGCGGCCGCGGTCGACGGCAGCAGCAGCGCCGCCAGCAGGACGGCCGGTCGGTGGATGATCGGCATGAGGCGGCTCCCGGCGGCGCGGGCGGCCGGGAGCGGATGCCCCGGCCGCCCCCTGGTCAGTTGCCCGAGTAGGAGATGCGGTAGATCGCCCCGGCCAGGTCGTCGGACACCAGGAGCGACCCGTCGAGGTACTGCGCCACGTCGACCGGCCGGCCGAGATACTCGCCGGTGTCGTCGACCAGCCAGCCGGAGGCGAACACCTCGGTCTCGCCGGCCGTCCCGTCGGGGTTGACCGGCGTGAACAGGACGCGGGCGCCCACCGGCTTGGTGCGGTTCCACGACCCGTGCTGGGCGCTGAAGATGCCGCCGCGGTACTTCGCCGGGAACATCGAGCCGGTGTAGAAGCTCATGCCGAGGTCGGCGGCGTGGGCCGGCATCTCCACCTGCGGCGGCGTGGCGTCGGCGGGCGGCGACTCGCCGGCGTACTCCACCGTCTGGACGGCGCCGCCCCCGTACCAGGGAAAGCCGAAGTTCTGCCCGGCGGCGGTGGCCCGGTTCAGCTCGCCGGGCGGCACGTCGTCGCCCATCCCGTCGACCTGGTTGTCGGTGAACCACAGCTCGCCGTTGGCCGGGTTGAAGTCCAGCCCCACCGAGTTGCGGATGCCGTTGGCGTAGACCTCGCGGTTCTTGCCGTCGCGGTCCATGCGGACCACCCCGCCGATCCCCACCCCGGAGTAGAGCGCCAGCTTGTCCGCCGGCGGCACGTTGAAGGGCTGGCCCAGGGTGACGTAGAGCTTGTTGTCGGGACCGATGCGGCAGACCCGGGCGCCGTGGTTGAAGGATTCCTCGTCCGCCGGGATCAGCTGGCCCTGCGGCACCACCTCGCCGACGGCGACGTCCGGGCTCTCGTAGAAGAACTCGGCGGCCGGGAACACGAGCACGCGGTTGTGCTCGGCGATGAACAGGAAGCCGTCCTTGCTCATGCACGGGCCGTTGGGGACCTTGAACTCCACCGACGGCGCGAAGCGCTTCACCTCGTCGGCGACCCGGTTGCGGTCGCGGTCGGTCACCGCCCAGGCGTCGGCCTTGCGGGTGCCGACGAAGACGACCCCCACGTTGGGCCCGACCGCCATGTGGCGGGCGTCCGGGACGATCGCGTAGAGATCGATGGAGAAGCCCGGCGGCAGCTTGACCCGCTTCAGGTTGGCGCGGATCGCGTCGGCGCGCGGACCGCTCTGTTCCACTTCCTGGATGCGCAGGGGCGTGCCGGTGGTCTTGAACTGCTGCAGCCGCTGCAGGTTGTCGGCCGCCGCCGCGCCGGCGGACCCGGCCACGGCGATCGCCAAGGCGGCCGGGGCCGCCATTGCCCAGGCGGCCCCGGCCGCCGTCGCAAGCCTTGAAGTCACCTTCTCCTCCCTTGAATCGCGTGTTCGCGTGTGCGGGGACGGGCGTTCGCCTCGTTGCGCCGAAGCACCGGAAATAGGGCCGCTTCGGAGACTGTCCCTATGACCAAGCATTGCGGCGGTCACGCTCGACCGTCAACCGTTCCCTTGCGCGGACACGGCGGCGCCGGCCGAATTTTGGTCATATACGTTCCGAACTATGATCCGGAAGGGTGAGCTCGAACCGCACGCCGCGGGCCTTGGCGGGCAGGGCCAGCTCGGCGCCGAGCTGTTGGGTGAGGGCGAGCAGAACCCGCATGCCGAGGCCCTTGGAACCGGCGATGGAGAACCCGTCCGGCAGGCCGACCCCCTCGTCCTCGACGGCGAGCCGCAGGCGGCCGCCGACCTCCTCGAGCGCCACGCCGATCGGGCCGGACGGCGCGGCGGGATAGGCATACTTGGCGGCGTTGGTCACCAGTTCGTTGACGATCAGGCCCAACGGCACCACGACGTCGGCCGGCAGCGTCACGGCCGCCGCCCGGACGTTCAGTCCGGCCGGCGGGAGGCCCAGGGTGCGGGCGAGGTCGCGGCCGAGATCGTGAAGGTAGGCGGCGACGTCCACGGTGGCCTCCCTGGCGTCGACGCCGGTGCGGTACAGCCGCTCGTGCACCTGCGCGACCGTGGCGATGCGCGCCGCCGTCTCCTGGAAGCGGCGGACCGCCTCGGGGTCGTCGAGGTCGGCGGCCTGGAGCAGGACCAGGCTCGCCACGATCTGCAGGGAGTTCTTGATGCGGTGGTTCATCTCCCGCATCAGCAGGTCCTTCTGCACCAGCAGCTCCTCGCGCTCGGCCTCGGCGCGCTTGCGCTCGCCGACGTCCTGAACGACGGCCAGGGTGTAGGGCGGCCGTCCGTCGGCCTCGACGCGGGCGCACGACAGGCTGCTCCACAGCACGCTCCCGTCCTTGCGGATGAAGCGCTTCTCCAGGGAGAAGGTGGCCAGCTCGCCGGCGTAGAGGCGGCGGGTCAGGGCGAGGTCGGCGGCGAGGTCGTCGGGATGGGTGAGCTCCTGGAAGCGGCGCTCCAGCAACTCGTCCCGGCGGTAGCCGAGGAGCGCGCACAGGCGGTTGTTGACGGCGCGGAAGCGGCCGTCGGCGTCCGCCTCGGCGAGCCCGACCGCCGCCTGCTCGAAGGCGGCGCGGTACCGGGCCTCGGTCTCCGCCAGGGCTTGGCGGGTGCGTTGCTGCTCCGCCTCCAGGCGGCGGCGCTCGCTGATGTCGTGAAAGGTGCTGACCGCCAGGACCGGCGCGCCGGCGGCGTTGCGCACCGGCGCGGCGCTGACCAGGAACTGGGTGATCCGGCCGTCGCCGCGGCGGTAGGTCATCGGCTCCAGCTCGACCGTCTCATCGAACAGCGCGGCGCGGGCGATCGGGTATTCGTCCGGCCGATAGGGCGTTCCGTCCGGATGCAGCGCGCCGTAGCGGGCGTAGCCGTGATAGCTGTCGCTTTCCAGCATGGGGTGGCCGATGAGTTCGATGGCCTTGGCGTTGTGCAGCAGCAGGCGGCCCGACGGCGTCTCGGCGATCGCCACGCCGGCCGGCATCTGCGCCAGCACGGCGTCGAGCGACGCGCGGTCGAGGAGCCGGCGCTCCTGCGCCTCGGCGCGGGCGACCGCAGCGCTCAGCAGGAGCGCGACGCTCTGGACGAAGTGGAGGTCCTCGTCGTGGAAGGGACGCTCCTCGCCGGCGTCGACCTCCAGCACGCCCCATGCCGCGCCGGCCGCGACGATCGGCGCGGCCAGCGGCGCGGCGTCCGACTCCGCCGCGGCGCCGGGAGCGTCGTCGCGCCCGCCGGCGTCGGCGACGACCAGAGGATCGCCGCCATCGGAGCGATGGCGGATCACCCTGGCATGGCCGATCCCGATCCCTTCGACGGTCCCCGCCGCCGCCTCCTGCAGCAGGATCGGCAGGCTCGGCTCCGCCAGGGCGCGCGCGCCGAACCGCGCCAGCACCCTCTGGCGATGCAGACCGATCCGCATCCGATCCTGCGGCGAGGTGGCGGAGTCCATGGGAGGGGGGTCCAGTGCCGTCCTGTGGGGTGTGCGGTGACCTTGCTTCCACCGACATAACGCCTCACCCCCTGCCGGGTTTCGCGTGACGAATGGGCGGTGGGCGTGTTGGCGGGGGAGTCACCACCGACCACCCCCCGCGGAGGCATCCATGACCTACACCGAACCTCCTCCCCACACCGACCCTGCCCGCCGCTCGCGGTCCGGCGGCCCCGCTTGGCTGTGGGGCCTGCTCGCCGTGCTCGTCGTCGTCGGCATCGCCTGGTGGATCTGGCCGTCCGACGAGGCGGGCCCGGTGGCCGGCGATCCGGTCGCCGTCGACGGCGTGGCCGAGGAGCCCGCGGCTCCGGCCCCGGCCCCGGCCGATTGATCGGCAGGGCGGCGACGGCGTCCTACGGCGCGGCGCCGTCCGCCGCCTCGGCGTCGGCCCGACCCCTGTCGCCGCCGTCGCGCTCGGCGAGGGCGCCGTAGCTTTCGCGGCGGAACTCGTCGAGGCTGTGCTCCACCGCATCGGCGGCGACGCCGGCCGACCGCAGCGCCAGTCCGGCCATCTGCAGGCTGGCCTCCATGGTTTCCGGGACCACGGCGGAGGCGCCGGCGGCGGTCAGCGTGCCCCGCTGGCGCAGGTCGTGGGCGCGGGCGATGATCGGCAGGTGCCGGGCGTGGGTGCGGATGGCGTCGACCGCCTTTTCCGCCATCGCCGGGCGGTTCAGGGTGATGACCGCGGCCCGCGCCCGGTCGATGCCGGCGGCGCGCAGCACGCCGGCCTGGCTGGCGTCGCCGTAGTAGACCGGCAGGCCGCTCTCGCGCGCCGCCGCCACCCGCTGCGGGTCGAGGTCGAGCGCCACGTAGGGAATGTCGCTGCGGGTCAGGACGCGGGCGACGGCGCGGCCGACCCGTCCGTAGCCGGCGATCAGCACATGCTCCTTGAGGTCGCTGGTCTCCAGCCGGAACGCCTCGGTTCCCCATCGGCTCTCGTGCCAGTGGGCGAGGCGGTGGGCCAGCGCGCCGACGGCCGGGGTGAGCGCCATCGAGAAAGCGACCGTCGTCGCCAGGAGCTGGCCCGTGTCGCGGTCGAGGACGCCGAGATCGCCGGCCCGCGTCACCACCACGAAGGCGAACTCTCCGCCCTGGGCCAGCAGCAGGCCGATGCGCAGCGCCGTCGCGGTGCCGAGGCCCGACAGCCGGCACAGGACGAACAGGAGCACGCTCTTGCCCAGCAGCAGCGCCGCGGTCAGCGCGGCGATGACGGCGATCTGCGACGCCATGAAGGGCAGGTCGAGCGTCATCCCGATGGTCATGAAGAACAGGCCGAGCAGCAGGCCGCGGAACGGCTCGATGTCGGCCTCCACCTGGTGGCGGTAGGCGGTGTCGGCGAGCAGCAGGCCGGCCAGGAAGGCGCCGAGCGCCATCGACATGCCGGCCTCCGCGGTCAGCAGGCCGACCGCCAGCACCAGGAACAGGTTGGTGGCGGAGAACACCTCGGGGCTGCCGGCCGACGCCACGAAGCGGTAGAGCGGCCGCACCACGAATCGCCCCAGCAGCATGATGCCGCCGATGGCGACCAGCGCCTTGCCCAGCGCCACCGCCAGCGCCTGCGGGATGGACGCGCTCTCGGCGGCGAGCAGCGGCAGCAGGGTGAGCAGCGGCACCACCGCGAGGTCCTGGAAGATCAGCACCGCCACCGACACGCGGCCGAACCGGGCCACCGTCTCGCCGCGGTCCACCAGCATCTTCAGCACGGTGGCCGTCGAGGAGAAGGACAGCGCGCCGCCGACCACCAGCGCCGCCGCGGACGGCAGGCCCAGCCCGTAGGCCGCCGCGGCGATCACCGCCGTGGTCAGCAGCACCTGCAGCAGCCCCAGCCCGAAGATGAAACGGCGCATCGCCTGCAGGCGCGACAGCGGCAGTTCCAGCCCGATGGCGAACAGCAGGAAGACGATGCCGAACTCGGCCAGAAGCTGCGGCACCTCCTGGTTGACGACGGGGCCGGGCGTGTACGGGCCGAGGGCCATTCCCGCCACGAGGTAGGCGAGCACGGAGGGGATCCGCAGCACCTGGAACGCGGGCACGATGACGATCGCCGCCAGCAGGAGGTACAAGGTGTCCAACAACAGGTGGGTATCGTGCATCGGTCGGTGCTTCGGTCCCGGAGGCGCGGCGGCGGATGGCACGGGCGGACGCCGTACCGCCGTCGAATGGCCGATTCCGGGCGGCGGGGTCAAGCCTCGCGGGCGGCTCCTCAGGCGCCGACGCCGCGGTCCGCCAGCAGCGTGTCGATGATGGCGATCAGTTCCTCGTTGTCGAACGGCTTGAACAGCAGGCGGTCGGCGCCGTGCATCTCCGACATCTTCAGGGACGCCGCGGCGGGGAAATCCTCCGTCCCGCCGGACATCGCGACGACCGGCGTGTCGTGGCCGGCGGCGCGCAGCCGTTTGACCGTCTCGATGCCGTCGAGGCCGGGCATCATCATGTCGAGCACGACGAGATCGAAACGCTCGCGCTCCATCAGGGCAAGGCAGGCGGCGCCGTCGCCGGCTTCCGCCACGTCGTGGCCGCAATCCTCCAGCGCCACCCGCAGGAGCGCGGTGACCGCCGGCATGTCGTCGACGACAAGGATGCGGGCCATCGGGTGTGCCTCGTGCAGGTTCGCCATCGGATTCGCATCGCCCCCGGCGACCGGCCGCGGCCGACCGTTCCGATCCCCGTCAGTGATACCCCTTGGCCGAGCGTCCGATCAAGCGCCGCCGGAGGGGTGCCACTCCGTCAGGCCGCCGCTTCCGGCTCGCCGCCATCGCGGCGGGCGTTGCGGTGGGCGCGCCGGTGCAGCAGGGTGCGCAGGATCTGGTCGAGGGCATCGGCCACCGCCCGGTGCTGCTGGTCGTTGAGGGTGCCGACCGCCGCCGTGAGTTCGTTCAACGGATCGTTGTCGAGCAGCGAGCGGCCGTCCTCGGTGAGCACCAGGTTGACCGTGCGCCGGTCCCGCTCGCCGCGATGGCGCTCCAGCAGCCCCTTCTTCAGCAGGGCGGCGATGGTCTGGCTGGCCGTTCCCTTGGTCGTGCCGTGATAGCGCGCGAAGGCGACGACGCTGCGCGCGCTCGGCGTCGCCTGCGCGAAGTAGCGCAGCGCCGCCCACTGGGCGGGGTTGAGCCCTTCGGTGAACGCGAGGCTCGCCGTGGTGCGCAGCACCTGCGCCATCACTTCAGCCGTCGCGCGCGCGCTTGGGCGCATGTCTGGAAAGCCTCTCGTCTTCGGGGGGGGCGGTCAATAGGTTTCGAGTCGAAACATACCCAAACCCGCCGGCTCTGTCCAGTGTGGGGCGCCGCATTGTCACCCAGCCGTCCGGTGATGACAAGAAGGCAGGCGGGACCTCACGGTCATCGCATTTGGCCGAGGATGGATCTTGCGAACTCGTCGGACCATCCTGAGCGTTTGCGCTTGCGGCGGAC
>NZ_JBPJSP010000044.1:0-47512 GCF_051225715.1 Azospirillum sp. ST 5-10
ACGGCACGGCGGCGCGCGGCAGCGGCAAGCTGTCGGACGGCGAGAACGCCTTCGCGTTCGACACCGGCACGGTGCGCCTGAACGTCGAGCAGAAGACGATCATGCAGGCCGCCTCGGCGAGCTGTGCGGCCAACCTGACGACGGTCCAGGTGACCGACGCCAACTCGTCGAACGACCTGACCGTCCAGCTGAACGAGCGCAACACCAACTCGATCACGGTGCTCAGCCAGAACCTGACCACCAACGGCCAGGGCCTGCGCCTCGACTACGCCCTGAACGACTGGTCGGACCGCGAGGACATCGACAAGGCGGTGGCGAGCATCGACTACGCCAAGGCGCACCTGCGCTCGGCGTCGCAGACGCTGTCCACCAACCTGAACATCGTCACCACCCGCGAGAGCTTCACCAAGGAGTTCAGCGACGTGCTGGTGGAAGGCGCCAACAAGCTGACCCTGGCCGACCAGAACGAGGAAGGCGCCAGCCTGCTGATGCTGCAGACCCGCCAGCAGCTCGGCACCATCGCCCTGTCGCTGGCCAACCAGTCGCAGCAGTCGATCCTGCGGCTGTTCTAAGCCGGCGCCGGGCGGCCACGCACCGACCGAAGGACCGGGCGCTCCCTCCGCGGAGCGCCCGTTTCCGTTCGCGCGGCCGGGCGGCCGGCGGCCGGTCAGCGCAGCGCCGCCTCGATCAGCGCCCGCGCGTCGTCGGCGAGGCGGGTGCGGCTCTCGGCGATGGTGTACATCATGTGGCCCCCGGGGTAGACGGGAACCGTCACCCGGTCGCGGGCCTCCTCCGGCAGTTCCAGGTGCGCCGCCACCCAGCGCGACGCCATGTAGGGGGTCACCAGGTCGGTGAGCCCGTGCGCCATCATCACCCGCAGGCCCGGCGTCAGGGCAAGCACGCTCTGCAGCGCGTCCGCCGCGCTCGGCGCGTCGTTGCGCGGCCATTCCCAGCCGCGCGACACCTCCCGGCTCAGCAGGCGGAACGGGGTGTCGGTGCGGAAATCCAGCTCGTCCTGCACGTAGCCGGCGAAGGCGGTGGCGTAGACCGGCAGCGTCCCCGTCAGGAACGGGTCCTCGTCGACCCGCGGCGAGGCGGGATCGGGATCCGGGCCGAGGAAGGTGCCGTCGTAGATGCTGGCGACCTGGCCGCGGTCGCGGGCGATCTCGCGGGCGAAGACGCCGATCGGCACCATGCCGCGCCGCCGCTCCACCAGCTCCGGCGGCAGGCCGATCAGGCCGGCGGTCGTCCGGAACAGCGCCGCCGCCCGGTCGAGCCGCGCGAAGTCCAGCCCGGCCAGCCCGGCGACGTAGTCGGTGAGCGCGAAGGTCTCGGCGCGGGCCGCCGCCTCGGCCGGCGTGCCCGGCGCCTTGCCCAGCGCGGCGGCGCTGGCCGCGAAGGACGGCAGATGCAGCGCCCAGCCCAGGAGGTCGGTCTCGTCGTCGTCGATGGTGCCGAAATCGACCACCGGCGAGATCATGATCAGCCCGTTGACGGCGATCCCCGGGCCGTCGAACAGGGCGCCGGCCATGCGGGCGATGCGGAAGCCGCCGTAGCTCTCGCCCACCAGGACCTTGGGCGATCCCCAGCGGCCGTTGCGGGCGAGCCAGAGCCGCACCACCTCGGCCAGGCTCTCGGCGTCGGCGTCGATGTTCCAGTAGCGCTTGGCCGCCCCCTCGTCGTCGCCGTGAGGGCGGCTGAAGCCGGTGCCGACGGGGTCGATGAAGACCAGGTCGGTGAAGCGCAGCCAGGTGTCGGGGTTGTCGACCACCGGGGCCGGCGGCCGCGTCAGGCGGCCGTCGGCGGAGAACCGCACCATGCGGGGGCCGAGCGCCCCCATGTGCAGGTAGGCCGAGGCCGCCCCCGGCCCGCCGTTGAAGACGAAGGCCACCGGCCGCCCGGCGGCTCCGGCCGACGCGGCCCCGGCGGGGCCGTCCAGCGTGTAGGTCGTGGTGAAGATGCGCGCCGCGGGGGCGTCCTTGCCCTCGTCGCCGAGGGGCAGGTATTCGGCGACCGCCGTGTAGGCCAGCTCGCCGTCCGGCAGCGACAGGGTGTGGCGGGTGAGCGTGCGCTGCGGATCGAAGGCGGGGCGCGGCGCCGGCTCCCGGGCGGTCTGCTCGCCGCGGTGGGCGTCGGCCGGGGGCGCCTCCTCGGCGCGCGGCCCGTACGGCGCCGCCGTCGCCAGGGCGAGGGCGAGCGCCGCCACCGGAAGGGCGGACGGTCGGCGGCGGATCGGCTGATGCGGCATGGGGCCTCCGGCGGGATGGCTGGGTCGGGCGGGCATTGTGGCCAATCCCCGCCCGCGGGGAAACCCGCCTCCGGAAAACCCAACGCGGCGGTGCCGGAAACGTCGCGCCTCAGGCGACGACGAAGCTGGCGGCCGTCAGGTCCTCCGGCCGGACGCCGACCAGCTCGACCGTGTTCTTCATCACGTAGCCGATCGCCGGCTCGCCGGTGTCGCCGAGGTCGATCAGCGCGTTGCCGGCCTCGCTGAGGGTCACCCGGCCCAGCAGGGCCGCCGCGTCGGTCAGCCCGGTGCCGTTGACGCCGGCGGCGATCTGCAGCCGGTCGGCGGCGGCGTCGAACTCGCAGACCCGGTCGGCGCCGCTCCCGCTGGCGAAGGCGAAGAGGTCGGCGCCGCCGCTGCCGCCATACAGGAGGTCGTTGCCGAAGCCGCCGCTCAGCGTGTCGTCGCCGAGGCCGCCGTAGAGCGTGTCGTCGCCGAGGCCGCCGTCCAGAAGGTCGGCGCCGCCGCCGCCCGCCAGCACGTCCCATCCGGTGCCGCCCAGCAGCGTGTCGGCCCCGGCCTCGCCGTACAGGTCATCGTCGTTGAAGCTGCCGTCCAGAAGGTCGGCGCCGGTCCCGCCGTGCAGCGTGTCGACCCCCATGCCGCCGTCCAGCGTGTCGGCGCCGGCCCCGCCGTCGAGCCGGTCGTCTCCCCAGTTGCCGAACAGCGAATCGTCGCCGAGTCCGCCGAACAGCGCGTCGTCGTTCTGGCCGCCGAACAGCGTGTCGGCGTCCTGCCCGCCGAACAGCGTGTCGGCGTCGGCGTTGCCGTAGAGCTGGTCGGCGCCGGTGTTGCCGTACAGCACGTCGCTTCCCTGCCAGCCCGACAGGCGGTCGTCGCCGGCGTTGCCGGTCAGCCCGTCGGCGCCGCGGCCGGCGTTGAAGGTCTCGCCGCGCTCCGCGCCGATCAGCGTGTCGGCGCCGTCGCCGGTGTGGACCGTGCCGACGGTCGTGCCGGCGCCCACCGCGAAGGCGCCGCCGCCGATCGAGCCGACGGCGCCGGCCGTCAGGTCGATCACGCTGTCGCCGGTGACGGCCGCGGCGTTCACGGTGCTGACGCCGTCGGTGTCGACCAGCGTGGCGCGCGCCGGATCGGCCGCCGCCAGGCGGGCGTAGTCGTCGGTGAAGACGTAGGTGCCGTCGGCGCCGGCCGAACCGCCCATGGCGTTGATCGACCAGCCGGCCAGGGACGCGCCCGTGGCCCCGTCGGCGCTGGCGATGCGCAGGGTCCAGGTGCCGGCGACGTCCTCGCCCCAGTGGCGGGTGCTGTTGAAGGTCCAGTCGAGGCTGGAGAGGGCGCCGGCCTGCAGCGGGTCGCCGGCGATGTTGACCTCCGGCGCCCGGTCGGCCAGCACGCTCTGCGTCCCGTCGGGCGACACCAGGGTGATCGTCAGGTCGTGCAGGTCGGTGTCGGTCAGCGCCACGTGCACCTGCACCTGCTCCACCCGCAGCGGCTGGGCGAAGGTGGCCGTCACCTCCAGGGTGCCGCCGGGAGCGAGCACGGCGGTGCCGGACTGGACCGTGCCCTGGACCTGCTCCAGGTTGGCGACCGTGCTCTGCCGCGTCCAGGTCTCGGCGAGACGGACGGCGGCGTGCGCGTCGATGCCGCCGAAGCCGTAGTCGTGGCTCACCAGGTGGCCGCCGCCGTTCCAGTCGACGGCGCCGTTGGTCGCCCAGCTCGCCGTGTCGGCGCTGTCGATCTGGCGGGCCGAGTAGGCGAGGATCTCCTGGACGTCCCGGTAGCCGAGTCCGGGGTTGGCCTCCAGCATGAGCGCCACCACGCCGGCCGAGATCGGCGCCGCCGCCGAGGTGCCGCCGAAATCGTCGGCGTAGTCGCCGTCGCTGTAGCCGGCCTTCCCCACGAGGTCGGTGGTCACCACCGAGCCGCGCGCCGCCGCGCTCGGTCCCGCCACCAGCAGGCTGGCCCCCGGCGTGCTGTACACCGCGTGGTGCCCGGTGTCGTCGGCGGCGGCGATCTGGATCGCCCAGGGCGACCCGTTGGCCCCGTCGTAGTTGGTGTTGAAGGTGGTGTCGGGGCCGGCGCCGCGGTCGTTGCCGCCGGCGAACAGGGTGATGGTGCCGAGCCCGTCGCGGCCGTCCGCCGCCAGGGTCCGCCCGATGTCCCACCAGCGCTGCTGCGTCGCCTGCTGGTCGAAGGCGGCGTACATCGGGCCCCAACTGTTGTTGTAGACGTCGGCACCGCCCTCCAGGACCTTGGCGGCGGCGGCGGCGTACCGGTCCACGGCGACGAACGCCACGGGCGAGCGCGCCGTCTCGTCGGACAGCATGAAGAAGGTCGAATCGTAGGCGACGCCGACGCCGCCCGTCCCGTTCTCCGCCGCGGCGATCAGCCCGGCCACGCTGGTGCCGTGCGCGCCGTCCGCCGCCGCCGCGTCGTGGCTGCCGGCGAGCACGTTCCACGACAGCTCCGGCCGGTAGTTGGCGACGAGGTCGGGGT
This sequence comes from Azospirillum sp. ST 5-10, assembly GCF_051225715.1. Taxonomy (NCBI): domain Bacteria; kingdom Pseudomonadati; phylum Pseudomonadota; class Alphaproteobacteria; order Rhodospirillales; family Azospirillaceae; genus Azospirillum; species Azospirillum sp. ST 5-10. Next base: position 4,745 of record NZ_JBPJSP010000044.1, read on the forward strand.
GGGTCGGGTCGATCCCGCTGTCCTGGATCGCGACGACGATTCCCGCGCCCGTGTACTCCGGCCACACCGAGGTGACGCCGATGTCGTAGGCGTCCGTCGCATCGCCGCCGGTGAGCTGGCCGGTGTTGTGCAAGTGCCACTGCGTGGCGAACAGGGGGTCCGTCGGGAGATACGCCATGTCCGATCCTCATGCAATCTGCAGGCGACAGGACACGATCGCTAACGGCCGGCTGTCAATCGAAAGTGGCACCAGCCAACATGCCCCTTGATATTGCGAATGATTTGCATTATCGGTGTGAGGACCAGGACCGCAAACGTGAACGGGAGTGGGCCGACCATGTGCGAACGCTGCGCGAAACCCGCCAAGAAGACCCTGATCGCCCGGCGCGACCGGCTGCAACTCTGGCTCATCCCCCAGTGCTTCCACTGCACCATCGTCGGCACCTGCTTCAACCACGACGACATGACGAAGCTGAGCCGGCGCCTGGACCTGCGCGTCGCCCCCGACGCCCGCGCCTACGACGTGCACCGCCATTTCGTGCAGGCGGCGGGCGAGGCCGGGCCGGCGGCGAAGCTGATGCAGAAGCTGCTGGACGAGAAGCACGGCGGCACGGTGCGCCGCTTCGCCCGCGAGACCACCGAGGCCGGCCTGCTGGCCCGCTGGGAGGAGGCGGTGGCGGCGGGCAACGTCGCCGGCGCCCTGTGGGCGGTGATGACCCTGGCGGCGGTGCCCGAGGAGGTGCGCCAGCGCGCCTACGGCGACGTCCACATGATGTCGCACCTGATGGGCGGCGAGACCCGCCAGCGCCTGCGCACGGTCCAGGAGGCGGAGCGCCGCTGCGCCGAGCTGGAGGCCCGCCTGCTGCGCAGCGAACGGGCGGCGGCGGACAAGCTGGCGGAGAAGGACGAGCGCATCCGTCAGCTGGAGGTGGCGCTGGCGGAGCGGCGCCGCGCCACCACGGCGCGCAGCGCGACGGCGACGGCGACGGTGGGGCGCCGGACCGCGCGCACGGAGCGCGAGGTCGAGACGCTGCGCCGGCGGGTGGCCTCGGAACGGGCCCGCGCCCGCCATGCCGAGGCCGAGGCCGACCGGCTCCGCCGGCTGTTCGACGCGGTGCCGGGGCCGGCGCTCCGCCCGGCGCTGGCGGCCGCCGACCCGGACACCGGGTCCCGCGAGGAGGCGCCGTCCAACCTGGACGGCCGCGCCATCCTGTACGTCGGCGGCCGGCCGGGCCTGATGCCGCATCTGCGCGCCGCCGTCGAATCGCGCAACGGCTGCCTGCTGCACCACGACGGCGGCATCGAGCAGGCGTCGCGGTGCCTGGAAGGGCTGGTGGAACGGGCCGACGTGGTGGTCTGTCCGATCGACTGCGTCAGCCACGACGCCTGCCTGCGGGTCAAGGGCATCTGCCGCCGCCTGCGCAAGCCGTTCCTGCCGCTGCGCAGCGCCGGCGCCTCGACCTTTGCGCGGGCCCTCGGCGCCCTAGGTTCTCTGGACGAGCCGCGCCCCCTCTCCTGACGGAACCGCCGGACGACCCCATGGCCAAGCACGACACCAGCAATCCCTGCACCGGCGTCTGCACGTTCGACGCCGTCGGCCTGTGCCGCGGCTGCCGCCGCAGCCGCGCCGAGGTGCGCAGCTGGAAACGCATGGACGACGGAACCAAGGCGGCGATCAACCGCCGCTGCACGCTGGACCGCAAGATCGCCAAGCTGGAGGCGAAGCTGCTGAAGCTGCGCGGCAAGCGGGCCGGCCTCGCCGAGCCCGGGCCGCACCTCACCCGCCGGGAGGGCTGACGCGCTCCGCCGCCCGCTCGCGCCGCCCGACGGTGGCCGGCGCCCGCGGCGCCGCCGCCGGACGGGCGACGGCCTCCTCCCCGCCGGGGAACAGCGGCGAGACGCCGGCATCCTCGATCTCGTAGCCGCCGCTGCGCGGAAAGCGCAGCCCGGCACGGTCGATCGCCTCCTTGCGGCTGTCGGCGACCACCAGCCAGACCCGCACCCCCGCCCAGGGGATGCGGCGCCGATCCTCCCGGCCGGCCGGGGCCCGCGCCGCCTGGGCGATGCGCACCGCCCAGATCCGGCCGGGACGCGGCTCCTGCCGGTCGAAGACGAAGCAGCGTTCGACGGGACGGCGGCGGGCGTCGGCGAGCCGCCGCTCGGCCGCCTCGACGGCGCGCTCCGCCTCGGACAGCCGCGCCTCGGCGTCGCGCAGGTCCTGGTCGACGGCGGCGGCGCGGCGGCGGCGCTCGGAAAGCCGGCGGTCGAGGTCGCGCAGAGCCCATTCGTCGTTCTCGATGTCGCGCCGCACCGCCGCCATCCGCCGCTCGCCGCGCCGGTTGACCACCACCGCGACGCCCAGCAGCAGGACGGCGGCGTACATGAGCAGCGCCGTCACCGGCCGTCCCCGGTGGACGGCGGCGCGGCGGCGGCCCCGGCGGGCTCCGCGTGCAGGCTGCCCGGCAGGACGCCGCAGCCCTCCGGAAAGGCCCGGCGGACCGCGTCCATCGCCGCCTCCGGACCGGGAGCCCAGACCAGCGCGGCGTTCCGGCGCTCCCAGATCGCGCGGGAGAAGACGATGCGCCGGAGGTCGACCCGGGCGAGGTCCGGCACGGCGCGCAGTTCGCAACGGAACAGCCCGTCGCCGGGGCCCGGCGCGCCCAGCTCGTGCACCAGCTCGACGTTCTCGGCGATGGCGGCGCCGGTCGCGGCGTCGATCCGCACGCGCCGGGTCTCGAGCGCACCGCATTCGGCCTGCCGGCCCTGGACGACGCGCTCGGCGGCGGCGATGCGGCGGTCGACGGCGTCCAGCTCGTCGCGGCGCGCCTCGACGATCTGACGGAGCGCGCGGCGGCGGCGGGCCAGCGCCGCGCCGCGCGCCGTCGTCTGGATCAGCGACAGCCCGAGGACCGCCGCGCTGGTCACCAGCAGTCCGGTGGCGAAGATCTCCAGCGGCACCATCGCGGCCGCCTCAGGTCGGGCCGCCGCGACACCGCCGCGCGGCATCCCGCAGCAGGGCGATGAGACGGTCGAGGTCGTCGCGGCCGAGGGCGCCGCGGCCGACCGGCCGGCCGGCCGCGAGGCGCAGGCGCACCGCGCTCGCCTCCGCCAGCGCGGCGCGGCACGCCGCCGGATCCTCGCGCACCGCCAGCAACTCGTCCAGCGAGCGCCGGAGCAGCCGGCGCGCCCAGCGGGCGGCGTCGGCCGACTCCAGGACCCGGTCGAGCGGCTCGACGCGCGCCCGCGCGGCGACGAACTCCTGGGCCGGGTGCGCCTCGTCCGGCATGCGCGCCGCCAGGACCGCCCACCAGGCCCGGGCGTCGACGACGTGGATGGCGTCCGGCGGCGGCCCGTCCGTCGCGAGCGTCGCGTCGTCGCGCCGCAGCGCCGGCTCCAGCCAGCCGGTCCACAGGCGTTGGGCGTGCGACCGCCGCCGGCCGTTGAGCACCTCGAGCAGGATGTCGCCGAGATGGGTGGTCGCCGTCCGGTCGGCGCCGGGGCGGTCGGCGTAATGGTCGAACAGCTGCAGCGTGACGTGGCGGTCGAGGCGGCCGAGCAGGAAGCGCACCGCGCCGTAGCGTGCGTCGATCGTGCCGTGGTGCGCGTCCATGGGAACCCTCGCCGGTGGCCGCGGATTGAGACGGAAAGGTGCACGGCCCCGGCAGCGGACTTTACGGCAGTGCAGCGCGGGCGGGCAGCCACCATTGGCAAGGAGTGGCGACAGTTCGAAGCAGGCCGTGCCAAGTTGTGACAAAGTCCGAGCGGATTCGACAACGGACGGCCGGCGGCCGGTGGCGGCTCCCGCCGGATACGGTTTGTCGCAAATCGACGTTTGACGGGACGAACGCGGCGATGATTTTCTCGCCTCGCGGTGATGCATGAAGGGCTGCGGTGCATGGTGCTCGACGATCCCCTGTTCGGACCGGAGGACGAGGCCGACGAGGTCGTGTCGGTGGAGCCGTGGACCGTGCTGGTGGTCGACGACGACCCGCAGGTCCACGCCATGACCAGCGTCCTGCTGCGCGACTTCGCGTTCGACGGCCGCCCCTTCGCGGTGGTGAGCGCCCTGTCCGCCGCCGAGGCGGGACGGATCCTGGCGGCGCGCCCCGACATCCCGGTCGTCCTCCTCGACGTGGTCATGGAGACCAACGACGCCGGCCTGCGGCTCGTCCGCCACATCCGCGAGGAGCTGAACAACCACCGGCTGCGCATCATCCTGCGCACCGGCCAGCCCGGCCAGGCCCCCGAGCGCGACGTGGTCGTCACCTACGACATCAACGACTACAAGGCCAAGAGCGAGCTGACGGCGCAGAAGCTGTTCACCTCGCTGGTCAGCGCGCTGCGGGCGTGGCGCGACATCGTCGCCATCGAGCGCAACCGGCAGGGACTGCAGCGCATCCTCGACGCCTCGGCGCCGCTGCTGGCCACCCGCTCGATGCGCCTCATCGTCGAGGGCATGGTGGACCAGCTGCCGCGCGTCGTCGCCCACGACGGCGGTTCGGTGCTGGCCTGCCGCGAGGGGGCCGGCCCGCAAGGCCGGCAGCCGGTGGCGGTCGCCGGCTCCGGCCGCTTCGCGGCCCTGGTCGGCCAGCCGGCCGACGCCGGGCTCGGTGGCGACGGCGCGGCCGCGGTGGCCGCGGCCTTCGCCAGCGGCGCCAGCCTCTACGGCAGCGACCGCTGCGTGCTGGTGTTCCGCACCCTGGAGCACGGCGCCACCGTGTTCGTGATGGAACGGCCCGAGCCCTATTCCGAGGACGAGCACCGGCTGCTGCAGGTGTTCTGCGAGCGCATCGCCGTCGGCTTCGACCAGGCCTGCCTGCACGAGGACCTGCTGGCGCTCAACCGCACCCTGGAACAGCGGGTGGAGGAGCGCACCGCCGAGCTCGCCGCCAGCCGGGCGGCGCTGGCCGCCGCCAAGGAGCGCGCCGAGACGGCGCTGGCCCGCGAGATGGAGGCGCGCCAGCAACAGCGCCAGTTCGTCGCCATGGTGTCGCACGAGTTCCGCACGCCGCTGGCCGTCATCGACAGCGCCGCCCAGATGCTGGCGCTGCGGGCCCGCGAGGCCGCCCCCGACATGCTGGACCGTCTGTGCGTGGTGCGCACCAGCGTGCACCGCCTCACCGGCATCATCGAGACCTACCTGACCGACGAGCGCCTGCTGTCCGGCTCGCTCACCCTCGACCGCCGGGCGGTCGACCTCGGCGCCCTGCTGCGGGCGACGATCGAGCACCAGCGGGTGGCCCACCCGGACCACGCCTTCGCGCTGGACCTCGCCGAGCCGCCGCCGACCGTGGTCGCCGACGCCCATCTGCTGGACCTCGCGTTCGCCAACCTGATCGGCAACGCGGTCAAATACTCCGACCGCGATCCGCGGGTCGCGGTCCGCGGCCACCGCGACGGCGACGGCGTCGTCGTCGAGGTGCGCGACCACGGCTGCGGCATTCCCGCGAGCGAGTTGCCCCACGTCTTCACCCGCTTCTTCCGCGGCAGCAACACCGCCGGCATCGCCGGCACCGGCATCGGGCTGCACACCGTGAAGCAGATCGTCGAGCTGCACGGCGGCAGCGTCGAGGTGACCAGCACCGTGGACGTCGGCACGACCTTCCGCGTCCTGCTGCCGGCCTGCGCCGGGGAGGCGTGACCATGTCCGGGACGGCGCCGGAGTCCGGGACTTCACCGTGGAACGCGCCGGTGAACGGTGAGATAGTCCCGATGGGAACGGACCCGTTCCCGCCGCCGTCGCGCAGCGGCGCGGCACCACACGGCTCGAATGGACGGTCGACCATGCTTGCCCAGGAGTATGCCGCCTTCAAACGGGAGCTCGACAGCAAGGGGATCATCTTCTCCTTCAGCGGCTACCTCTCCGAAGGGATCCTCTTTTCCCTGGGTGAGGCGCTGCGCGAGAAGATGACCCTGGAGGACGCCGACGGCCCGACCGTGCGCCGCGTCTTCTCGGTGTTCGTCGAGCAGATGCAGAACATCATCCGCTACTCCGCGGAGAAGATCGTCGGCGGTGGCGGCGGCGTCGAGCTGAGCGCCGGCATGGCCACCATCGGCATGGAGAAAAAGACGTTCTTCATCGTCTGCGGCAACACGCTGCGCAACGCCGACGTGCCGGCGCTGAGGAAGCGGCTGGACTTCCTCAGGGACCTGGACAAGGACGCGATCAAGGCCCACTACCGCGAGCAGCTGCGCGAGGCCCCCGACGAGGGCAGCCGCGGCGCCACCATCGGCCTGATCGAGATCGTCCGCCGCGCCAGCGAGCCGATCGAATACGACTTCACCGAGCTGGACGACGAGAAGAGCTTTTTCTGTCTGAAAGTCCGGATTTGAGAGCGCAATGGAATCCTTACGCATCGAGGCCACGCGCCGGACGCCGCGGGTCGACTTCGACTTTTCCACCGGCGTGCTGCGCCTGTCCGGGGAATCCTACCCCGACGATTCGGCCTCGTTCTTCGGGCCGGTGCTGACGGCGCTGCGCGACTGGCTCGGCGCGTCCGACACGCCGGTCCGCTTCGAGGTCGAGCTGCTCTACTTCAACAGCTCCAGCGCCAAGGCGCTGATGAACATCTTCCAGTCCTTGGAGGAGGCGGCCGCCGCCGGCCGGCCGGTCGCCGTGCTGTGGCGCTGCGACGAGGACGACGACGCGATGCGGGAGTTCGCCGAGGACTTCTCCGAGGATCTCGAGCACGTCGCCTTCACCGTCGCCGAGCGCGGCACGGGCGGCGGCGAAGACGGCGGTCAAGACGGCGGTCAAGACGGCGGGGCGGCATGAACTTCAACCTGTTCGACGCCGAGGAACAGGTGATCGACCGGGCCGACCAGCTCAAGGACCGGCTGGCGGCGGCGGCTCCGGAGTGCTTGGACGATCTCGGCGCGCTGATCGACGCCTTCAAGCGCTCCTACCGCGACCAGCGCCGGCTGGTGCGGGTGAGCGACCGCCTGCAGGCCCAGCTCGCCGCCGCCAACGAGGAGCTGGAGCGCCGCCGCATCGAGGCGGAGACGGCGCTGATCCATCTGCGCGAGGCGCAGGACATCATCGTTCGCTCCGAACGCCTGGCCTCGCTGGGCGCCCTGGTCGCCGGCGTGGCGCACGAGATCAACACGCCGGTCGGCATCGCCGTCTCCTGCGCGTCCCATCTGTCCGACGCCACCGAACGGCTGAAGGACAGGGTGGCGCAAGGCCAGCTCGGGCGCGCCGACTTCGGCCGCTATCTCGCGACCGCCGGCGACACGACGGCGCTGATCCTCGCCAACTGCGAGCGCGCGGCGGCGCTGATCAACAGCTTCAAGCAGGTGGCCGTCGACCGCGCCAGCTCCGAGCGCCGCCGCTTCAAGCTCGGCGCCTACGTCCAGGAGGTGCTGACGAGCCTGCAGCCGGAACTCCGGCAGACCCACCACGCGGTGGCGGTGGAGTGCCCGCCCGGGCTGGAGGTCGACAGCTATCCCGGCGCCATCTCGCAGATCCTCACCAACTTGGTGATCAACGCCCTGCAGCACGCCTTCCGCGACGGCCGGCCCGGCACCATGACGGTCCGTGTCGCCGCCGACGACGCCGGCGTGGTCGAGCTGGTGTTCGCCGACGACGGCGGCGGCATCGCGCCGGAGGTGCTGCCGCACGTCTTCGAGCCCTTCTTCACCACCCGGCGTGGCGAGGGCGGCAGCGGCCTCGGCCTGCACATCGTCCACAACCTGGTGTCCGGGCCGCTGGGCGGCACCATCACGGTGGCCAGCGATCCCGGCCACGGCGCCACGTTCGCCCTGCGCTTCCCCGCCCGGGCCCCCCTGCCGCCCGACGAGAGCCCCTGACGCCGCTCGGAACGCCGCTTACGCCACGCGGACGGACGCCGAGAACACGTAGCCGACACCGTGCACCGACTTCAGCGGCGTGGTGTCGCCCAGCGCCGTCTCCATCTTGTGCCGCAGGCGGCCGACCACGGTGTCGATGGAACGGTCGTCGGGATTCCAGCGGCGGTTGTGGACGGCCATGGAGATCTGGTCGCGGGTGGCCGGCTGGCGGGCCTGTTCGGCCAGCAGGCTCATCAGCTTCATCTCGGTGCTGGTGAGCTGGATGGCGACCCCGCCGGGGCTGGTCAGGGTCCAGTCCGTGGCGTCGAGCAACCAGCGCGCCTCGTCGCCCGGCGCCGCCTCGGCCGGCGAGGCCGCCGGCGCCGCCGCGCTGTCGAGGCGGCGCAGCAGCGACTTGATCTGCGCCTCCACCTCGCGCATCTCCAGGGGCTTCACGAGATAGGCGTCGGCCCCGATCTCCAGCCCCACCACCCGGTCGATGGTCGAGCCGCGCGCGGTCACCATGACGATCCCGACGGTGCGCTCCTCGCGCAGGCGCGCGGCGATCTTGAACCCATCCTCGCCGGGCAGGTTGACGTCGAGCAGAATGATGCGGACCGGGCGGGACGCCAGGACGTCGTTCAGCTCACGACCGTTCTTCGCGCCGACGGCCTCGAACCCGCAGCCACGCAGGTACTCGACAAGGTCGCGCCGGAGCGACGCCTCATCCTCGACGACGGCAATCATCGGTGCTGACATCGGTCCACAAGCATCGATTGTTGTAGTGGAGATGACCCATTCGTCTGAGGCATTCATATATCCGTATGTCGGGCAACGCAAGGCAGTAACCGTTCGAACACGGGCCGATCGCCGCGCCGCGGGCGGGCCGCGCCGCCGCTTCGCTTGCGGTGTGAAGCAGGATGCAACCCGCGGACGGCGTCATGCCGGCGCCGCGAGCGCGTCCGCGCCCTGCCGCCGGGCGCCCGGCGCCTGCGGCACGAAGCCGATGAAGGTGAGGTCGTCGCGGCGCCGCTCGGCGCCGCGGTAGGCGTCGAGCGCCGCCAGCACCTCGGCCGCCACCGCCTCCATGGGGAGCCCGGCCGCCGACCGCAGCACCTCCTGGAGCCGGCGGCGGCCGAACAGCAGGCGTTTGGGGCCGCCGATGTGGTCGGTGACGCCGTCGGTGAACAGATAGACCCGCAGGTCGGGGCGCAGCGCCAGATCGTGGCGCCGGAACCGCACGCCGGCCCGCCGGTCGCGGCGGTAGCCGAGGCTGGCCCGCGTCCCGGCGACCAGATGGACCTCGCCGTCGGCGTGGTAGAGCAGCGGCAGGTTGGCGCCGGCGAAGGACAGCCGCCCGGCGGCCGGGTCGATGACGCAGACGGCCGCGTCGAGCCCGTCGTTGGAGGAGTCGGCGTCGTCCGCGCCGTCCTGGCGCAGGGCGGCCCGCACCATGGCGTCCATCCGCTCGAGGATCGCCGCGGGATCGCGGGTCCGATGGTCCTGGAGGACGCGGGTGAAGGAGGAGGAGGCGATGGCGGTCATGACGGCGCCCGGCACCCCGTGCCCGGTGCAGTCCATCAGCGCCACCACGCACAGGCCGTCGACCTCGCCGATCCAGTAGCAGTCGCCGCCGACCACGTCGAGGGGCTGCCAGACCACCGCCACGTCGTCGAGCAGGCCGCCGTGGGCGTCCGCCGGCGGCAGCAGCGAGCGCTGGATGCGGCGGGCGTAGCGGGTGCCCTCGGCGACCGAGGCGAGCGCCGCCTCCAGCGCCTCGGACTTGGCGGCCAGCGCCGCCTCGCGCAGGGCGACGGCGTCGACGAAGTGGCGGAAGGCGCGCCCCATGTCGGAGATCTCGTCGTCGCCCTCCACCGGCACCGGCACCGCGTCGCCGCGGGCGTTGGCCGTCATGCACTGCTGCAGACCGAGCAGCCGGGCGACGAGATGGCCGCGCACGTACAGCGCGAACAGCATCGCCGCCAGGATCGCCAGACCGCCGATGGCGAGCAGCCCGTGGAAGGCGGTCCGCACGAAGGCCCCGAAATCCTGCCGCTCGGCGGCGATGTCGGCCTGCAGGGCGGCGAACCGGCCGGCCACCGTGGCGACGAAGCGTCCGGCCAGGACGTTGTTGTGGGCCACCAGCCCCTGGGTGCGGGTGGCGATGTCGAGCTGGCGGCGGCGCAGGTCGAACACGTTGTCCGGCCCCTCCCCCAGCGCCGCGGCCGCGTCGGCGACGCCGCGCAGCCCGTGCGCGTAGACCGGCGGCAGCTCGTCGAGCGCCGCCCGGGCGTCGCCCAGCTGGATGCGCGTCTCCTCCTCGATCCGCGTCACCGCCGACGCGACCGGCACGACCCCGACGGGCAGCATGCCGTCGATGGCCTGGTTCAGAATGTTGGTGAAGGCGCGCAGGGCGTCGAGCCGGGCCACCGCGCGGTCGATGTCGTCGGCGTCGGCGGGGCTGGTCAGCACCTCGCTGATGCGCTCCTGCACCCGCCGCAGGTCCTTGGCGGTCCGTCCCAACGTGGCGATGGCGTCGTTCAGGGCGCGATCGGCGGCGTGCCGCTCGGCGACCAGCCCGGCCAGGCCGGTCAGGGCCTCCTCCATGGCCGGCCGGAAGCGGGCCAGCGGCTCGATCGCCTCGGGCGGCGCGCCGGAGGCCTGCAGGTCGGCGAAGTCGGCGTCGAGCTGGCTGAACAGGTCGCGGGTGTGCTGGACCTCGCGGTCCAGCTCCAGCGAATCGGTCGAGGCCACCAGCCGCGGCGCGCTGGCGGCGACGGTCTGGCTCTGCTGCGCCAGCCGGGCGAAGGCGACGAGGTGGCCGAGACGGGTGAGGGCGATGTGGTCGAAGCCGCGGCGGAATTCCACCGCGCCGTACACCGCGACGCTCACCGCGAGCACCGTCAGCACGACCAGCAGGCCGAAGCCGACGAACAGCCGGTGGGCCACGCCCAGGCGAAACCGCGCCACCTTCCCCTCCCCCGGTGCCGAACCGACGGGTCCGTCTTACACCGTCGGTGCACGGGCGGTCACGGCCAATTGGCGGCGCCGGCGGTCCGCCGCCGAATTGCCACACGCCGCGGCGGCCCGGCGGACCGGGCCTACACCGCCCGCCGCGCCAACGCCAGGGAGGCCCGCAGCGCCGCCGCCAGCACCTCCTTGGGCGAGCCGGGGAAACGGTGCTCCTCCACCCGCGGCTCGCCGCCGCGCCGCAGGACGGCGAGATAGACCAGGCCCGGAGGCTTGCCGCACTGGGCGTCCGGCCCGCCGACGCCGGTCACCGCCAGGGCGACGGAGGCGTCCGGCGCCCGCTCCAGCGCGCCCTGCGCCATGCGGCGGGCGACCTCGGCGTGGTAGGGGGTCAGCGCGCGCAGCAGCTCCGCCGGGACGCCGAGGGCGTCGGTCTTCATGGCGCTGCGGTAGGTGACGAAGGCGCCCGACACCACCTCCGAACTGCCGGGCGCGGCGGCGAGCGCCTGGCCGAGCAGGCCGGCGGTGCAGGATTCCGCCGTCACCAGCCGGTCGCCGGAGCGCTTGCTGGCCTCCACCAGCCCGGTGGCGAGGGCGTGGACGTCGGCCGGCAGCTGGAAGTACGCCTCGTCCGGCCGCAGGACGGCGGGCTGGAACAGGCGGGCGTCCAGGGCCTCCAGCGGGCCGAAGCGGTCGGCGGCGGGGTGGTCGAGGCGGATCGGGTTGACCCGCTTGAACCAGGTCCGCCCCAGCCGGCTCATCACGTTCTCGAAGACCAGCCGCGCCCGCTCGTCGCCGAGCAGGTCGAGGCGCCCCGCCAGGTCGCCGGCGGTCGCCGCGGGATCGGCGAACACGGCGTCGATGACGGCGAAGACCATGACGTCCCATTCCAGGTAGGTGGCGCCGAGCTGCGCCTCGTCGCCGGCGCTGATGCCCAGCCCGTCGGTGGGCGTCGCCCGCCAGGTGCGTTCCGGGACGCCGTAGGCGCGGGCCATCCACGGCACCTCCCACGATTTCAGCAGCGACTGCACCGGGGCGAGGTCGCCGACGTCGCCGTGCAGGGTCCAGAAGCCCGCCCCCAGCTCGGAGAAGTTGTCCGTGCTCGCGACCACGCCGCCGTAGCGGTGGGCCTGGTCGTAGAGGGTGACCATGCGCAGGCGCGCCCGCAGGTTGCCGCGGCGGATGCGCAGGGAGGTCGCGTCCTTGGCGGCGAGGTCGGGGTCGAGGCCGCCGATGGTGCCGACGAGGCCGCGGTACTGCTCGGAAAGGTCGAGGTGGTGGTGCTCGATCTCCAGCGCCCGGCAGGCCTCGACGCCGCGCTCGGTCTCCTCGGGCGCCTGCTCGATGGGCAGGGTGAAGCCGATCACCCGCCATCCCGCCCGCTTCAGGAGGGCCGCCGTCAGGGCGCTGTCGACCCCGCCCGACATGCCGAGCACCGCCGTCCCCACCCCGGCCTGCTGCCGGTAGTCGGTCAGGTCGCCGACCAGCCGCTCGCCGACCGTGGCGAGGTCGGCCTCCGCCAGGAACAGTCCGCGCGCGATCTGGTCGGCGAACCGCTGCTCCAGCCACGGCGACAGGGGGCCGAGCCGGCCCTGCCGGCTGAGGTCGAGGATGCTCTCCCGAAGGGTCATGGCCGTCCGCCTCCTGTTGTTCGTCCCACCGATCAACGGCGTGGCGGGAAAAACGGCACGCCCCTGCACCCCGGCGCGGCGCCCGAGGACGCTTGCCACCCGGCCCGCTCCGCACCACCCTGAGGGATGCCACAGGTTCCGGCGCCGTATGCCGAGGGATCCCTGAACGATGAGTCTGCGCCACGCCACCGTCCGTCAGCTCCAGATCTTCGTGGAAGCGGCGCGCACCCTGTCCTTCGCCCGCGTCGCCGACCGCCTCGGCCTGACGCCGGCGGCGATCTCCTTCCAGATCCGGCAGATCGAGGGGCTGAGCGGCTTCGCCCTGTTCGAACGGGTCGGCCGGCGGGTGGTGCTGACCGACGCCGGGCGCGAGCTGCTGGCCTGCGCGGAGGTGGTGCTGGAATCGCTGGAGGCGGCGGACCAGCGCATGGCGGCGCTGAAGGGCCTGAGCCACGGCCACGTGACGATCGGCCTGGTGACCACCGCCACCTATCTGGCGCCGCACCTGCTGAGCCGCTTCCAGGCGGAGCATCCCGCCGTCACCGTCACCCTGAAGGACGGCAACCGGCGCCGCATCCTCGAGGCGCTGACCGGCGGCGAGATCGACCTCGCCATCATGGGCCGCCCGCCCGAGGACGCCGAGCTCGCCGCCCACCCCTTCGCCCCGCACCCCTCGGTGATCATCGCCGCCCCGTCCAACCCGCTGGCGCGGCAGCGCGCCCTGCCGCTGGCGGCGCTCGCCGGCGAACGCTTCATCGTGCGCGAGGAGGGGTCGGGCACACGGGCGCTGATGGAGCGCCTGTTCCAGGGCGGCGACGTCGCCCCCGCCATCGCCATGACGTCGAGCAGCAACGAGACGATCAAGCAGGCGGTGATGGCCGGCCTGGGCGTCGCCCTGATCTCGCGCCACACCATCGGCCTGGAGCTGGCCTGCGGCCTGGTGGCCGAGCTGGCCGTCGAGGGGCTGCCGCTGATGCGCTCCTGGTACGTCGCCCACCGCCGCACCCTGCCGCTGCTGCCGGTCCAGGCGAACCTGCGCGATTTCCTGGTGGAGAAGGGGCGCGCCATCATCGAGGACCGGCTGGCGGCCGCCCCCCTTGCGGATCGGGCGGCCGCTCCTACATAGTCAACCAGTCCGTCAACAACAGAAAGGAGGTGATCCTGTGTCTCATTGCACCGAGCTGCGGTCGTCCGCCACCGCCACCAGGATCCCCGCCACCGCCGGGACCGGTGCCGTCTGACGAGGACGCGCGGCGGTCCGGACGGACCGCAGCAGGCAATGGAAGGGCCGCCCCCCGGGGCGGCCCTTCGTCGTTCCCGGGTCGGTGATGTTCGGTCGGGTCCGATGTCCGGCCGGGAGGCCGGGCGGGCGTCAGCGCGCCAGGCCGCGGGCGTCGTGCCGTTCGGTGGCCGGCGATCCGGCGCCGCCCGAGGAGCGGACGGCGGCGAGCACGTCGTTGAGCCGGCAGGCCATGTCCATCGCCGCGTCGAAGGCCGGATAGAGCTTCTCGGAATCGATGTCGTAGCAGAGGGCGCGGGCGTTGCTGAAAGCCGTCGCGCGATCGGCGGGGCGCTGCAGGTCTGTCATCGGAACCGTTCCTCCTTGCGGATCTCCCAGCGGCCCGGGGCGGCGCGGGATGTTCGTCAGTTCCGCAAAATGTAACGGCCCTCTATGGCAAGCGATAGCAAAATGCATTCTCCGATATGGCAAGGAAAACCTTGTCTATCGGGTCGCGCCCTGTGGCCCGCCGCCGTTACGGCAGGCGCCGGCCGGTGAACGGGTTCCAGCCCAGCCCCGCCAGGGCGGCCCACGCCGTCGCCCCCAGGTGCGGGCTGCGGTAATAGTGGAAGTCGTCGGTCGCGCTGTCCGGCCCGATCGCCAGGCCGGTGGTGATGCGCGGCTCACGGGTCGCCCAGAGATAGCCGCCGGGGCTGACCTCGCCGGCCAGCCCGTCGAGCAGCCGCGCCGCCGCGGCGGGACGGCCGAGCGCGCGATACACCAGCGCCGCCTGGGCGGTGCCTTCGACCCACAGCCCGTCGCGGTCGTCGTTGAAGTCGAACCCGCCGGCCACGCCGTGGGCGCGCTCGGCGTGGTCCAGCGCCGCCCGCCAGCGGCCGGGCGCGTCGCGCAGCAGCAGCGGCCAGAGCTGGGCGTCGAGCCCCGACAGGTCGCGGTTGACGGTCACGCCGTCCGGCGTCGTGCCGATCGGGAAATGCCCATCGCCGGCGCTCCACATGGCGTCCAGGAAGGCGCGCGCCTCGCGCTCCGGGCCGTCCCACGGCGCGGCACTCCCGGTGCGGCCCAGCCAGTCGAACAGGGCGGCGAGGTCGGTGTTGTGCTCGGTCGACTTCCAGGCGAGCGGCCGGGGCGCGTCGTCGAAGCCCTGGACGCCGCCGGCGAAGCCGCCCGGCCCCCGCGGATCGCGCGTGCGCTCGACCGCCCAGCCGGCCAGCCATGCCGCGCCGTCGCGCCAGCGTGCCTCGCCGGTCGCCTCGTGCAGGGTCAGCAGGGCCAGGCCGGCCCAGGCGACGTTGCCGGTGGCGCTGCCGACCTGGTAGGGGTCCTCCAGCCAGCGGTTCGCCGCCGCGTCCCACCAGCCCATGGGCGGAACCGGCCGCTCCGTCAGCGGCCCCGCCCGGTAGGCGTTGCGCAGGCGCCCGGCCGCGCCGCTGCGGTCGTCCGTGGCGGCGGCCAGCAGCGCCTCGCCGATGCGCCGGGCGCGGGCGGTGTCGCCGCAGGCGACCAGGGCGATGGCGGCGAGCGCGTTGTCGTAGGCGAAGGCGGCGTTGGCCAGCGCCGGCTCGGCCGGCGGCCCCTCCCCGACGTCGGCGTCGTAGCTGCGCAGGAGGATCGGACCGCGTCCCGGGTGCACATCCACGCGCCGGACCAGCGCCGCGCACGCCGTTGCCGCGAGCCCCTCGGCCGCATCCGCCGCTGCCGCCGGCGCGGCGCCACGGGAGGCGACGACCGCGGCGGCAGCCAGCAGGGCGAGGGCGTGACGGCGCCTCATGCCGCGTCGGCCTGGACCGCGGAACGGTCGCGCTGGGCCGGCAGCGTGATAGTCACGCGCAGGCCTCCGTGGTGCGCCAGCGCGGCGACGACGGCACCGCCATGGGACTCGATGGCCCGCCGCGCGATCGCCAGGCCGAGGCCGAAGCCGGCGCTCGACGACGTCGACTCCGGCCGGGCCGACTCCAACCGGAGGAACGGTTCGAAGATGCGGTCGAGCATGTCGACTGGCACGCCGGGACCATGGTCCTCCACCTCGACCCGCAGCCAGCGTTGCTCCGGACCGACGGTCGCGGTGACCTCGACCGCCGTCTCCGGCGCGGTGAACTTCACGGCGTTGCGGATGATGTTCTCGAAGGCACGGCACAACACCTCGCCAGCCACCGTGGCGACGAACCGCCCCTGCGACGCCATTCGCACGGAACGGCCGCACGCCTGCGCCTCGAACGCGGCGTCCTCGACGATGGCGCCGAGGAGTTCGATCAGGTCGACGCGTTCCCGAACGATCACGCCGCCGCCGACCTCCAGGCGGGCCAGCGTCAGCAGTTCGCCAACCATGCCGTCCAGCCGCTCCGCCTCCCGCTCGATGCGCTCCAGCATGTCGGGGGCCCTGGCAGGGGTCTGGCGCAGCAGACCGATGGCCGCTTGCATCCGGGTCAGCGGCGAGCGCAACTCGTGCGAGAGGTCGTGAAGCAGGCGCTGGCGCGTCTCGACGAGGCGCTGCAGCCGGTCGGCCATGCGGTCGACGTCGCGCCCGAGATCGACGATTTCGTCGCGCCGCGTGCCCATACGCGGGCCGACGCGCGTCGCGAAGTTGCCCAGCGCCACCGAATGGAGGGCCCAGCGCAGATGGTGCAGCGGCCGCGACAGGTACCAGGCGAGGAAGCTGCTGAACAGCAAGGAGATGACGGCGCCGGAGACGATCGGCACCGCGAGGGTGGGCGGCGGCGGCGGCCGGTCGATGGCGGCCACGCGGCTGAGCAGCGTGTAGAACTGGCCGTCCGCCGCCGCCACCGTGCGCCGCGTGGCGGCGTCCGGCAGCTCCTCGCCGGCGAGGAGCTGCCCCCGCTTGCCCAGCAGGGCGATGCGCGGGGCGACGGGATCACCGCTCCACTCGGCAATCAGTGCGGCCGCGGGGCCGACGCCGGTCGTCGCCAGCACCTGCTCGGCCGTCCGCAACATGAGGCCGGCCCACCCGCGCTCGCGGGAGGTCGCGGCGTCGGGGTGCCCCGAAACCTCCAGATAGGATATGCCGGCGGTGAGGGACAGTGTCATCGCCAGCCAGAAGGACAGGAACAGCTTCCAGAACAGCCGGCCCATGGCTACTCCAGCACAAGTTGATAGCCCATGCCGCGCACCGTCTGGATCCACGACCGACCGTCGCCGCGCGGGCCCAGCTTCTGCCGGATGCTGCTGATGTGCACGTCGATGCGCCGGTCGAACGGTGTCAGCGGGTGGCCGAGCGCCCGCTGCGACAACTCCTGCTTGCTGACCAGCCGGCCGGCGCTGCGGGCCAAGGTCATCAGCAGGTTGAACTCGGTGCCCGTCAGCTCCAGCGGAAGGCCGTCCAGGGTAGCGGCGCGGCTGCCCGGCCACAGCACCAGCGGCCCCGCCTGCACGGCGACGTTGGCCGACAACGATGCCGTCTCGGGCTGCGTGCGGCGCAGGATGGCGCGCAGACGAGCCACCAGCTCGCCCGGCGTGCAGGGCTTCGGCACGTAGTCGTCGGCACCGAGATCGAGTCCGGTGATGCGGTCGACGTTGTCGCCGCGCGCCGTCAGCATCAGGATCGGCACCCGACTGGCTTGGCGGATGCGGCGCAGCGCCTCGATGCCGCTGAAGCGCGGCATCATCACGTCCAGCACCACGATGTCATACGCCCCGCTCAGCGCCGCGGCGACGCCGTCCTCGCCGTTGTGAACCGCGTCGGCGTCGAACTGCTCCTGCACCAGATACTCCGCGAGCATGGCGGTGAGTTCGACGTCGTCGTCGACGAGCAATACCTTGGTCATGCCTCAAACATCACCGGCACCGTACCGTTGTCAACAAAGAAACACCCACCCGTTACGAGCGGCGCCGAAGTTTTTCATAACTTTACAGAGGCTTAACCGCGCTTAACATCGCCCTGCGCTATATCGGCGGCAGATGTTCCTCTTGACGGGATTTGCGCCGGCATGGTGCCCGTTCTTCGCCTTCGAATGATGGTCGCGGCCATGGCGCTGGTCCTGACGGCCTGTGCCGTGGGACCGGACTACCGACCACCACGCACGGCGGCCCCGGCGGCCTGGTCGGCCCCCCTGCCGCACGACGGCAGCACCACCGGGCTGATCGGCTGGTGGAACCGCTTCGACGACCCGGTGCTGACACGGCTTCTGCGCTCGGCCGAGGCCGGCAGTCCATCCCTGGCCGCCGCCTGGGCCAACATCCGCGCCGCCCGCGCCACTCTGGCGGACAGCCGGGCCGACGGGCTGCCGAACCTCTCGGGAGGCGGGACGGCCCAGCGGTCGAAGGAGGGGACGGGAACGGGGACCGGCGGCGGGGTGGCCAACTCGCTCTCCGGAACGCTCGACGCCTCCTGGGAGATCGATCTCTTCGGCAAGGTGCGCCGCAGCAACGAAGCGGCGCAGGCGCGGATCGCGGCGCGCACCGACGATTGGCACGACGCCCGCGTGTCGCTCGCGGCAGAGGTCGCCGACACCTACGTCCAGTTCCGCGCCTGCCGGCTGCTGGCCGACGCCTACGCCGACGAAGCGCGGTCGCAGACCGAAACGGCGCGGGCCACCGCCACCGCCGTGCGGGCGGGCCTGACCTCGGACATCGACGGCGCCCTGGAGCAGGCGAGCGCCGCCAGCCTGCGCTCCACCCTGGTCGAACAACGGGCGGCGTGCGACGTGCTCGTCAAGGCGCTGGTCGCCCTGACCGGCGAGCAGGAGCCAACGCTGCGCCATCTCTTCGACCAGGGCACCCCCGCCCTGCCGGCCCCGGCCGCATTCGCCGTGGACCACGTTCCCGCCGCCCTGCTGGCCCAGCGGCCCGATCTGGCGTCGCTGGAGCGGGAACTCGCCGCCGCCAGTGCCGAGATCGGTGCCGCCGAGGCCGACCGCTACCCGAGTCTGACCTTCTCCGGCGAGATCGGGCGGTCGGGGAGCGGCCTCGGCTCGCTGATGACCGGCTGGCTTCTCGGACCGGTGGTGTCTCTGCCCGTCTTCGACGCCGGCAAGCGGGCCGCTGCGGTGGACAGTGCCGAGGCCGCCTACGAGGCGCGGCTGGCGGCGTACCGGGACGGCGTGCGCACCGCGCTGAAGGAGGTGGAGCAGGCCCTGGTCCGCCTGGACGGCGCCACCCGGCGGACCGCCGATGCCGAAGCCGCCGCCCGGGGCTACCGGACCTACTTCGAGGCCGTCGACCGCAATTGGCGGGCCGGTGGCGCCAGTCTTCTGGACCGCGAAGAGGCGCGCCGCAGCGCGCTGGCGGCGGAGATCGAAACCATCACCCTCCGGCGCGACCAGATCCAATACTGGATCGCCCTCTACAAGGCGCTGGGCGGCGGCTGGCGGCCGGACACCCCGGCCCGCTCCCCCGGCCCGGCAACGGACATCCCCTCATGAACCGCATCCTTCCCATCGGCCTCGCCGCCGTCGTCGCAGCCGCGCTGGCCGCCGGAGCGGCGCTCCGGCCTGACGCGCCGCACGCCGAGACCGCCACGGACACGGCGGCGGCGTCCAGCGTGCTGACCGTCACCGCCACCACGCCGTCGGTGCTGGAGTGGCCGCAGACGCTGACCGCGAGCGGCCCCCTCGCCGCTTGGCAGGAAGCGGTGATCGGCGCCGAGGTCGGCAGCCTGCGCATCACCGATCTGTTCGCCGACGTCGGCACGGTGGTGACCCGGGGCCAGGAGTTGGCCCGCCTGTCCCGGGACTCCGCCCGGGCGGACGTCCGCAAGCAGGAGGCGACGGTGGCCGAGGCCAGGGCCAAGCTGGCCCAGGCCGAGGCCGACGCCCGGCGGGCCCGCAAGGTCAAGGGCAGCGGCGCCCTGTCGGAGCAGCAGGTCACCGAGTACCTGATCGCCGAGGACACCGCCAAGGCGAGCCTTGCCGCCGCCGAGGCGAACCTGGAGAGCAGCCGCATCACGCTGGGGCAGACCAGCATCCGGGCGGTGGACGACGGCGTCATCACCGCCCGGTCCGCTGCCCTGGGCACCGTTGTGTCGGCCGGGACCGAGCTGTTCCGCCTGCAACGCCAGGGCCGGGTGGAGTGGCGGGCCGAACTGGACGCCCGTCAGCTCGCCCGCGTCCGCCCGGGGCAAACGGCACGGGTGACCCTGCCCGACGGCCGCACCCTCACCGGCGCGGTGCGCCTGCCCGCCCCCAGCCTCGACGGCGACACCGGACGCGGCATCGTCTACGTCGCTCTGCCCGCCGGCAGCGGTGCGGTCGCCGGCGGCTACGCCAGCGGCACGATCGAGCTGGAGACCGCCCCGGCCCTCACCGTGCCGCAGTCGGCCGTCGTCCTGCGCGACGGCCGGGCCTACGTCTTCTCGATCGGTGCCGACGGGCGGGTCAGGCGGCACGGCGTGACCACCGGGCGCCACCGCGACGCCAGGGCCGAGATCCTGACCGGACTGCCGGCCGACCTCCCCATCGTCGAATCCGGCGGCGCCTTCCTCTCCGACGGCAGCGTGGTCACCGCCGCGCCCGCCACCACCGAGCCGACCGCCGCCGAGCCGACCGCCGCCGTGCCGGAGGACCGGTCATGAACCTCTCCACCTGGTCGATCCGCAACCCGGTGCCGGCGCTGCTCCTGTTCATCCTGCTGACCCTGCTCGGCCTGATCGGCTTCGCCCGGCTGGGCGTCCAGCAGTTCCCCGACATGGATCTGCCCACGGTCACCGTCAGCGCCACGCTGGAGGGAGCGGCGCCGGCGCAGCTCGAGACCGAGGTGGCGCGCAAGATCGAGGACAAGCTGGCCTCCCTCGGCCGGATCGAGCACATCACCACCACCATCACCGACGGGACCGTCACCATCAGCGTCTCCTTCGACATCGACAAGGACAGCGAGGAGGCGCTGAACGAGGTTCGCAACGCGGTGGACGGCGCCAAGGCCGACCTGCCCGCCAGCATGGCCAGCCCCAGCGTGTCCAAGGTGACCGCCGAGACGCGGGCGCTGCTGACCTACACCGTGCGCTCCGACCGGCTGGACGAGGAGGAGCTGTCCTGGTTCGTCGACAACGACATCACCAAGGCGGTGCTGTCGGCCAAGGGGGTCGCCGCGGTCACCCGCATCGGCGGCGTCGACCGCGAGGTCCACGTCGACCTCGACCCGACCCTGATGGCCGGGTTGGGGATCGCCGCGTCGGACGTCTCCGCCGCCGTGGAGGCGATGCAGAAGGACGATTCCGGCGGCCAGGGCGAGGTGGGGGGCAAGCGGCAGTCCATGCGCACCCTGGGGGCCGTCGCGACGGCGCGGGAGGTGGCCGCCATCGCCGTCCCGCTGGCCGACGGACGGCACGTCCGGCTCGACCAGGTGGCCCGGGTCAGCGACATCCACGCCGACCGGTCGACCCGGGCCTTTCTCGACGGCGTCCCGGTGATCGCCTTCCAGATCACCCGCTCCAAGGGCTTCTCCGATGTCGGCGTCGCCGAGGCGGCGCGGTCGGCCATCGCCGCCTTCGCCGCCACCCACCCCGAAGCGACCATCGCCGAGGCCAGCACCACCGTCACCCCCATCATCGAGAACTACGAGGGCTCCATGCACCTGCTGCTGGAGGGGGCGGCGCTGGCGGTGGTGGTGGTGTGGTGGTTCCTGCGGGACTGGCGGGCGACCGTCATCTCGGCGGTAGCGCTGCCGCTGTCCATCCTCCCCGCGTTCGCGGCGATGCAGCTCCTGGGCTTCAGCCTGAACACCATCTCGCTGTTGGCGCTGGCGCTGGTGGTCGGCATCCTGGTCGACGACGCCATCGTCGAGGTGGAGAACATCGCCCGTCACCTGCGCCAGGGCAAGTCGCCGCTGGCCGCCGCCATGGAGGCGGCCGACGAGATCGGCCTGGCGGTGATCGCCACCACCTTCACCCTGGTGGCGGTGTTCCTGCCCACCGCTTTCATGGACGGCATCCCCGGCAGGCTGTTCCGGCAGTTCGGCATCACCGCTGCGGTGGCGGTGCTGGCCTCGCTGCTGGTGGCGCGTCTGCTGACGCCGATGATGGCGGCCTATTTCATGGTGGTCCGCCCGCATCGCGCGGGCGACGGCTGGGTGATGCGGACCTATCTCGCCGGCGTGCGCACCTGCCTGCGCCACCCCGGGCGCACCGCGCTCGCCGCCCTCGCCTTCCTCGCGCTGTCCCTGTCGATGATCCCCCTGCTGCCGACCGGCTTCATGCCGGCCCAGGACGACGCCCAGACGCAGGTCACCCTGACCCTGCCGCCGGACGCCGCCCTGGACGACACGGCGGCCGTGACCGGGCGCGCCATGGCCCTGATCCGCGGCATGCCGGAGGTGACGGGCGTGTTCGCCTCGGTGGGCACCGCCACCTCCGGCCAGGGCATGGAGGCGACGACGACGACCAGCGCGCGCAGCGCCGCCCTGACGGTGCAGTTGCGCCCCCGCTCCGAACGCACGCTCCCGCAGGCGGCGGTGGAGGAACGGATGCGGGCCCTGCTGCGGCGGATTCCCGGCGCCCGGATCGAGGTCGGCCGCGGCAGCAACGGCGAGCAACTGCAGATCACCCTGGCCAGCGACGATCCGCTGGCGCTGGAACGGGCCGCGGCATCGGTGGAAGCGGACCTGCGCACCCTGAAAGGGATCGGCAGCGTGACCTCGGGAGCGGCGCTGCAGCGCCCGGAGATCCAGATCGCCCCCGACCACGCCCGCGCCGCCGCCCTCGGCGTGACTTCGGAGGATCTCGCCGAGACGGTGCGCATGGCGACCTACGGCGACTATTCCACGGACATTCCCAAGCTGAATCTGCCGCAGCGCCAGATCCCCATCCGCGTCCAGCTCGACCCGGCGGTGCGCGCCGACTTGGCACGCCTCGGCCAGCTCCGGGTGACCGGGGCGCGCGGATCGGTGGCCCTGGCGTCGGTGGCGGACGTCGGCTTCGGCAGCGGGCCGTCGCAGATCGACCGGCTCGACCGCTCGCGCAACGTCACCCTGACGGTCGAACTGGCCGGCCGCGCGCTCGGCGAGGTGATGCGCGAGGCCGAGGCGTTGCCGTCGCTGCGCGCCCTGCCGCCGTCGGTGCATCTGGTGCAGCAAGGCGAGTTGGAACGCATGAACGAGCTGTTCGGCAGCTTCGGCACGGCTGCCGGGATCGGCATCTTCTGCATCTACGCGGTGCTGGTGCTGCTGTTCCACGAGTTCCTGCAGCCGCTGACCATCCTGGCCGCACTGCCGCTGTCGGTCGGCGGTGCCCTCTTCGCGCTGCTGGTCATGGGGATGAGCTTCTCGATGCCGACGGTGATCGGCCTCCTGATGCTGATGGGGATCGTGACCAAGAACTCGATCCTCCTGGTGGAGTACGCGGTGATGGCGCGGCGCGACCAGGGCATGGGCCGCGTCGATGCCCTGATCGACGCCTGCCACAAGCGCGCCCGGCCGATCCTCATGACCACCATCGCCATGGGCGCCGGCATGCTGCCCATCGCGCTCGGCATGGGCGCCGACCCGAGCTTCCGCCAGCCCATGGCCGTCGTGGTCATCGGCGGTCTGCTGACCTCGACCGTGCTCAGCCTGCTGGTGATCCCGGTGATCTTCGTGCTGGTGGACGACCTTTCCCGCCGGATCGCCGGCCGGGTCCGCCGCGCCGCCATGGCGCAGGCCGGCGGGGTCGATCGGGCGGGGTGATCGCGCGGGGATACGACGCTTTCCAGCCGGCGGCGGTGCACGAGTATCGCCGTCGTCGCCTGCCGGCGCCGCCCACAACGAAAGGGGGGCGCCGAAGCGCCCCCCCACCGACCAGCGCCCGCACCCGCGCTCAGCTGCAGCCCGTCGTAGATCCGCAGGTGTCGCACTTCAGGCAGGTGCCGTTGCGGACCAGGGTCATGTTGCCGCACTCGCCGCAGGGGTCGCCCTCGTAGCCGCGGGCGCGCGCCTCGCGCACCCGCTCGATGCGGCTGTCCACCGCCTGCACCGAACCGACCGTGACCGTGGCGGTCGCCGTGACCTCCGCCGCCCGGGCGGTCGGCGCGGCGGGGCCGTCGGTGCCGGTGGCGAGCGCCACCGCCGCCACCGCCTTCTGGGCCTGGCCGCCGTCGAGCACCCGCAGGTTGGAGCGGACGTAGCCGGTCGACGCCACCCGGCGGACGATGTCCGAGGGCTGGATCGGCTGCTCGTCCGGCAGGTCTCCCTGGGCGTCGCCCGAGCCGACGGTGAAGGGCAGCAGGTCATCCGGCGTGGCGTGCGCCAGGTCGGTGCGGCCGAGGTAGGAGATCGCCAGCTCGCGGAACAGGTAGTCGATCACCGACGTCGCCATCTTGATGGCGTCGTTGCCCTGCACCGAGCCCGACGGCTCGAAGCGGGTGAAGGTGAAGGCCTCCACGAACTCCTCGAGCGGCACGCCGTACTGCAGGCCGATCGACACGGCGATGGCGAAGTTGTTCATCAGCGACCGGAAGGCGGCGCCCTCCTTGTGCATGTCGATGAAGATCTCGCCGAGCCGGCCGTCCTCGTACTCGCCGGTGCGCAGGTAGATCTTGTGGCCGCCGACCATCGCCTTCTGGGTGTAGCCCTTGCGGCGGTGCGGCAGCTTCTGGCGCTCGGCCATCTTCCGCTCGATGATCTTCTCGACCACCTTCTCCACCACCCGCTCGGTGACCAGCGGCACGCGGGCGGCGTTGGGGGCCTCGACGATGCGCTCGACCAGATCCTCCTCGTCCTCCTCGACGCCGTCGAGCAGCGAGGCCGACAGCGGCTGGCTGAGCTTGGAGCCGTCGCGGTAGAGCGCGTTCGCCTTCAGGCCGAGGCGCCACGACAGGAGGTAGGCGTCCTTGCACTCCTCCACCGTGGCGGCGTTGGGCATGTTGATGGTCTTGGAGATGGCGCCGGAGATGAAGGGCTGGGCGGCGGCCATCATGGTGATGTGGCTCTTCCACGACAGCGCCCGCTTGCCGATGCGCCCGCACGGGTTGGCGCAGTCGAACACCGCGAGGTGCTCTTCCTTCAGGTGCGGCGCGCCTTCCAAGGTCATGGCGCCGGCGCAGTGGGTGTTGGCCGCCTCGATCTCCTGGCGGGAGAAGCCGAGGCGCGGCAGCAGCTCGAAGCCGGGCTGGTCGAGCTCGGCCGCCGGGATGCCCAGCTTGGCCGTGATGACGTCGGCGCCGAGCGTCCACTTGTTGAAGGCGAACTTGATGTCGAAGGCGTTGGCCAGCGCCGCTTCCAGCTTCGCCAGGGTGGCGTCGTCGAAGCCCTTGGCCTTGAGCGTGTCGTGGTTGACGCCGGGGGCACCCTTCAGGGTGCCGTGGCCGACGGCGTAGCGGCCGATCGCCTCGATCTGCTCCGGCGTGTAGCCGAGCGTGGCCAGCGCCTCCGGCACCAGCCGGTTGACGATCTTGAAGTAGCCGCCGCCGGCCAGCTTCTTGAACTTCACCAGCGCGAAGTCGGGCTCGATGCCGGTGGTGTCGCAGTCCATCACCAGGCCGATGGTGCCGGTGGGGGCGATCACCGTGGACTGGGCGTTGCGGAAGCCGTGCTGCTCGCCCAGCTCCAGGGCGCGGTCCCAGGCGCGGGCGGCGGCCTCGGCCAGCTCCTCGTCGGGGCACTGGGTCGGGTCGAAGGGCACCGGGTTGACCGACAGCCCCTCGTAGCCGCCGGTCTCGCCGTGGGCGGCGCGGCGGTGGTTGCGGATCACCCGCAGCATGTTGTCGCGGTTCTCGGCGTAGCCGGCGAACGGCCCCAGCTCCTCCGCCATCTCGGCCGAAGTGGCGTAGGCGGTGCCGGTCATGACCGCGGAGATGGCGGCGCAGATGGCGCGGCCCTCGTCGCTGTCGTAGGACAGGCCCGACGCCATCAGCAGGCCGCCGAGGTTGGCGTAGCCGAGGCCGAGCGTGCGGAAGCGGTAGGACAGCTCGGCGATCTCACGGCTGGGGAACTGCGCCATCAGCACGGAGATCTCGAGGACGATGGTCCACAGGCGGCAGCCGTGCTCGAACGCCTCGACGTCGAAGGAGCCGTCGGGGCGGCGGAAGGTGAGCAGGTTCAGGGACGCCAGGTTGCAGGCCGTGTCGTCCAGGAACATGTACTCCGAGCACGGGTTCGAGGCGTTGATGCGCCCCGAGGCCGGGCAGGTGTGCCAGTCGTTGATGGTGGTGTCGAACTGCACGCCGGGGTCGGCGCACGACCAGGCGGCGTAGCCGATCTTGTCCCACAGGTCGCGGGCGCGCAGCGTCTTGGCCACCTTGCCGTCGGTGCGGCGGATGAGGTCCCAGGCGCCGTCCTCCAGCACCGCCTCGATGAAGGCGTCGGACACGCGCACCGAGTTGTTGGAGTTCTGGCCGGCCACCGTCAGGTAGGCCTCCGAATCCCAGTCGGTGTCGTAGGTGCGGAAGTCGATGTGGGTGTAGCCCTGGCTGGCGAACTGCATCACGCGCTGGACGTAGTTCTCCGGGATGCCGGCGTTGCGGGCGGCCTTGATCGCCAGCTTGAGCGCGCGGTTCTCCTTGGGGTCCAGGCCCTGGGCGCAGGCGGCCATCACCTTGTTGAGGTGCGCCTGGCAGGTCTTGGAGCCGGCGACCAGGGCGGCCACCTTCTGCTCCTCGACCACCTTCCAGTCGATGTAGGCCTCGATGTCGGGATGGTCGAGGTCGACGGTCACCATCTTGGCGGCGCGCCGGGTGGTGCCGCCCGACTTGATGGCGCCGGCGGCGCGGTCGCCGATCTTGAGGAAGCTCATCAGGCCCGACGACTTGCCGCCGCCCGACAGCCGCTCGCCCTCGCCGCGCAGCTTGGAGAAGTTGGAGCCGGTGCCCGAGCCGTACTTGAAGAGGCGCGCCTCGCGCACCCACAGGTCCATGATGCCGCCCTCGTTGACGAGGTCGTCGCCGACGGACTGGATGAAGCAGGCGTGCGGCTGCGGGTGCTCGTAGGCCGAGGCCGAGGAGGTGAGCAGGCCGGTCTTGAAGTCGACGTAATAGTGACCCTGGCTCGGCCCGTCGATGCCGTAGGCCCAGTGCAGGCCGGTGTTGAACCACTGCGGGCTGTTGGGCGCGGCCATCTGGGCGGCCAGCATGTAGCGCATCTCGTCGTAGAAGGCGCGGGCGTCGCCCTCCCCGTCGAAGTAGCCGCCCTTCCAGCCCCAATAGGTCCAGGTGCCGGCGAGCCGGTCGAACACCTGCTTGGCCGAGGTCTCGCCGACGAACCGCTCCTCCTTGGGCAGCTTGGCCAGCGCCTTCTCGTCCGCGGCCTTGCGCCACAGCCAGGAGGGGACGGTCTCCTCCTCCACCGCCTTGAGGGCGGCGGGCACGCCCGCCTTGCGGAAGTACTTCTGGGCCAGGATGTCGCTGGCGACCTGACTCCAGGCGTCCGGCACCTCGATGCCGGACTGCGAGAACACCACCGAGCCGTCGGGGTTGCGGATCTCGCTCGTGGCCCGGCGGAAGCCGAAGGCGGCGTAGGCGTCCTTGCCTTCGTGCGTGAAGCGTCTCTGGATCCGCATGAGTGTCGCGCTCCCTGTTCCCGTAAATCTGCCCGCGGACGCCGGCGGTCCACGGCCACGCTCTGGCTGGCCGCCGGACGCCACATCCTGTATTCTGGGGGCACCCTAACCACACGCTATCGGGCGATCAACCCGATTTGGTGTTTTGCACCGAGTTGCCCACAAGATATAGCGTCGCACCCTCAACGGCGCGGGCATGCCGGGAGTTCCGGCGGGGGTCCGATTTTTCTCCGGCCGGCGCCGGGCCTCGCGGGGAACGTTCCTCCACCTATAAGGACCGGACGCCTCCGAGGGGGCGTGCGCCTAGCGGCGGTTGTGTCTGGGGATATCCCTGCGAATCCCGCAACCGACCGTTCATGGGAAATTCCCGCAGCACTGTCCGCGAATCGCCGAGGCGCAACTTTGAGGACGAAAGTCCTTCATACATACGCATGCCTTGCGCCTTAAGGACGAAATGCCTAGAATGATCTTGCTTCGTTCCAGCTCGGCGCCTAGACTCGGCGGGTGACCAGGGCCGACGCGGCCCGTTTCGAGGGTGCACCCGTGCGCGCTCCCCTGCCCGCCCTTCTCCTGATCGCCCTGATCCCGGCGGCGCTCGCGCCGGCGCTGGCGCGCGAATCGGCCGCCCTGCCGGGACCGATTCCGGCCGAGGTGCTGGAGGTGGTGGACGGCGACACGCTGTCGGTGCGCGCCACCATCTGGCTGGGCCAGATGGTGGAGACTTTGGTGCGCCTGGAGGGCGTCGACACGCCGGAGCTGCGCGCCCGCTGCCCCCGGGAAAAGGAGATGGCGATCGAGGCGCGCGAGCTGACGCGCCGACTCGTCGCCGACGGCCCGGTGCGGCTGCTGGAGGTGCAGGCCGACAAGTACGGTGGCCGGGTGCGCGCCCGCGTCCTCAGCGCCGGCGGCACCGACCTCGCGCACGCCCTGCTGACCGCCGGCCTCGCCCGCCCCTACGGCGGCGAGAAGCGCCAGCCCTGGTGCGAGGGGGTGTAGTCACCGCCCGGCCAGCGACTCCCAGCCCCCTGCTTCGCCGCTGCGGAACAGCGCCTCGATCACCCGCAGGGTCGCCACCGCGTCCTCGAGCGGGTACTCCGGCGCCACGCCGTCGCGCAGCGCGCGGGCGAACGCCTCGGCCTGGAGGGCGTACTGGTCGGCCGCCTCCAGGTCCTCCGCCACCGCCGAGGCGTCGCCGCGCCGGCTGCCGTCGTCGACCAGGATGCGGCAGGGCTCGTCGGGCGGCGCGTTGAAGGGGATGCGCACCTCGATGCGGCCGGCGCTGCCGAGGAGCTGCACCCGCTGGTAGGGCACCATCCGCGTCGACACGGTGAAGGTGGCGTGGCCGCCGCCGGGAAAGGCCATCAGCGCCGAGGTCAGGACGTCGACACGGCAGGCCGGATCGCGCTCGACCAGCGCCGTGACGCGCGTCGGTTCGGCGCCGAACAGCCAGCGCGCCAGCATCACGGGGTAGCAGCCGATGTCGTAGAGCGCGCCGCCGCCGTGTTCTGCCCGGTTGCGGATGTCGGCGGGATCGGCGTTGTGGTAGCTGAAGCTGGCGGTCACCGCGAGGAGATCGCCGATCCGGCCGGCCCGGACGAGCGCGCGGGCGCGCAGCCATTGCGGGTGGTGGCGCACCATGAAGGCTTCCAGGATCACCCGGCCGGTGCGGTCGCGCACGGCGATCAGGCGCTCGGCCTCGGCGGCGGTCAGCGCCAGCGGCTTCTCGACCAGCACGTGCTTGCCCGCCTCGGCGGCGCGGATCGCCCAGGGGACGTGCTGGTCGTTGGGCAGCGGGATGTAGACCGCCTCCACCGCCGGATCGGCCAGCAGCGCCTCGTAGCTGCCGTGGGCGCGGGGGATGCCGAGCCGCGCCGCGACGGCGCCGGCGCGGGCGGCGTCGCGCGACGCGATGGCCGCCACCGTGGCCCGGTCGGTGCGCCGCAGCCCCGGAATGACCTTCTCCACGGCGATCTTCGCCGTGCCCAGAATGCCCCAGCGGACCGCGTCCATCGTTCCCCTCCCGTCGCGGTCAGGCGAGCCGTCGGCCGTCGTGCGGATCGAACAGCGAAACGCGGCTGCCGTCGAGCCGGATCGGCAGGGGCGCGTTGCGGTGGATGCGCTGGTCCGGCGCCATGCGGGCGGTGACCTCGCCCGCCTCGGTGGCCAGCAGCACGTAGAGGTCGGGGCCGGTCGGCTCGGCCATCAGCGGGTTGGCGGTGAAGGCCTCCGGCCCGCCGTCCTCGGCCACCCGGATGTGCTCGGGCCGGAAGCCCAGGGTGACCGGCCGCCCGTCGACGCCCGCGTCGGACAGCGCCAGCCCGGGCAGCGGGATGACGGCGCCGCCGCACACCAGGCGCAGGCGCCCGTCGGCCGGGGCGAGATGGCCGTCGAGGAAGTTCATGGTCGGCGCGCCGACGAAGGAGGCGACGAAGCGGTTGGCGGGACGGTCGTAGACCTCCTCGGGGCGGTCGCACTGCTGGATGCGGCCCTTGTCCATGACGACGATGCGCGTCGCCATGGTCATCGCCTCGATCTGGTCGTGGGTCACGTAGATCATGGTGCGCCCCAGCCGCTCGTGCAGGCGCTTCAACTCGATGCGCATGTCGGCGCGCAGCTTGGCGTCGAGGTTCGACAGCGGCTCGTCGAACAGGAAGACCTTGGGCTGGCGCACCAGGGCGCGGCCGATGGCGACCCGCTGCTGCTGGCCGCCCGACAGCTCCGCCGGCCGGCGGTCGAGCAGATGGCCGATGCGCAGCAGCTCGGCCACCTCCGCCACCGTGCGCTCGACCTCGGCGCGCGGGGTGCCGCGCATCTTCAGGCCGAAGCCGATGTTCCGGCGCACCGTCATGGTGGGGTAGAGGGCGTAGGACTGGAACACCATGGCGATGTCGCGGGCGTCCGGCTCCAGCGCGCTGACGTCGCGCCCGGCGATGCGGATGCGCCCGCCGGAGATCGGCTCCAGCCCGGCGATCATGTTGAGCAGGGTGGACTTGCCGCAGCCCGACGGCCCCAGCAGGACGAGGAACTCGCCGTGCTCCACCTCCAGGTCCAGGCCGTCGATGACGACGGTGGTGCCGAACGCCTTGCGGACCCCTTCGAGCGAGACGCCTTGCATGACCATGCTCCTCATCCCTTGACGGCGCCGGCGGCGATGCCGCGCACGAACAGGCGCCCGGAGAACAGGTAGACCAGGACGGTGGGCAGGGCGACCAGCATGGTCGCCGCCATGTTGACGTTGTATTCCTGCTCGCCGAACTGGGAGGCGACGAGGTTGTTGAGCGCCACCGTCACCGGCTGGCTGTCGCGGCCGCTGAAGGTCAGGCCGAGCAGGAAGTCGTTCCAGGTGTAGGTGAACTGCAGGATGACGGCGACCGCGAAGACCGGCAGCGACAGGGGCAGCATGACGTACCAGAAGGTCGCCAGGAACCCCGCCCCGTCGATGCGCGCCGCCTTCATCAGGTCGGGCGGCACCGACTGGAAGAAGTTGCGGAACAGCAGGGTCACGAAGGCCAGCCCCCACACCACGTGCACCAGCACCAGCCCCGGCACGGTGCCGAACAGGCCGAGCTCGCGGACCAGGATGATCATGGGATAGAGCGTCACCTGCGGCGGGATGAACAGGCCGATCAGCAGGGCCGCGAACAGCAGGTTGGCGTGGCGCAGCCGCCACAGGCTGAGCGCGAAGCCGGTGATGGCGCCGAGGCCGACCGACAGCACCAGCGAGGGGATGACGATCAGGAAGGAGTTGACGAACTGCCCCGACAGCCCGGCGGCACCGTTGCGCCCGTTCCACGCCTTGCCCCAGGCCTCCAGGGTCGGCGCCCGGGGCAGCGCGAACAGGCTGCCGTCGCGGATCTCCGCCATCGGCTTCAGCGAGGTGGAGAGCATCATCAGCAGCGGCGCCAGCACGGCCAGCGCGGCGCTGATCAGCAGGAGATAGAGGACGACCCGCTGGTAGCGCATCACCGGCCTCCCCGCGCCTTGCGCAGCTCGACGTAGAGGTAGGGGGCGATGACGGCGGCGATCGTGCACAGCATCATGAAGGCGCCGGCCGCACCCAGCCCCAGCTCCTGCCGGTTCAGGATGTGGTCGACGACGAAGCGGGCCGGCAGGTCCGACGCGAAGCCCGGCCCGCCGCCGGTCAGCGCCACCACCAGGTCGAACGCCTTCATCACCAGGGCCGACAGCAGGATCACCACGGTGAAGAACACCGGCCGCAGCATCGGCGTGATCACGTGCAGATAGACCCGCCAGGTGGGAATGCCGTCGACCCGCGCCGCCTTCCAGATGTTGGGATCGACGCCGCGCAGGCCGGCCAGGAACAGCGCCATGCACAGCCCGACCTGCTGCCAGACGCCGGCCATGGCGAGCGTGTAGACCGCCCGGTCCGGCCGGACGATCCAGTTGAAGACGAAGTCCGTCCAGCCGAGGTCGCGCACGGCGTCCTGGATGCCGTAGACCGGGTTGAGCAGCCACTGCCAGATCACGCCG
Source organism: Azospirillum sp. ST 5-10 (assembly GCF_051225715.1). Taxonomy (NCBI): domain Bacteria; kingdom Pseudomonadati; phylum Pseudomonadota; class Alphaproteobacteria; order Rhodospirillales; family Azospirillaceae; genus Azospirillum; species Azospirillum sp. ST 5-10. The sequence goes on from NZ_JBPJSP010000044.1 coordinate 36,279, forward strand.
GTGACGATGAAGGACATCGACAGCGGCAGCATGAAGACGGTGCGGAAGAAGCCCTCCGCCCGCACCCCGCGGTCGATCAGGATGGCCAGCGCGTAGCCCGCCAGGGTGCAGCCGGCGATGAACAGGGTGCCGTGGATCGCCAGGTTCTCCATCGCCGTCCACCAGCGGGCGCTGGCGAACAGCCGGCGGTACTGGTCGAAGCCGACGAAGTCGTAGACCGGCAGCAGCCGCGACTTGGTGAGGGAGATCACGAAGGTCCAGGCGATGAAGGCGTAGAAGCAGACCAGCGTGATCACCGTCGCCGGGACCAGCGCGATCCGCGCCGCCGCGGTCGGCGACAGGCGCCGGCGCGGCCGGACCGCGCGGTCGGTGCCGGCGGCGGGCAGGACCGCCGGGCTTTGTTCGGCATGGGACATCGGGCGCTCCTTCCCGGGCCGGGGCGTCGCCCCCGGCCCGGCCGGGTTCCGGGGGCGGACCGTCAGCGGGCGTCGCCGATGGACTGCACGAAGAGGGCGCGCCCCTCCTCCGGCGTCATCGACGGGTTGTTCCAGTACTGGGAGATGGCGTCGTCGATGGCGCCGGAGACCGAGCTGGAGACGCCGAACAGGCCGGTGCTGACGAGGTGCGTCTTCGGGTCCTTCAGCGTCTCCATCGCCCGCCGGGCGCAGGCGTCGAAGCCGCTGCCGTCGACGTCGTTGCGGATGGGGATGGAGCCCTTGCGCTGGTTGAAGGCGACCTGCACCTTGGGGTCGAGCAGCACCTTCGCCATCAGCGCCTGCGCCGCCTTGGCCTCGGCGTCGTCGGTGCGGGAGAAGGCGAAGGCGTCGACCGCCATGATGTAGGCGGTGTCCTTGGCCGGGGCGAGGGCGCAGCCGACCGCGGTGCCCGGCTCGATTCCCGCCGCCACCATCTCGCCCTTGACCCAGTCGCCTTGGAACTGGAAGGCGGCGGCGCCGCGCATCAGCATGGCGGTGGCCTCGTTCCAGCGCCGCCCCGGGCTGCCCTCGTCGACGAAGTCGCGCAGCGCCGCGAAGGTGCGGAAGGCTTCGAGCGTCGTCCCGGACTCCATGGCCGCGCGGTCGAGGTCGCCGTAGATCCGCGCGTAATGGTCGCGCCCGCCGATGCCCAGCAGCACGGTGTTGAACAGGATGCGCTCCTGCCAGGGCTGGCCGCCCAGCGCGATCGGCGTCACCCCCTTGCCCTTCAGCACCTTGGCCGCCTCGAGGAACTCCGGCCAGGTCCCGGGCACGGCGACGCCGGCGTCCTTCAGGACGGCCGTGTTGTAGAACATCCAGTTCTCGCCGTGGATGTTCACCGGGGCGGCGATGTAGCGCCCGTCGTACTTGGCGACCCGGGCGATCATCGGCGGCAGCAGGGCATCCCAGTCGCCGGCCTTGGCCGGGCCGTCGATGTCGCCGATCAGCCCCTGCTCGGCCAGCTCCTTGAGCTGCTCGCCGATGGAGAACTGGAAGATCGGCGGAGCGTCGCCGCCGATCATGCGGTTGACCGCCGCGGCGCGGGCGTTGGAGCAGCCGGCGATCGGCGTGTCCTTCCAGGTGCCGCCGGCCGCCGCGAAGGCGGCGCGCACCTCGGCCAGCGCCGCGGATTCGCCGCCCGACGTCCAGCAGTTCAGCACCTCGGCGGTCTGCGCCGAGACGGCCGGAGCCGCCAGCCCCGCCGCCACCGCCGACACGAGCCCCGCATAGCGCATCGCCCTGAGCATGGTCACCTCCCCGGTTCGACCCGTTGCCGCAAATCGTAACGTTGCGATTTTTGGCCAGTATGAATGTGTCCGGCCGATTGTCAACGCCATAATCGGCTTGTTCAACGGAAGTTCAGGCGATACAGTCCAAATCGTAACGTTACGAATTGGCGCGCCATGGGGGTGCCGCCGATCGGGAGGGTTTCAGGATGCTGCGGTTTCCCGAGGGCTTCGTGTGGGGCGTCTCGACGTCCGCCTACCAGATCGAGGGAGGGGCGCCGGACGACGGCCGGGGGCCCTGCATCTGGGACACCTACTGCGCCACGCCGGGCAAGGTGGCCGGCGGCGACACCGGCACGGTCGCCTGCGACCATTACCACCGCTACGGCGAGGACCTCGACCTGCTGCGCCGCCTCGGCGCCACGGTCTACCGCTTCTCGACCATGTGGTCGCGGGTGATGCCGGAGGGCACCGGGGCGGTGAACGAGACCGGCCTGGACTTCTACGACCGCATCGTCGACGGGCTGCTGGAGCGGGGCTTGCGCGCCTGGCCCTGCCTCTACCATTGGGAGCTGCCGCAGGCGCTGCAGGACCGCGGCGGCTGGACCAACCGCGACAGCGCCTCGTGGTTCGCCGACTTCGCCGCGGTGGTCGCCCGGCGCCTCGGCGACCGGGTCGAGAACTGGGTGACCTTCAACGAACCCAGCGTCTCCGCCTGGGTCGGCCACGAGGAGGGGCGACACGCCCCCGGCCTGACCGACCCGCGCGCGGCGGTGCGCGCCGCCCACCACATCAACCTCGCCCACGGCCGCGCCGTCGCCGTGCTGCGCGCGCTGACGCCGCGGGCCGGCGTCAGCTTCGTCCTGCCCGTGCACAAGGCGCGGCCGCTGCCGCAGTTCGCCGAACGGGACGCCCCCCTGGCCGCCCTGTTCGAGGACAAATGGAACGGCGTCTTCCTCGACCCGGTCTACGCCGGCCGCTACCCCGCCTCGCTGGAGGACCGCTTCGCCGAGCACGTCAAGGACGGCGACCTCGCGGAGATCAACCGGCCCATCGACTTCCTCGGCGTCAACCACTACTTCCCGAGCTACGTCACCGCCGCCGACGGCGGCGCCTGGCCGTTCCGCCACGCCGAGCCGCCGCGGTTCTTCCGCCGCACCGAGATGAACTGGGCGATCGACGGCCGCGCCTTCTACGAGGCGCTGATGATCCTCAAGGAGCGCTGCGGCAACCCGCCGGTCTACGTGACCGAGAACGGCGGCGCCTTCCTCGACCTCGTCGGGCCCGACGGCCGGGTCGACGACCAGGACCGCATCGCCTACTACCGCGACTACCTCGCCCATCTCTGGCGGGCGGTGGCGGAGGGCGCCGACGTCCGCGGCTTCATGCCGTGGTCGCTGCTCGACAACTTCGAATGGGCGCACGGCTACGGCAAGCGGTTCGGGCTGGTGCACGTGGACTACGCGACCCAGGCCCGCACGCCGAAGGCGTCGTTCGACTTCCTGCGCTCGGTCATCGCCGCCAACGCTTTGCCGGCGGAGTGATTTCGGCTATGCCGGGAGCCGACGGAGGCGGCGGAGGCATCGCGGTGACGGGACGGCGGCACGCCAATCTGCGCACGCTGGCGGACCATCTCGGCCTGTCGGTGACCACCGTGTCGCGCGCCCTCAAGGACGGGCCGGAGGTGCGGCCGGAAACCATCGCCCGGGTCAAGGAGGCGGCCGCCGCGCTGGGCTACGTGCCCAACGTCGGCGGCATCCACCTGCGCACCGGCCGCACCATGAAGGTGTGCTCGATCCTCTACGCGCCGGAGGTCGGCGACTACGGCGATCCCGGCTTCCTCGCCCAGGTGGAGAGTCTGTCGGCCGGGCTCGAAGCGTCCCAGTACAATCTCCTGGTGCTGGCCCAGACCGGCCGCCAGACGCCGCTCGACGCCGTGCGCAAGGTGGCGGAGCAGCGCCTCGCCGACGCCGTCGTCTTCTCCCGCACCACGCCGCTCGACGAGCGGGCCCGCTACTGCCTGGAACGCGGCTTTCCCTTCGTCAGCTTCGGCCGCACCGAGCTGCTGACGCCGCACGCCTACGTCGACCACGACGACGAGGGCGCCGTCGTCGACGCGGTCACCCGCCTGGCCGCGCAAGGGCACCGCCGCATCGCCCTGATCAACCCGGCGGGCCCGCTCACCTATCTCGGCTACCGCCTGCGCGGCTACCGGCGCGGGCTGGCCGAATCGGGCCTGCCCTGGGACCCGGCGCTCAGCGTCACCGCCGAGCTCTCGGTGCGGGCGACGCGGGAGGCGGCGCGCCGCCTGCTGGGCGCCGACCGCTCGGTCAGCGCCGTCATCTGCGCCAACCAGATGTCGGTGGTGGGCGTGCTGGAGGGGCTGATCGGCTGCGGCATCGACACGGTGCGCGACGGCGTGCCGGTGGTCGGCTTCGGCGGCATGCCCTTCCGCATGCTGTCGGAGCAGCGCGTCGTCTACTACTACCAGCCGCAGCGCCGGGTCGGCGAGACCCTGGCCCACCACACGCTGGCCCTGCTGGCGGGCGAGCCGCCGGACGCGCTGACGACGGTCCTGCCCTACGAGCGCACCGACGACCTGCGCCGCTTCCGCGACGACGACAGCCCGACAGGCGCGGCGGGGTGAGCGGGGGCACGGCGTTGGCAAGGGGTGGGCCACCTTGACAAGGCTTGCCAGATCTCCACGCTGAATGCGGCGACGGAGGGGTGTCGAATGCCCGCGATGAACATCAGCCTGCCCGCAGGGCTGGCCGCGTTCGTCGAGCAGGAGGTCGCGAGCGGAGGAAACGCCTCGCAGAGCGAGGTGGTGCGGGATGCGCTTCGTCTGCTCCACCGGGAAAAGGCGGTCGAGCAAGAGAAACAGGAGGTGCTCCGGCGCGCCGTCCTGGTCGGGACCGAAGACTGGCGGGCCGGTCGTCTCGACGACCGTCCCATCGACGAGACCTGAACGACATCGAGGAGTGATACCGTCGAGCGGAATGGCTGACACACCTCCTGCCCCCACCCTCCCCACGGCTCCGCCGCGGGTCCCCTCCCTCCCCTGCGAAGCGGGGGAGGGTCGGGGTGGGGGCAAACGTGTGTCAGGACTTCGGCTCGCCGGTATGACCCTTCTACTGGCAAGCCGGTGCTCTTTCTCCCGTTTCTTCTCACCCCAACCGACAAAAGGGCCGCCGCGGTTGCCCACGGCGGCCCTTCCGTAACCGGTGCCGGAGGAGGGTTACTCCTCGCCGGTCTGCTGACGGCGCTTCAAGGCGGCGCCGAGGATGTCGCCCAGCGAGGCGCCGGAGTCGGACGAGCCGTACTCGGCCATCGCCTGCTTCTCCTCCTCCATCTCGCGGACCTTGATGGACAGCGAGATGCGGCGCGAGCCGCGGTCGATCTGGGTGACCTTGGCGTCGACCTTCTCACCCACCGCGAAGCGCTCCGGACGCTGCTCCGAGCGCTCGCGCGACAGGTCGGACTTGCGGATGAAGCCGGTGAAGCCCTCGCCCACCGCCACCTCGATGCCACCGTCGGTGACCTGGGTCACCGTGCAGGTCACCACGTCGCCCTTCTTCATGCCGGCCGTGGCCGACTCGAAGGGATCGGAGGCGAGCTGCTTGATGCCGAGCGAGATGCGCTCCTTCTCGACGTCGACGTCCAGCACCTTGACCTTGACGCGGTCGCCCTTCTTGTACTCGGCGATCGCCTCCTCGCCCGACTTGTTCCAGTCGAGGTCGGACATGTGCACCATGCCGTCGATGTCGCCGGGCAGACCCACGAACAGACCGAACTCGGTGATGTTCTTGACCTCGCCTTCCAGCTCGGTGCCCGGGCCGTACTTGTCGAGGAAGGTCTCCCACGGGTTGTCGAGGCACTGCTTCAGGCCGAGGCTGATGCGGCGCTTCTGCGGATCGACGTCCAGCACCATGACCTCGACCTCCTGGGAAGTCGACACGATCTTGCCGGGATGGACGTTCTTCTTGGTCCACGACATCTCGGAGACGTGCACCAGGCCCTCGATCCCCGGCTCCAGCTCCACGAAGGCGCCGTAGTCGGTGATGTTGGTGACGCGGCCCTTGAAGCGGGCGCTGACCGGGTACTTGGCCTCCACGCCCTCCCACGGATCGGCCTCGAGCTGCTTCATGCCGAGGCTGATGCGCTGGGTCTCCGGGTTGAAGCGGATGACCTGGACCGTGACGGTCTGGCCGATCTGCAGCGCCTCGGAGGGGTGGTTGATGCGCCGCCAGGCGATGTCGGTGACGTGCAGCAGGCCGTCCACGCCGCCCAGGTCGACGAACGCACCGTAGTCGGTGATGTTCTTGACCACGCCCTGCAGCACCTGGCCTTCCTTGAGGTTGGCCACCAGCTCCGAGCGGGCCTCGGCACGGCTCTCCTCGAGCACGGCGCGGCGCGACACCACGATGTTGCCGCGCGAGCGGTCCATCTTCAGGATCTGGAAGGGCTGCGGGGTGCCCAGCAGCGGGGAGATGTCGCGCACCGGACGGATGTCCACCTGCGAGCCCGGCAGGAACGCCACGGCGCCGTTGAGGTCGACCGTGAAGCCGCCCTTGACGCGGCCGAAGATCACGCCGGTGACGCGCTGCTGGTCGTTGAACGCCTTCTCGAGCTGCGTCCACGCCTCTTCGCGCTTCGCCTTCTCGCGGGACAGCACGGCCTCGCCGTTCTTGTCCTCCATGCGCTCCAGGTACACCTCGACGGTGTCCCCGGCCTTCAGCTCAGCCGGCTGACCGGGCTGGGCAAACTCCTTCAGCGCGACCCGGCCCTCGGACTTCAGGCCGACGTCGATGGTGACCATGTCGTTTTCGACCGCAACGACACGCCCCTTGACGACGGTGCCCTCCAGGCTCTCGCTGGTGCCCAGCGACTCCTCCAGGAGAGCGGCGAAGCTTTCCTTGCCCTCTCCACCGGTCTTGGCCATAGCTTGTGCCATCGAAACTCCTAAGGTTGCAAAAAAGCGCCCCGGCGCTCCCACCCCCACGGCATCATGGAGCGTGGCCGCGACCGGACCGCCGCACCGGGCCCCACGCCCGGCGACTTGGGTTGACTGTTCCCCGGAAGGACCGACCCGGTCCGCGGTCTCGACGCCTCCCCCCGCCTCAGCGCCCGCCCCCGAGGCCGGTGGCCGAAGCGATGTAGGCGACGGCCGCGTCGAACGCCTCGTCGGCGCCCATCGCGGACGTATCAAGCACAAATGCGTCGCCAGCCGGCTTGAGCGGGGCCACCGCTCTCTGGCTGTCGCGCGCATCACGGGCCTTCATGTCCTCCAGGACGGCCTCTGGTATAGCCGGGATCCCGCGATCCTGCAACTCCTTGAGTCGCCTCCGGGCGCGCACCTCTACGGAAGCGGTAACATAGAGCTTGGCGGACGCGTCGGGGCAGACCACGGTGCCGATGTCGCGCCCGTCCAGCACCGCCCCGGCGGCGCCGCCCGGCGGCCGGGCGGCGAAGCCGCGCTGGAACTCGAGCAGCGCCTGGCGCACCTCGGGCACCGCCGCCACCTTGGAGGCCGCCTGGGCGGCCGCGTCGGAGCGCAGCTCGGGGTCGGCGAGGATGGCGTCGTCGGGCTTGAGCGCGCGCGCCGCGTGGGCGGCGAAGACGGGATCGGCGGGGTCCTTGTCGGCCCGCATCACCGCCACGCCGACGGCGCGGTAGAGCTGCCCGGTGTCGAGGTGGGCGAAGCCGTAGCGCGCGGCGATCCGCCGGGCCAGGGTGCCCTTGCCCGAGGCGGCGGGGCCGTCGATGGCGATGACGGCGGGGGCGACGACGGCGGAGCCGGCGGGGGCAATCACGGTGGAACGGCTCATGACGTCGCGTCCGCGATCTTCGCCCCCAGCCCGTTCATCAGGGTGACGAAGCCGGGGAAGCTGGTGTCGATGAAGGCACCGTCGTCGATCCCGACCGGCTCGGCCGAGGCCGTGCCGAAGACCAGGAAGCTCATGGCGATGCGGTGGTCCATGGAGGTGGCGACGGTGGCGCCGCCCCTGGGCGGGTTGGCGAGCCCGCCGCCGTGCACGGTGAGGCTGTCGTCGGCCCCCACCTCGACCCGCACGCCGCAGCGGGTCAGCCCCTCGGCGATCATGGCGAGGCGGTCGCTCTCCTTCACCCGCAGCTCCTTGAGGCCGAGCATGGTGGTGGTGCCCTCGGCGAAGGAGGCGGCGACGGCGAGGATCGGGTACTCGTCGATCATCGACGGCGCGCGCTCGGCCGGGACGACGACGCCCTGGAGCGCGCCGCCGCGCACCCGCAGGTCGGCGACCGGCTCGCCGGCCTGGTCGCGACGGTTCTCGAAGCCGATGTCGGCGCCCATCTCGACGAGCGTGTCGTAGAGGCCGGTGCGGCGCGGGTTCATGCCGACGTCGGTCAGCACCACCTCCGACCCGGGGCGCAGCAGCGCCGCCACGGCGGGGAAGGCGGCCGAGCTGGGGTCGGCCGGCACATGGATGGTGCGCCCGGTCAGCTCGGGCTGGCCGGTGACGGAGACGGCGAGCGCGCCGTCCTCCAGGCGCTCGGTGGTGACGGTGGCGCCGAAGTGGCGCAGCATCAGCTCGGTGTGGTCGCGCGACGGCTCGGTCTCGACGACCGTGGTGACGCCCGGCGTGTTGAGGCCGGCCAGCAGCACCGCCGATTTCACCTGGGCCGAGGGCACCGGCAGCCGGTACTCGATCGGCACCGCCCGGTCGGTGCCGATCACCGCCAGCGGCAGCCGCCCGCCGCTGCGGCCGACGAAGCTCGCCCCCATGCGCTCCAGCGGACCGATGATGCGGGCCATCGGCCGCTTGTTCAGCGAGGCGTCGCCGGTGAAGAAGGTGGTGATGGGGTGCGCCGCCACCAGGCCGATCAGCAGGCGCGCCGCGGTGCCGCTGTTGCCCATGTCGAGCACCTGCGCCGGTTCCCCCAGGCCGCCGACGCCGACGCCGCGGACCCGCCACGTCCCGTCGGCCCCGCGCTCGGCCTGCGCCCCCAGGGCCCGCATGGCGGCCGCGGTGTGCAGCACGTCCTCGCCCTCGAGCAGACCGTGGACGACCGTCTCGCCGACCGCCACCGCGCCGAGCATCAGCGAGCGGTGGGAGATCGACTTGTCGCCCGGGACGCGGACGGTGCCGCTCAGGGCGCCGGTGGACGAGGAGCGCAGCGGCGTCGCCTGCGGCATGGCAAGACCCTCGGATCTGGTGGTTCGACGTTCGGGCCGAGTTCCTAACACAGCCATGCCGGCGATGCGAGCGGTGGAACAGGAGGCCGGCCCCCGCCGTTTCTTCCGTTCGGGTCTCGGGCCCGCACCGCCCGGAAGGAGGCGGCCATGAAGACCACCACCCGACGCTTTCCGTGCCGCGGCGACGCGGAGCGGTTCCTCGCCGACGAGGGCTTCCGCTTCCTCGGCGCGCCCAGCCGCTGGCGCAAGGAGCGCGACGGCGGCGTCTGCTACGCCGACGTGGTGCTGCGCCACGGCACCGCCGTCGTCATCTTCACCGAGACGCGGGAAAGCGCGCACGACGCGGGATAGGCGGTCTCAGTCGCCGACCGCCGCCCCTTCGCGCCGGCTGTCGGCGCCGCCCAGCAGCCCCTGCGGCGTCACCAGGATCGCCTGGGTGCCCGACGTCATCTCCATGAGCGTCACCGCGTGGCCGCGCGCCTCCAGGTCCGGCGCCCAGGCCGCCGCCTCGGAGCCCGTCTCCAGCTCGGTCGCGCCGTTGCGGCTGCCGAAGTTGGGCAGGTCGACCGCCTGCTGCGGGTCGAGCCCCCAGTCGATCAGGCCGACCAGCGTCTTGGCGACGTAATTGATGATCTGGCTGCCGCCGGACGAGCCGAGCACGGCGTACAGCCGGCCCTCGGGGTCGAAGACGATGGTCGGGGCCATGGAGCTGCGCGGCCGCTTGCCCGGCTCCACCCGGTTGGCCACCGGCACCCCCTCGGCCACGGGGTCGAAGGCGAAGTCGGTGAGCTGGTTGTTGAGCAGCACGCCGCGCACCATCAGCCGCGCCCCGAAGGCGCTCTCGATCGAGGTGGTCATGGAGACGGCGTCGCCCCGCGCATCCACCACGGCGATGTGGGAGGTGCCGTGTTCGACGCCGTCGGAGGCGCCGTACAGGGCGCCTTCCCGCCACGGCGGCGATCCCGCCTCGGCCCGCCCCATGGAGGTCCGCGGATCGACCAGCGCCGCCCGCCCGGCGAGATAGCCGGGATCCGTCAGCCCCTTCACCGGCACCGGCACGTAGTCGGGATCGGCGAGATAGCGGGCGCGGTCGGCGAAGGCCAGCCGGCCGGCCTCGGCGAACCAGTGCGCGGCCTCCGCCGGATCGCCCTTCGCCGCCGCCAGGTCGCGGGACTCGAGGACGGCGAGGATCTGCAGCACCGCCACCCCGCCGGAGCTCGGCGGGCCCATCCCGCAGACGCGGTAGCCGCGGTAGGCGCCGCACACCGGCGGCCGGTCCTTGGCGCGGTAGGCGGCGAGATCGGCCGGGGTCAGGTCGCCGAGGTTGGCGGGGTGCGCCGCCACCGCGGCGGCGATGGCGGCGGCGATGTCGCCCTCGTAGAAGGCCCGCGCCCCGCCCTCGGCGACGGCGCGCAGGACGGCGGCGTAGTCCGGGTTGCGCACCGTGGCGCCGACCGGCAGCGGCGCCCCGTCTTCGCCGTAGTAGAGGGCGCGGGCCGCGGCATCGCCGCGCAGGTGGCGGTCCTGGGCCAGCAGCCCGTGCAGGCGCGGCGACACCGTGAACCCCTCCTCGGCCAGGCGGATGGCCGGGGCGAACAGGTCGCGCCAGGGCAGCCGGCCATGGCGGCGGTGGGCCAGCTCCAGCATGCGCAGCAGGCCGGGCACGCCGACCGAGCGGCCGCCGACCACGGCGTCGTAGAAGTCCATGGGCCGGCCGTCCGGGCCGAGGAAGCGCTCCGGCGTCGCCGCCATCGGCGCCGTCTCGCGCCCGTCGAGCGCGCTCAGCGTCCCCGCCGCGGCGTCCCAGTGCAGCAGGAAGGCGCCGCCGCCGAGCCCGGAGCTCTGCGGCTCCACCAGGCCCAGCACCATCTGCATGGCGATCGCCGCGTCGACGGCGCTGCCGCCGTCGCGCAGCACGCGGCGGCCGGTGGCGGCGGCCAGGGGGTTGGCGGCGGCCGCCATGAAGCGGCTGGCGGTGCCGACGGCGCGCTCGACGCGGCCGGTGCGGCCCTCGGGCGCCACGTCGCTGACGGCGTGCGCCGGCGGCGGCGCCAGCAGCGGCAGCACCAGGAGCAGCGCGGCCAGACCGGCGGCGGCCGGCCGGCGGCCGGGGCGGGCGGCGATGGTCATGGATGTCGTCCTTCCCTGTTCCTGCGGACACCCATCTTAGAGCCTATTCCAGTAGGGATCCGGTTTCGCCTGCTCTGTTGAACGTCCAGTGCATTGCGGCCCGGAGGTTTCAATGGGCAAGTTGGTTCAAGACGACGGCTGGCGGTTGCCGGGTGAGTTGTGGGAACGCATGGAGCCGCTGCTTCCGGAGCGCCCGGCGCACCCGCTGGGCTGCCATAACCCGCGGGT
>NZ_JBPJSP010000045.1:0-44557 GCF_051225715.1 Azospirillum sp. ST 5-10
CAACGACGTCACCAACCCGGCGGCCAAGACCGACCCGGCGAGCCCGATCTACGGCATGCCGATCCTCGACGTGGAGAGGGCCAAGACGGTGTTCTTCATCAAGCGGTCCATGGGGTCGGGCTACGCCGGCGTGGAGAACGAGCTGTTCTTCCGCCCCAACACCATGATGCTCTTCGGCGACGCCAAGAAGATCACCGAGGAGGTCGTCAAGGCGACCGAGGCGGCCTGACGCGGCGTTCGCCTTCGTCCACCCTCTCCCCCTGGGCTTGCGGATCCACACATTTTGATGAATTCCGCTCAAGCCGCTGATCGAGCGAGGAAAAAAGCTCCCCTCCCCGCACGGGAGAGGGGAAAGCGACCGTCCCGTCGGCAAGATCGTCCTGAACGCCGGCGATCAGGCCGGGCGCATCCCGAGCGGATTCCCTTCGCCGCGCCGTTCCGCTAGCATCGCCGCCGGAACGCGCCTTCGCTGGGGAGCGGCATGGCACTGGAACGGTCGGGGCGGACGGCGCGGCGGCGGTGGATCACCGCCCTGTCCGCCTATGCGCTGGTCCTCCAGAGCCTGCTGTTCGGCGTGGCCGGGCCGAGCGTCGCCGTCGGCCACGCCGGTCTGACCGACCTCCTCCTCGCCGACCACGGCTCCATCTGCCACGCCGGCACCACCGGCGCACCCGAGGCGCCGGCGCCCGATCCGGCCGCCGACGCCCTGTGCAAGCTCGTCTGCGCCTTGCGCAGCATCGCCTCGCCGCCGGCGGTGCTGCCCGCCGTGGCGGCCGTTCCCGCGCCGTCTTGGAGCCCCGACCCTTCCGCAGCGCCGGCCGCTCCCTTCGTCGCACCGGCCGGCTCGCCGTTGCCGGTCGGCGCCCGCGGCCCCCCGGCCTGACCAGGACGACCCTTCCAGACCGATCGTCTTCCTTTCAGGCCGTGGCGGCCCCGCACCCGCTGGACCCGCGGCGTGCGGGGTGCGCCCGCACGGGATTCCGCCGATGACCGACATCGCCTCCCGGTCCGCCGCCGCAGCGGCCGACCGCTCCTCCGACCTCTACCGGGCCGTCTGGCGCTGGCACTTCTACGCCGGCCTGTTCACCCTGCCCTTCCTCGTCCTGCTCGCCGTGACCGGCGCCCTCTACCTGTTCCGCGACGAGATCGACGGGTTCGTGCACCGCGACGTCAAGGTGGTGGAGGCGCGCGACGCGGCGCGCCTGCCGCCGAGCGCGCTGGTCGGCGCCGCCCTCGCCGCCCATCCCGGCACGCTCGCCAAGTACCTGCCGCCCGCCGGGCCGGCGGTGTCGGCCGAGGTCGGCGTCCGCACGTCCGCCGGCGACCGGCTGTCGGTGTTCGTCGATCCCTACGACGGCCGGGTGCTCGGCACCATCGCCGACCGCGGCACCGTCATGTGGATCGTCCGGCAGGTGCACAGCCTCGCCTACTTCGGGCCGATCGCCAACGGCGTCATCGAGATCGTCGGCGGCTGGACCATCCTGCTCGTCGCCTCCGGACTCTATCTCTGGTGGCCGCGCGGGCGTGACGGCGGCGTGGTGACGGTGCGCGGCCGGCCGCGCCAACGGCGGTTCTGGCGCGACCTCCACGCGGTCACCGGCCTGTTCGCCGGCGCCTTCGTCCTGTTCCTGGCGGTCACCGGCATGCCGTGGTCCGTCTTCTGGGGAAGCTACGTGAACCAGTGGGCCAACGGCAGCAACTTCGGCTATCCCGCCGGCGTGCGGGTGAGCGTGCCGATGTCCGACGAGCACCTGGGCCACGGCGGGCCGACCACCTGGTCCCTGGAGCAGGCGCGGGTGCCGCAGTCGGTGGGCGGCGGCGGGCCGATCGGCCTCGACGAGGCGGTCGCCGTCTTCGACCGGCTCGGGCTCGCGGCGGGCTATGCGGTCACGCCGCCGGCCGGGCCCACCGGCGTCTACACCGGGCAGGTCTACCCCGACGACCTGTCGCGCCAGCGGGTCGTCCATCTCGACCAGTATTCCGGCGCGCCGCTCATCGACATGAGCTACGCCGACTATGGGCCGCTCGGCAAGGCGCTGGAATGGGGCATCAACGTACACATGGGTCAGGAGTTCGGCCTGGCGAACCAGCTGCTCATGCTGGCCGTGTGCCTGGCGATCGTGCTGCTGAGCATGTCCGCCGCCGTCATGTGGTGGAAGCGGCGGCCGCGCGGCAGCCTCGGCATGCCGCCGCTTCCCCGCGACCGGCGGACCATGCGCGGCGTGCTCGCCCTGCTCGCCGTCGGCGGCCTCGTCTTCCCCCTGGTCGGCGCCTCGCTGGTCGTGATGGCCGTCCTCGACCGCGCCCTCGCCCGCCGGCGTCCGCTCCGGGCCGCCTGACGAGCCGTCCCCCCTCCCCCGGCCGGGCCGGGGGAGGGGGGACGCCCTCAGTCCGCGGCGTACACCGGCGCCAGCGCCGGCGGCGGCGCGGCGGCGCCCGCGGCGTGGCGGGCCCGCAGCGGCTTGAGCACGAGCAGCGCCAGCAGCGCCGCGGCGAGGTTCACGGCGGCGGCGACGTAGAACACGCCCTGCCAGCTCCCCGTCTCCAGGACGATCAGGTTGGCGAACGGCACCAGCAGGGCCGCCGTCCCCTTGGCGGTGTAGAGCAGCCCGGCGTTGGTCGCCGCGAAGCGCGAGCCGAAGCTGTCGCCGCAGCAGGCCGGGAACAGGCTGTAGATCTCGCCCCAGGCGAAGAACACGAGGCCGGTGAGGACGACGAACAGCACGGGGTCGCGGCCGTAGAGCGCCAGCGCGACGATGCCCAGCGCCTCCAGCGCGAAGGCGACGAACATGGTGTTCTCGCGGCCGATGCGGTCGGACACCCAGCCGAAGAAGGGCCGCGTCACCCCGTTGAGGACGCGGTCGATGGACAGCGCGAAGGTCAGCGCCGGCAGGGTCAGGCCGAACAGGCTGACCGGGGTGTCCGTCAGCCCGTAGTCACCGGCGATCGGGCCGAGCTGGGCGGTGACCATCAGCCCGCCGGCGCCGACCATGACGAACATGGCGTACATCACCCAGAACACGGGCGTACGCACCATCTCCGCCGGGGCGTACTGGCGCCGTGCCGGTTCGGCCCCACCGGCGGCCCCACCGGCGGCCTCATGGGTCGGCGGCGTGACCAGCAGCCAGGCCAGCGCGAACACCACCAGCCCCTGCCCCAGCCCGAAGGCCAGGAAGGTCGCCTCGTACCCCGACTCGGCGATCATCGCCGCGATCGGCACCACGGTGAGCGCCGAGCCCGCGCCGAATCCGGCGGCCGTCAGCCCGGCCGCCAGGCCGCGGCGGTCGGGAAACCATTTCAGCGCGTTGCCGACGCAGGTGCCGTAGACGCCGCCGGCGCCGATGCCGCCGATCGCCGCGGCGAGGTACAGCAGCGGCAGCGAATCGGCGACGGCGTTGAGCGCCCAGGACAGCGCGCAGAGGACGCCGCCCACCAGGACGACGATCCGCGGCCCGTAGCGGTCGACGAACCAGCCCTCCACCGGCACCAGCCAGGTCTCGGTCACGACGAAGATGGTGAAGGCGACCTGGATCGCCGCGCGACCCCAGTCGTGCTTGTCGTCGATGGGTTCGACGAACAAGGTCCAGCCGTACTGAAGGTTGGCGATCATCGACATGCAGACGATGCCGACGGCCAGCTGCATCCAGCGCCCGCCGAACGGCGCCGGTCGATGGGTCTCTTCTTGGAACATTGTCTCCCCGAGGCGGTTTTCTTCAGTTTCTTCTTTTGCCCACGGGGCCGGAACACGCGGCGGCCGGCTCCCGGCCCGGCGGGCAGGCACACCGTTTGGTATACCAAACTTTGTACCTGCCGTTACGAAACACCGGCGCCGGCATCCGCTGCAAGTCAAAACAATCCGCTGAGCCAGCATCGGACGCCGCCGCGGCCGCCGGGAAAACTTCCCTGGACTTTCTGGCCCGGAATGTGCATCTGGTGTATGGAATTCAAGATTCGCCGGACCACGACCCGGCCGCATTAGGGAAATGGACGCCGATGAACGCGCCGTCGCTGAAAGTCCAGCCGCTCGATACCGGGACCACGTTCCGCAGTCAGGTCTACCACGCCTTGAAGCAGGCGATCACGGAGATGGACATCTACGACCATCCCGAGGAGATCCGGCTGGAAGAGCGCCAGCTCAGCGACCTGCTCGGCGTCAGCCGCACGCCGATCCGCGAGGCGCTGACCCTCCTGGAGCAGGAGGGCTTCATCCGCCTGCTGCCGCGGCGCGGCGTCTTCGTGGTGCGCAAGACCAAGACCGAGATCGTCGAGATGATCCAGGCCTGGGCGGCGCTGGAGAGCATGGCGGCGCGCCTCGCCGCCCAGCGGGCCTCCGACGCGGACATCCACGCGCTGTGGGAGCTGTTCCGCGACTTCGAGGGCAGCAGCCCGATGGAGCACGTCACCGAGTACTCCGACGCCAACATCGCCTTCCACAAGAGCATCATCCGCCTCAGCGGGTCGGAGCTCCTGACGGAGATGACGGACAACCTGTTCATCCACGTCCGCGCCATCCGCAAGCTGACCATCGGCCAGGAGAACCGCGCCGAACGCTCGATCCAGGAGCACCGGGCCATCATCAAGGCCCTGGAGAGCCGCAACGCCGAGGAGGCGGAACGGCTGGTCCGCGAGCACACCCTCGGCCTCGCCGCCCACGTCGAGAAGCACTGCGACTTCCTCTGACCGCCCGGCCCCGCCGCCCCGGGGCCGGGGCTGTCAGGCCCGCGCCAGCACGGCCCCCGACGCGTCCGCCCCGGTCACGCCGGGCTCGCGGATGGTGACCACGCGCATGCTGTTGGTGGTGCCCGGCGTGGCGAAGGGATAGCCGGCGGTCACCACCACCGACTCGCCGGGGATGCCGATGCGCTCGGCGAAGGCGACGTCGCTGGCCCGCTCCACCATCTCGCCGAAATCGTGGACCTCGTCGGTCCACACGGCGTGGACGCCCCAGGCGAGGGCCAGGCGCCGCGCCGTCTCGCGGTTGGCCGACAGCCCGAGGATCGGCACCGTCGGCCGCTCGCGCGCCGCCCGCAGTGCGGTCGAGCCGGTGCTGGTGAAGGTGACGATGGCCGCGGCCGAGATCGTCTCCGCCACCTGCCGGGCCGCCGCCGACATGGCGTCGGCGGTGGTCGGCTCGGGCCGCGGGTGCTCGGCGTCCATGATGGTGCGGTAGAGCGGGTCGCGCTCGACGCGGGAGACGATGCGGTTCATCATCGCCACCGTCTCGATGGGGTACTGGCCCGACGCGCTCTCCGCCGACAGCATCACCGCGTCGGCTCCGTCATAGACGGCGGTCGCCACGTCGGACGCCTCGGCGCGGGTCGGTGTCGGCTCCGAGATCATCGATTCCAGCATCTGCGTGGCGACGATCACCGGCCGGCCGAGCGAGCGGCTGATGCGGATCATGCGCTTCTGCAGGCCCGGCACGTCCTCCGGCGGCAGCTCGACGCCGAGGTCGCCGCGCGCCACCATGACGGCGTCGGACAGGCGGATGATCTCGGCCAGGTGCGGCAGCGCCGCCGGCTTCTCGATCTTGGTGATGATCTGGGCGCGGTCGCCGATCAGCTCGCGCGCCTCCAGGATGTCGTCGGGGCGCTGCACGAAGCTGAGGCCGATCCAGTCGACCCCCAGCTTCAGGCCGAAGGCCAGGTCGCTGCGGTC
Organism: Azospirillum sp. ST 5-10; assembly: GCF_051225715.1. Classification (NCBI taxonomy): domain Bacteria; kingdom Pseudomonadati; phylum Pseudomonadota; class Alphaproteobacteria; order Rhodospirillales; family Azospirillaceae; genus Azospirillum; species Azospirillum sp. ST 5-10. The sequence continues at coordinate 5,659 of NZ_JBPJSP010000045.1, forward strand.
CTTCTCCGACAGGGCGCTGAGGCCGAGCGCCACGCCCGGCACGTTGACGCCCTTGCGGTCGGACAGCACGCCGCCGACCAGCACCTCGGTCTCGGCGAAGTCGGGCCCGAAGCGTTCCACCCGCAGGCGGATTCGGCCGTCGTTGAGCAGCAGGTCGACGCCCGCGGCGAGTGCGGCGAAGATCTCCGGGTGCGGCAGGCAGACGCGGCCGCCGTCGCCGGGCGTCGGGTCCAGGTCGAGCCGGAAGCGGTGGCCCTTCACCAGCTCCACCGGCCCGCCGGCGAAGGTGCCGACGCGCAGCTTCGGCCCCTGCAGGTCGAGCAGCACGCCGATCGGCCGCTTCACCACCTCCTCGACGTCGCGGATCGTGCGGTAGCGCTGCGCGTGCTCGGCCTGGGTGCCGTGGCTGGCGTTCAGGCGGAAGACGTCGACGCCGGCCTCGGCCAGCGCCAGGATGCGGTCGTGGGTCGAACTGGCCGGCCCGAGCGTCGCGACGATCTTGGTGCTGCGTCCACGCGGCATGGCCTGATCTCCATCGGTTCCGTCCGCCTCAAGGTGACGGGATCGTGGACGGCCGGCGACGCGCCGCCAAGTCAAGGCGGTTGAATTTCCGCAGGCCGGAATATCGGCCACGCCGCGTTGACCGCCGCCCCCTCCCGGCGCCCCATGGCGGGGTGCCCACCGCGCGGTGGTCGACCATGGGGCACACCATGGGGTACGGAGGAATTGCGATGCGTTCGGCGGGAACCACGCGGATCGTCGTCCGCATGCTGGTCTACGGCGGCCTCGCCGCGGCCGGCCAGATCCTCCTGGCGCTCAGCGGGCTGATCGACGCGGCGCCGCTGTGGCACGACTTCTGGTACACGTTCTAAGCAGGTTTTCCCGGATCGGGCCACACATGGCCCGGCCTGGGCAAACCTGCGGACTCTCTGGTTTTGCAGGTTTTCCGAGCCCGCCCAGAGGTCGGCGGAGTTCGGAAAACCTGCTTAGACGGCACCGGTCAGCCGTCCTCCGGCACGAGGACGGATACGGGCAGGCAGCCGAACAGCGCCTCGGCCCGAAGGCGGCCGTCCGACGCCTCCAGCACCCGTCCGGTGAAGAGGTCCCGCCACCGCGGCGCCGCCGGATCGTCGGGCATCGGCACGCCCGTCCGCAGCCAGCCCGGACCGCCTTCGCCGCGGGCGGGAAAGCGCGCCACGGCGACCACGACGGCCTGCCGGTCCCGCCGCCGGGCGAAGGCGCAGATCCGCTCGGCCTGCTCGCCCTCGGCGGGCAGCGGCTCATAGGTGCCCTCGGCGTACAGATCGGCCTGCCGGCGGCGATCGCGCAACACCGTCGCGATGACGGCGAGCTTGACGGCGCCGTCGCGCCAGCGCTCCAGCATCCCCGCCAGGGCGCCCGGCCGGTCGGCCGCGAGGCGGTCCTCCACCGCATCGAGCAGGCGGGCGCGGGCCTCGTAGTCCACGGGCCGGCGGTTGTCCGGATCGACCAGGCTGAGATCCCACAGTTCGGCCCCCTGGTAGATGTCCGGCACGCCCGGCACCGTCAGCTTCAGGACCGTCTGGACCAGGCTGTTGCGCACGCCGTGCCCGGCCACCCGCTCCTGGAACGGCAGGAACGCCTCCAGGAAGGCGTTGGGCCGGGTCACGTCGAGGGCGTCGCGCAGGAAGCCGAGGAACGCCTCCTCGTACTCCTGGTCCGGCGCCGCCCAGGTCGAGTGCACCTTCGCCTCGCGCAGCGACTTGATGAGGGCGCCTTCCATCCGGACCGTGAAGTCCTTCATGGGCACCGGCTCCGGCAGGCCGATGCCGGTCAGCTCGGCCGGCCACGCTCCGACCAGGAGCTGGTAGAGGAGGTACTCGTCGTTGCGGTCGGGCGCCGCCGTCCCCTCGACGTCGCCCCGGCGGGCGCGCAGGATGCGGCTCCACGTCCGCACCTGCCTCTCCCACTCCTCGGGCATCTCCGACAGGACGTTCAGGCGTGCCCGCGTGTCCTCGCCGCGCTTGGTGTCGTGGGTGGAGGTGCCGAGCATGGCGTTCGGCCAGCGGCGGGCCCGCTCGGCGTTGGCGTGGTGGAACGCGGCGAGGCTCACCCCGAAATGGTCGGGATGGCCGCCGACCTCGTTGAGCGACACCAGCCGGTTGTAGCGGTAGAACGCCGTGTCCTCCAGCCCCTTGGCCATCACCGGGCCGCTGTACTGCTGCACCTTCATGGCGAGCCGGACCACCGCCTGCCGGCTGAAGCCGCTGCGCGGCCGGCCGACCAGATCGGTCGTCAGCAGCGCGTGCAGGAAATCGAAGACGCTGGCGTCCGGGGCGTTCGGCGCCCGGCGGGCCTGCGCGACGGCCCAGTCGACGTCGCGGCGGTCGGCGGTGTCGGGCTCGCTGCCGTCGATGTAGGTCCGGTAGACGGGAAAGCTGGCCACGACCTCCTTCAGCCCCTGGTGCAGGATGTTCTTGGTGAAGTCGCGGGTCAGCGCGTTCGAGCGGGCGATGCGGGCGGCCTCGCGGGCGAGCACGTTGAGCTCGCTCGCCATCTCCTGCTCCATGATGCCGATCTTGCAATCGTGGACGATGTCGGCGAAGGGCCGGTCCTGCCCGGTCAGGTCGGCGTAGAGACGGGAGAACGCCTCCTCCCCGGCCGGATCGACCAGCAGCCCGCCGACGAGGTTGGCGAACTCGTAGCCGCTCGTGCCGTCGACCGCCCAGTCCTCGCGCAGCCGCTCGTGCCGGGCCAGGATCTTCTCGACGACGAGGTAGAAGGGGCGCGGCGCCTTCTCCCGCAGGCGCCGGAAATAGCCCTTGGGATCGAGCAGCCCGTCGACGTGGTCGAGCCGCAGGCCGTCGAGCGTCCCGTCGCCGAGCAGGTCGAACACCAGCCGGTGGGCATGGTCGAACAGCTCGGGCTGCTCCATGCGCAACCCGGCGAGGTCGTTGATGTTGAAGAACCGGCGGTAGTTGATGTCGTCCGCCGCCACCCGGAAGTAGGCGGCGCGCCAGTGCTGCCGCTCGATGAGGTCGTGCAACCGCCGGAAGCTCTCCGGCTGGCCGGGCCGGCCGTTGAGGGCCGCCACGGCGTCCTCGACCGCCCGGGCGACGGCGGGCTGCGCGCGCACCGCCTCCGCCAGCTCCGCCTTGAGGTCGGCGGCGCGGCGCGCGACGTTCGGACGGTGCGCGGGAAGATTGGCAAAGTCGTCCCCGAACCGTTCCAGCACGGGATCGCCGTCGCCGAGGATGCGGCCGTAGTCGAGCGGGCACACCGGCAGCTTGTGGCTGTCGTAGGCCCACACGGCGAAGCCGCCGGCCTCGGCGTCGAACCTGAGGAGGAGCTGGCCGGCGTGCAGAACCGCGCCGTACTGATCGCCCAGGAACGGCACCAGCACCTTGTCCTGCAGGTCCGGCCGGTCGGGCGCCCAGTCGATGTCGAAGTAGCCGGCGTACTCGGAATCCGGCCCCCATTCCAGGACGTCCAGCCAGAAGCGGTTGTCGGCCCCGCCCACGCCCATGTGGTTGGGCACGAAGTCGAGCACCTGCCCCAACCCTTCCCGCCGGAAGGCCCGGACCATGCCGTCGAAGGCGGTGCGGTCGCCGATCTCCGGGTTCAGGGCGTTGTGGTCGACGATGTCGTAGCCGTGGGTGCTGCCGGGCCTGGCGGCCAGATAGGGAGACGCGTAGACGTGGCTGACCCCGAGCCGGGCGAGGTACGGCGCCAGGCCCGCGGCCGCCGGGAAGCCGAAGTCCTTGTTGAACTGCAACCGGTAGGTCGCGCGCGGAACCGGTCCTTCGACGCCTTGGGACATGGTGGGCTCCTCGGTTCGGGGGTGCGCGGACGTGCGGCGCGGCCGGTCCGCCGGATGCGGAACCGCTGAACAACCCGCGCCGGCCCTCCGGGTTCCTCTCCCTTCGGATCACTGCCGAAACGAATGATGAAGCGTGCGGAACCGGAGGGCGGCGGTGCGGGTTGAACGCCCGCCGTGGGTGCGTCCGCGCCCCCGGTACCCTTGGCGCGTCACGACGACCGAAAAACCGGAGAGCGGAGCATGGCCTTCATCAACACGACGACGTCACGGATCAGCGAGGGCTCGCCGTTCCCTCTCGGCGCCACCTGGGACGGGTTGGGCGTGAACTTCGCCCTGTTCTCCGCCAACGCGACGAAGGTGGAGCTGTGCCTGTTCGACAGCGCCGGCGAAACGGAGCTCGAGCGCATCGAGCTGACGGAGTTCACCAACGAGATCTGGCACGCCTACCTGCCCGACGCCCGCCCCGGGACGGTGTACGCCTACCGCGTGCACGGACCGTACGATCCGGCGAACGGGCACCGGTTCAATCCCAACAAGCTGCTCCTCGACCCGTACGCCAAGGCGCTGATCGGGGAGCTCACGTGGAATCCTGCGCATTTCGGCTACGTGCTGGACTCGCCCGACCTCGACCTGTCCTTCGACGAGCGCGACAGCGCGCCCTTCATGCCGAAGTGCCGGGTGGTCGACCCGGCCTTCACCTGGGGCAAGGACGCCAAGCCGTCCGTGCCGTGGGAACGGACCATCTTCTACGAGACCCACGTGAAGGGCTTCACCCGGCTCCATCCCGCCGTCCCGCCGAACCTGCGCGGGACCTACGCCGGCCTCGCCGTCAAGGAGGTGGTGGACTACATCAAGAGCCTCGGCGTGACCTCGGTCGAGCTGCTGCCCGTCCACGCCTTCGTGCAGGATCAGCACCTGGTCGACAAGGGGCTGGCCAACTACTGGGGCTACAACTCGATCGGCTTCTTCGCCCCGGAACTGCGCTATTCGGCGACGGGCAAGCTCAACGAGTTCAAGGAGATGGTCGCCCATCTGCACGACGCCGGCCTCGAGGTCATCCTGGACGTGGTCTACAACCACACCGCCGAGGGCAACGAGCGCGGCCCGACCCTGTCGTTCAAGGGCATCGACAACGCCAGCTACTACCGGCTGATGCCGGACGAGAAGCGGTACTACATCAACGAGACCGGCACCGGCAACACGCTGAACCTCAGCCACCCCCGCGTCCTGCAGATGGTGACCGACAGCCTGCGCTACTGGATCACCGAGATGCACGTCGACGGATTCCGTTTCGACCTCGCAACCATCCTCGGTCGGGAACCCTACGGCTTCGACGAGGGCGGCGGCTTCCTCGACAGCTGCCTGCAGGACCCGCTCCTCTCGAGCGTCAAGCTGATCGCCGAGCCCTGGGACTGCGGCCCCGGCGGCTACCAGGTCGGCGGCTTCCCGCCGGGCTGGGCGGAATGGAACGACAAGTTCCGCGACACCGTCCGCGCCTTCTGGAAAGGCGAAGAGGGCAAGCTGCCGGAGCTGGGGACGCGCGTGACCGCGTCGGGCGACGTCTTCAACCGGCGCGGCCGCAAGCCCTGGGCATCGGTCAACTTCATCACCGCCCACGACGGCTTCACCCTCCACGACCTCGTCTCCTACAACGACAAGCACAACGAGGCCAACGGCGAGGGCAACAACGACGGCCATTCCCACAACCTGTCCTGGAACCACGGCGCCGAGGGGCCGACCGACGATCCGGAGATCAAGGCGCTGCGCTTCCGCCAGAAATGCAACCTTCTGGCGACGCTGCTGCTGTCCCAGGGCACGCCCATGCTGCTGGCGGGCGACGAGTTCGGCCACAGCCAGGGCGGCAACAACAACGCCTATTGCCAGGACAACGAGATCACCTGGCTGGACTGGGAGGCCATCGACGAGGACGGCCAGGCCCTGACGACGTTCGTGCGCAAGGTGATCGCGCTGCGCCAGGCGTTTCCCATCCTGCGCCGCGGCCGCTTCCTGACCGGCGCGTACAACGCCGACCTGGACGTCAAGGACGTCCGCTGGCTGACCCCGGACGCCACGGACATGGACCAGGAGCACTGGCACGATCCGCAGGCCCGCTGCCTGGGCATGCTGATGGACGGGCGGGCGCAGGCGAGCGGCATCAGGCGCCCGGGCATGGACGCCACCACCCTGCTGGTGGTGAACGCCCACACCGACGTGGTCCGCTTCACCCTGCCCGAGGTCGCCGGCGGCAGCATGTGGCGTTGCATGCTCGACACCAACCAGCCCCGGCGGGACGAGACGCCGCGGTTCGACACGGGGGATGCGTACGAGGTGACCGGGCGGTCGCTCCTGTTCTTCGGGCTCGAGCCCGACGATCGGCCGTCAGTCGCCCTGACCCGGGCGGCACGGGCCTTGAAGGCGGTGGCCGAGATCCCCATCCCGACGCCGCAGGAGCCCGCCACGGCGGACACGCCGACCGCCGGCGAACCGGCCGAGGAGGGCCGCTCATGATCGAGGGCGTGATCTTCGACGTCGACGGAACCCTCGTCGACAGCGTCGACCTGCACGCGGCCGCGTGGCAGGAGGCGTTCCGCCGCTATGGCCACGAGCTGCCCTTCGACACCGTGCGCGGCCAGATCGGCAAGGGCGGCGACCAGTTGATGCCGGTCTTCCTCGACCGGGACGAGCTGGCGCGCTACGGCGACGAGCTCGACGCCTTCCGCAGCGACCACTTCAAGAGGACCTGCATGGACCGGGTGCGGCCGTTCCCTCACGTCCGCGATCTCCTCGACCGCGTGCGCGGGGCGGGCCTGAAGGTGGTGCTGGCCTCGTCGGCGAAGGCCGACGAGCTTGCCGTCTACAAGCGCATCGCCGGCATCGAGGACCTCGTCGACGCCGAGACCTCGTCCGACGACGCGGAGCGGTCCAAGCCGTTCCCGGACATCTTCCGTGCGGCGCTCGACCGCGCCGGGCTGGCGCCGGAGGCCGCCGTGGTGGTGGGCGACACCCCCTACGACGCCCAGGCGGCGGGGCGGGCCGGCGTGCCGGCGATCGGCGTGCTGTGCGGCGGCTTCCCCGAGGAGGGCCTGCGCGCCGCGGGCTGCGTCGAGATCCACCGCGATCCCGAAGAGCTGTGGCGCCGCTTCGCGCAGAGCGTCATCGGCCGGACCGGCGGCCGCCCACCGGACTGACGCCGCCGGCTGTTCCACCGGCTATGCCACGGCCGGCGGCGGCTGGTCCGGCGCCGGCCGTACCGCCGGCAGCGGGCGGGCGGCCGCCATGATGCTGGCGAGCGCGCCGGCGAGGGGGTCGTCGGCCAGCTCCTCCAGGGTCAGCGACAGCTTGCGGCGCCAGTTCGGATACTCGTCGGTGCTCCCGGGCAGGTTGATCTGGTCGGGCTCGTCGGTCATGTCGTCGAGCTGGACCATGGCGATCGCCGAGGCGGTGCGGGCGAGATAGGCGTGGACCGCCTGCCCCAGCGCCGTGTCGTAGGGCGAGTCGCCGCCGAAGCTGGCCGCCAGCGGCAACCCGGCGTCGCGCAAGGCGTCGATCAGCCGCCCGCGCTCGTCGCGCCGTCGCTCGCGTTGCCGCTTGGCCTCGCCGGGATCGGGATAGAGGCCCGCCCGCTCCTTCTCGGCGATGTCGCGCCCCTGCCACCAGCCGCGCAGGGTGGCGAGATCGTGGCTGCCGGCGGTGGCCAGCGCCAGGTACGGGTAGTCGTCGGGGCCGACGAAGCCGCCGTCCTCGGTCCACTCGAAGAAGAGGACGCGGTAGCTGAGGATGCCCGCCTGCTCCATGCGCTCACGGAACCCGGCCGGCACCGTGCCCAGGTCCTCGCCGATGACGAGGCAGCGGTTCCGCCGGCTCTCCAGCGCGAGGATGCCGAGCAGATCCTCCATCGGATAGGTCACGTAGGCACCGTCGGCCGGCGCGCTCCCGGCCGGCACCCAGTACGTGTGCTGAAGCGCCATGGCGTGGTCGATCCGCAGGGCGCCGGCGTGGCGCATGTTGGCGCGCACCAGGGCGATGAAGGGCCGGTACGCGTCCTCGCGCAGCGCGTGCGGATGGAATGGCGGCAGGCCCCAGTCCTGGCCGGCCGGGTTGAACAGGTCGGGCGGCGCGCCGACGTGGGCGGCGGAGACCACCACATGGGGCGCCATCCAGGTCTCGGCGCCGGCTCCGGCAGCGCCCACGGCAAGGTCGCGGTAGAGGCCGATGGCCGCGCCGTGCGCCCGGAAGCGGCCGGCCGCCGCCGCGAGCTGACCGTCGGCGATCCACTGCAGCCAGGCGTAGAAGTCGACGCGGTCCCGGTGATCCGCCGCGAACGCGGCGACGGCCGGAGAGGCCGGGTCGTGGAGAGTGTCCGGCCAGCGGCGCCAATCCGAGACGCCCTCGGCGGCGAAGCGTTCGCGCAGCGCCTGGAACACGCAGAACCGCTCCAGCGCGGCACCGGCGGCACGGCGGAAATCCTCGAAGGCGGCCCGGCGCTCCGGCGCGGCGGCGGCGCGGAACTCGGCGAACAGCGCCTCCAGGATCGGCAGCTTGAGCCGGGTGACCGCCTCGTAATCGACCAGCGCGCAGTCCCGTGCGGCGCTCAGCGCCTCCTGGAACTCCGGCGTGGCGATGCGCGCGCGGACCGCCGCGCTCGTGGCCAGCTCGGGAACGGCGGTGGCGTCGATCGCGAGGGGGTGGAGGAACAGCCGGCTCGCCGGGGAGTAGGGGCTGGCCTGGTCCGGCAGGTCGAGGAAGAGGGCGTGCAGGGGATTGAGCCCGACCACCGCGGCACCGCGCGAGGCCGCGATCTCCACGAGGTTGGCCAGGTCGCCGAAGTCGCCCACCCCCCAATCGGAGGCCGAACGCAACGCGTAGAGCTGGGCCGCCATACCCCACAGCCGCCGTCCCGCTTCCAGCGCTTCGGGCAGATGGCAACGTCCGGGCACGGCGATGAGCGACGTCTCGCCCACCACCCCGTCGGCGCTGACGCGCAGCCCATGGTATCCCGGCGGCGGCGCCGGCAGATCGAGGCGCCGCACCTCCACCGGCCGGCCGTCGAGCGCCGCCTGGCGCAGCAGCGGCAAATCGGCCACCGTCGCCGTGCCCTCCCGCCTGTCCCCGTCCTCGGTCCGCAGCGTCCAACGCAGGGTCCCGGTGCCCGCCGCCAGGGTGACCGGCACGCCGAAGGGCGGACGGTCGACCCGCCGAACCACCACCGGCGGCAGGGCGCGCGACAGCTCGTCCCGCTCGATCGCGGCGAGGTGGGCCTCGGCCGCATCGTCGTCGGCGGCCTCCACCCCCATGGCGCGCAGCACCGTCCGGATGGTGCCGCGCGTCATCGTCACGGTGCGGCCGGCCGCGTCGGTGTAGGCCGTCTCGATCCCCATCCGCTCGGCCAGACGTTCGAGCGGGCGCGGCGCCGGCGCCCCTTCCAGCAGGCGGAGCACGCCGTCGAGCGGGATCGCCAGCCAGTCCGGCCGGTTCGCCAGCTCGTACCCCAGCTCGTACAGGGCCTTCTCCAGCATGAAGAGGGTCAGCAGGCCGTCGGCCGCGGCCGGGTCCTCGGGCACGCCGGGGCAGCCGGCGATGGCCTCGCGGTATCCGGCGAGAAAGGCCCGCGTGGCCTCCTCCTCCCAGCGGGCCATCCACGCCTCGCCCGCGCCGCCGGCACCGTCCGCCAGGCCGCGACGGGCCGTCGCCGCGGCGTAGGCGATGGAGCGCAGCATGCCGGCCACGTCGCGCAACGGGCAGTGCTTGGCCCGCCGCTCCGCCATCGGCCGCATCGGCTCGCCTTCGAAATCGATGAGGAAGACGTCGTCGTCGGTCACCAGGGTCTGCCCGAGGTGGAAGTCGCCGTGCAGCCGCATGCGTCGAAGCTCGACGCCGCGCGGCGCCAGGGCGTCGATCCGCGCGAGGATCGCGGCTTCGCCGTCGATCAGGCCACGGGCACGCGCGGCGACCGCGGGATCGAGGCCGGGCAGAGCGTCGCGCAGGGCGGCCACCGCCGTGCCGGCCATCCGCCGCACGGCCTCCGTCCACCCCTCCAGAACCGCGTCGTCCACCGGCTCGGCCCGGAACGCCGGGTCCTCGGTCGGCACGGCAAGCGCGTGATGCAGGGCGGCCGTGCGGTTCCCCAGCCGGTTCATCAGCGCCAGCAGCCCGTCGTCCGCGGCCGGCGCGTCTCCCGCGGCGGCGTCGAGGGCGGCGCGCAGCCGGCCGGTCACATGGGCCCAGCCGTCCTCGGCGTCGGGGACCAGCTCCTGGAGGACGAACAGGGTGGTGGCGGCCTCGGCGCCGGGTTGCTCGACCCAGCCCAGCAGCCGCGGCGTGTTGGCGAAGCGCGCCACCTCCGTGAGGAAGCGGGTGACCTCGACCTCGGGATGGACACCGGGCTCCAGCTTGCGGAACGCCTTGAGGATGGCGCGGTCGCCGACGCGCACGGAGGTGTTCGACTGCTCCGCCCCGGCACGATGAAGAGGAGCGGCACCGAGAGCCGGGGCCTGATCGGCCAGGGCGGCGGTGCGGGCGAAGCGCAGACCCGCCGTCGCGGCGCCCGTGTTCAGCCGCTCCAGCAGAGCCTGGATGAAGCCGTCGTCCCCCATGGCGTCGCGCAGCGCACCGGCCCAGGGCCGTGCCGACGCACCGCCGATGAGGAAGCGGTCGTCCGCCCTGTCCGCCCCGTGCGGATCGAGGACGAGCGGCAGCAGATAGAGCTGGGGCTGCCGCCCCGGCGGCTCGGCCCGCACGGTGCAGACATAGGCGCTGCCGGCGGGGAGCGGCAATTCCACGGCGTCCACGACGCGGACGTCCGGCAGGCCGGCGCTCTTGGCCGCATACCAGCGGCAGGCCGCGAGGTGGCGCGGCAGAACGGACTCCTCCAGGTGGCGGAGGGCTTCGCCCCCCAGCGGCGCGACCACGGCGTTTGGACGGGCGGGCGAAGACACGGCGGCTCTCCGTTGTGGGTAGGCGGAGCCTCAACATCCGACCGGACGCTTCCTCTCGCTCGGGTCCCGGTGATTCGCGACGGCGGAGCGACCGGCGGCGTCGCTCATCCCGACGAGGACCCTGTCGGGACGCCGCGGGGGCTGGCGATCTCATCGCCCCAGGCCGCCAGCAGGCGCGTCACCGCCGCCGCGGGATCGCGCCCCCGCATCGCCTCCCCCATGACCGCGATGCCGGCGGCGCCGGCGCCCAGCACCGCCGCGGCGTTTCCGGCGCCGATCCCGCCCAGCGCCACCACCGGCAGCGGCGCCCCGGCCGCCAGCGCGCGCAGCCCGGCGAGGCCGAGCGCCGGCCCGTAGCCCGGCTTGCTGGATGTGGCGAAGACCGGCGACAGGGTCGCGTAGTCGGCACCGCCGCGCGCCGCCGCGGCCAGGCCGGCGGCGTCGTGGGCGGACACCCCGACCAGCGCGTCCGGCCCCAGCAGCGCCCGCGCCCGTCCGACGTCGCCGCCGTCCGGCAGGTGGACGCCGGCGGCCCCGGCGGCCTGGGCCACCTGGGGATCGCCGTGCACGGTGACCAGACTCCCCCACCGCTCCGCCCGCGCCACCAGCGCGCGGGCCAGGTCCAGCCGCGCCGCCGCCGGCAGGTCCTTATCGCGCAGCGACAGCCAGCGCAGCCCGCCGGCGAACAGCCGGTCGGCCAGGTCGGGCAGGGGCAGGCCGGCCTGGCGGCGGTCGGTGATGGCGAGGAGGGCTGGGTGCGGGATCATGGGATCTGGAATTCCGTATACGAAACACATAGAAAAAATATTGTATACGTCACCTTGAGGGTGCGGAAATGGTTGACGTTCCCAACAAAACAATGACAGCATCAAGAACACACGCTGAGTATTCCAATATTCATTGCAGGCATGACAAGGGGTGTCGCGGGCAACGCGCCGTCGGTCTGCGGTTCGACCGCAAGGATGGGGCGTGAAGAAGCAAGAAGACGGCACCACCTGGGCAACGGGAGGGGACGACATGAAACACCCGACGTCGCGTCTCGTCTGGAGCGGCCAGCACACGACGGGGATCGCCGTCTGCGACGGCGAACACCAGGTGATGTTCATGCTGTACAACGACTTCTCGCGGGCCATGGAATCCCGGGTCTCGGCGGCGTACGCCGCCCGCGTCTTCGACACCCTGGCGTCGCACGTCCGCACCCACTTCACCCGCGAGGATCGCCTGCTCGCCCACCACGGCATGGTCCTGCCGCCGCACCGGCTGATCGCCCGCCGCGACTTCCGGCGGATCGCCGAGACCATCGACCTCTGCCTGCGCAGCGGCGGCAACCGCCAAGCCGCCCTCGTCCAGCTGCGCGACTGGATCGACGAGCACGTGGCGGCCGACGCCGCCCTGTTCGCCGGGTTTCCCGCGCCATCCGCCGTCCGCCCGACGGCGCGGACGGCGTCTTCCGCGACCCTGGCCGTCAGCCCGGCCGGCACCTGACCGAAGCGCATATCCACGAACCATTTGCCTTGCCAACGAAATTGGAACGGCCCACACTTCCCGCCATGGACAAAGGCCGGCTCGCGAGACCGGCCGACGACGTCGGTCAACGACCCGGCGGGGGAGGAGCCCATGCATTGGCCCGCGGTTTCCATGAGCGCCGCGCACCGGCGCTCCAGCCGGGCGCAGCGGCCGTCCGGCGGTCTCGGCCGGACGATCCTGCGCCTTCACGCCTACGGGCTGGCGGCGGCGGTCGGTCAGGCGCTGCTGGTCGAGGCCGGCGCCCTGGACGCCTGGCCGCTCGCCGACGTCCTCTGGTACACCTTCTGAGCCAAGCGCGCTGAACCGACCGCCGCCGCCGGGCGGCGTTCAGGTGCCGATCAGGCCCAGCTGCGGGCTGGACGGCTCGGCGTGGGTGCGCTTCGGCATCCGCCCGGCGAGCCGCGCCGTACGGCCGGCGGCCACCGCGTCGCGCATGGCGGCGGCCATGGCGGCGGGGTTCCAGGCCTTGGCCACGGCGGTGTTCAGCAGCACGGCGGCGCAGCCCAGCTCCATCGCCAGCGCGGCGTCCGACGCCGTGCCGATGCCGGCGTCCAGCACCACCGGCACCGGGCTGCGGGCGCAGATCGTCTCGATGGCGTGGGGGTTGCGGATGCCGAGGCCGGAGCCGATCGGCGCGCCCAGCGGCATCACCGCCGCCGCACCCAGGTCGGCCAGCTTGCGGCAGGTGACGGGGTCGTCGTTGCAGTAGGGCAGCACGACGAAGCCGTCGGCCACCAGCTCCTCGGCGGCGCGCAGGAGCTGCTCGACGTCGGGGTACAGGGTCTCGCGGTCGCCGATCACCTCCAGCTTGATCCATTCCGTCCCCAGCGCCTCGCGGGCGAGCCGGGCGGTCAGCACGGCGTCGCGGGCGGTGGCGCAGCCGGCCGTGTTGGGCAGCAGGTGGACCCGCCCGCCCAGCAGGTCGAGCAGGCTCTCGGCCTCGCCCTCCAGGCTGATGCGGCGGATCGAGACGGTGACCAGCTCCGCCCCGCCGGCGGCGAGCGCGTCGAGCATGGTCTGCTGGTTGGGATAGCCGGCGGTGCCGAGGAACAGGCGCGAGCGCAGGCTCCGGCCGGCGATGGTCAGGGTGTCGTCCATGGGGGTCTCCTCAGCCGCCCTGCAGGGCGTGCACGAATTCCAGGTCGTCGCCGTCGCGCACCGGCGTGTCCGCCCACAGGCGGGCCGGCACGACGCGGGCGTTGAGGGCGGCGGCGACGCCGCGCCGGCCGGGGTCGATGCCGTGGGCGCGGGCGACGGCGGCCAGGGTGGCGTCGGCCGGCAGCGGCGCCGGCCGGCCGTTGACGCGGATGCCGCTCATGCCGCCCTCCCGTGTCGCGGTCCGGCGAAGCGGTCGAGGCCGAAGGGGCGGATCGCCGCCTCCACCTCCCCCGTCAGCACGTGACGGGCCACCGCGTCGGCGGTGACGGGGGCGAGCAGGATGCCGTTGCGGTGATGGCCGGTCGCCAGCACCAGGTTCTCCACCGGGGTCGGCCCCAGCACCGGCGCGTCGTCGCGGCTGCCGGGGCGGAAGCCCACCCACATCTCGTCGATGGGCAGCTCCTCGACCCCCGGAACGGCGCGCCACACCCCTTCCAGCAGCGCGTACACGCCGCCGGCGGTCAGCCGCTCGTCGAAGCCGCGCTCCTCCACCGTGGCGCCGACGATCAGGCGCCCGTCGCGGCGCGGCACCAGGTAGGTGTTCGACGTCCACACCACGTGGCGCAGCAGCGGGGCCGCCGGGTCCATGCGCAGCGCCAGCATCTGCCCCTTGACCGGGCGCACCGGCGGCAGCGCCTCGGCCGGCACGCCGGGGATGCGGCGCGACCAGGCGCCGGCCGCCAGCACCACCCGGTCGGCGGGATGGCGCGCGCCGTCGACGACGACGCCGGTGGCGCGGCCGCCGGCGACCGTCACCTCCGCCACCGCGCGCCCCTCGTGCAGGGTGCCGCCGGCGCGGCGGAACGCGGTCACCAGCGCCGCCGCCACCTTGCGGTTGTCCACCTGCCCGTCCTCGGGGCTGAACAGCGCGCCGCCCAGGCCCGGCCGCAGGTGCGGCTCCCGCCGCAGCGTCTCGGCCCCGCTCAGCCACTCCAGGGTCAGGCCGAGGCTGCGGCCGAAGGCGTGGTGGTGGCGCAGGCGGGCCATGTCGTCGGCGGTCTGGGCGATCACCAGGGTGCCCTCGCCCCGCAGGTCGACCGCCTGCCCGGAGGCCGCCTCCAGCTCCGCCGCGAAGGCCGGCCACAGGGACTGGCTCAGGCGGCAGAGCGGCAGCAGCGCCTGCTCGCCCGGTTCGGCCTCGACGTTGGCGGCCAGCATGCCGGCCGCCGCCCACGTCGCCCCCCGGCCGGCCGTGCCGGCGTCGAAGACGTCGACCCGGCAGCCGGCGCCGGCCAGCCGCCAGCCGACGGCGAGTCCGACGATGCCGCCGCCGATCACGGCGACGCTCGGCCGCCCGGAGGCGGCGCCGGGTCCGTCGCCGCGGCTCATGGCGTGCCCCCGTCGGCGGCCGGCAGGTAGATCTCGCCGCCCTTGGCGCGGAAGGTCTCGGACATGGCGGCCATGCCCTGCTCGGCCGACTCGCGCACCTCCTGCGAGATCTTCATGGAGCAGAACTTCGGCCCGCACATCGAGCAGAAGTGCGCCACCTTGGCGCCTTCCGCCGGCAGGGACTGGTCGTGGTAGTCCTGCGCCGTCTCCGGGTCGAGCGACAGGTTGAACTGGTCGCGCCAGCGGAACTCGAAGCGCGCCCGCGACAGGGCGTCGTCGCGCTCCTGGGCGGCCGGCAGGCCCTTGGCGAGGTCGGCGGCGTGCGCGGCGATCTTGTAGGTGACCACCCCCACCTTGACGTCGTTGCGGTCGGGCAGGCCGAGGTGCTCCTTGGGCGTGACGTAGCAGAGCATGGCGGTGCCGTACCAGCCGATCATGGCGGCGCCGATGCCGCTGGTGATGTGGTCGTAGCCCGGTGCGATGTCGGTGGTGAGCGGCCCCAGCGTGTAGAACGGCGCCTCGCCGCACAGCGCGAGCTGCTTCTCCATGTTGACCTTGATCTTGTGCATCGGCACGTGGCCGGGGCCTTCGATCATCACCTGGACGTCGTGCTTCCAGGCGACCTTGGTCAGCTCGCCCAGGGTCTCCAGCTCGGCGAACTGGGCCGCGTCGTTGGCGTCGGCGATCGAGCCCGGGCGCAGCCCGTCGCCCAGCGAGAAGGCGACGTCGTACGCCTTCATGATCGCGCAGATCTCCTCGAAATGCGTGTAGAGGAAGTTCTCCCGGTGGTGGGCCAGGCACCACTTGGCGAGGATCGAGCCGCCGCGCGAGACGATGCCGGTGACCCGGCGGGCGGTGAGCGGGATGTGGGCGAGGCGGACGCCGGCGTGGATGGTGAAATAGTCCACGCCCTGCTCGCACTGCTCGATCAGGGTGTCGCGGAAGATCTCCCAGCTCAGGTCCTCGGCCTTTCCGTTCACCTTCTCCAGCGCCTGGTAGATCGGCACGGTGCCGATGGGCACGGGCGAATTGCGGATGATCCACTCGCGGATCGTGTGGATGTTGCGGCCCGTCGACAGGTCCATCACCGTGTCGGCGCCCCAGCGGATGCCCCACACCAGCTTGTCCACCTCGTCCGCCACCGAGGAGAGGACCGCGGAGTTGCCGATGTTGGCGTTGATCTTGGTGAGGAAGTTGCGGCCGATGATCATCGGCTCGGACTCGGGGTGGTTGACGTTGGCCGGCAGGATGGCGCGGCCGCGGGCGATCTCGTCGCGCACGAACTCCGGCGTCACGTGGTCGGGGATGCTGGCCCCGAAGCTCTCGCCGTCGCGCCGCGCCGCCTCCGCCGCGCGGGCACGGCCCAGGTTCTCGCGGACGGCGACGTACTCCATCTCCGGCGTGACGATGCCGGCACGGGCGTAGTGGAGCTGGGTGACGACCCGGCCCGGCCGGGCGCGCAACGGCCGGCGGCCGGCCCGGTCGAACAGCGGCACCGGGCTCTCCTCGCCGGTCTTCAGGCCGTTGTCCTCGGGCCGCACGGCGCGGCCGTCGTAGGCCTCGACGTCGCCGCGGCCCGCGATCCAGGCGCTGCGCAGCGCCGGCAGTCCCTGGCGGATGTCGGCGGCGTGGGCCGGGTCGCTGTAGGGACCGGAGGTGTCGTAGACGCGCACCGGCGGTTCGCCGCAGCCGGGCTCCAGGTCGATCTCGCGCATGGCGACGCGCAGCTCGGGAAAGCGGCTGCCGGCCACGTGGATCTTGCGCGAGGCCGGCAGCGGGCCGGTGGTGACGCGGAAGCGGTCGGGAGAAAGGGTATCGGGCATCGGCTGGATCTCCATCGAACGGGGCGTGGAGATCCGGGTGCTGGACGAAGCGGGGGAATGGGTGGACGGGCAGCCGTCGTGTGCGTCGTGGTGCACGGGCGCTGCGGTCCGCGTTCCTGTCCCTACGCCGGTACGACCCGGATCAGGTTCGAAGGGTTCACGCGCACAGACAGCGTTATCTCAGCCCCTTGCCGGGGCTCCCCTTGGAAGCGCGGTCAGTTTGGCACACGGATTAGGCGAGTCAATCGCTTTCTGCCGGCTCCGGCTCGGCGCGGAAGGTGACGACCCGGTAGAGATACCAGAGGACCAGGGCGCCGACGGCGACGTTGGACACCGGGTTGACCCAGCTCTGCACCGCCTCGTACTGCCCTTCCAGCAGGTAGCCGGCGCCCGCCAGCAGCGCCGTCCACACCGCGGTGCCGGCGGTGGTGTAGATCAGGAACAGCCCCTGCCCCATCTCGGCGACGCCGGCCGGCACCGAGATCAGGGTGCGCACCGCCGGCACCAGCCGGCCGACGAAGACCGCCCCGCCGCAGTGGCGGTGGAACCAGTCGCGCGCCTGGTCGACCTCGTCGGGCGACAGGGTGAGCCAGCGCCCGTGCCGCGCCGCCAGCCGGCGCACCCGGGCGTAGCCCAGCCAGCGCCCGACCCAGTACCACAGCCACGCCCCCAGCACCGAGCCGACGGTTCCGGCGGCGATGACGAGCGCGATGTTGAGCTGCCCCTGCGCCGCGGTGAAGCCGGCCAGCGGCATGATCAGCTCCGACGGGATGGGCGGGAAGACGTTCTCCAGCAGCATCAGCAGGACGATGCCGGCGTAGCCGGTCTGCTCCACCGCTTGCGTGATCCAGTCGAACATGGGAGCCCTTTCCTGCGAACCTCCGGCCCGGCCGACGGCCGGACCTCCGAGGAGGAAACAGACGGGCCCGTCCCTGGTTCACCGCGTTCCGCCTCCCGCACCCCGAAGACCGCTCAGGGTATCCGTTCCGACCGCTTGATGTCCGCCGTCACCGTACGGATGGTGTCCGACACGCCCTCGACGTCCAGGACGACCCGACCGACGCTCTGCGAGATCTCCCGGGTCGCCGCGTCCTGCTGCGCCACGGCGGAGGCGATGCTCGCGGAGATCGCCTGAACGTCGGTGATGATCGTGCCGATGCTGCGGATCGCCTCGACGGCGTTGCGGGCCTCCAGCTGCACGGCCGAGATCTGCGCCGTGATGTCTTCGGTCGCGCGCGCGGTCTGGCCGGCCAGGCTCTTGACCTCGCCCGCCACCACGGCGAAGCCCTTGCCGGCCTCGCCGGCCCGCGCCGCCTCGATGGTGGCGTTGAGCGCCAGCAGGTTGGTCTGCGAGGCGATGTCGTTGATCAGCTTCACCACGGCGCTGATGCGGTCGGCCGCGTTGACCAGCTCCTGGACGGCCTGGTTGGTGCGCGCGGCCTCGTTGGACGCCTGGGAGGACGCGTCGGCGGCCTTGGCGGCGCGGCCGCTGATCTCGTTGATCGACGCCGCGAGCTCCTCCGTCGCGGCGGCCACCGTCTGGACGTTGGAGGTGGCGCGGTCGGCCGCCGACGCGACGTTGGTGTTGAGCGATTCCGTGAGCGCGACGATGGCCTTGCCGCGCGCGGCCTCGGCCTCCTGCTGGCGCAGCTCCGCCGTCTTCTCCGCATGGATGTCGATCAGCGAGCCGCACGCGCGCAACGCCCGGCCGGCCGAGTCGCGGGCGACGCCGCCGATCGCACGGAACCACCGGTAGCTGCCGTCCCGGGTCTTCAGGCGATAGGCCACGTCGTAGCCGGTGCGGCCGCTGCGGTCGTTGAGACAGGCGCCGAACGCGTCGAAGGTGGGCTGCGCGTCGTCGGGGTGGAGCCGGTCCGACCAGGAGTGGACGACGTCGGGAAAATCGTCCAGGCCGCGGAAGCCCGCCAGCCGCCGGAACTCCTGCGACCAGCGCCATTGGCTCTTCGGGTGCATCGGGTCGCCGTCATGGAACTGGGCGTCCCACAGCCCGACCCCGGCGTGCTGGTCGAGCAGAGCCGTCCGCTCCGCCTGAACCCGCTCGGCGTGGACGTCGATGAGGGCGCCGCACGCGCGCAGCGGGCGGCCCTGGGCGTCGCGGGCGACGCCGCCGATGGCGCGGAACCACCGGTACTGGCCGTCCCGCATCTTCAAGCGGTAGAGCACGTCGTAGCCGGTGCGGCCGCTGCGGTCGTTGAGGCAGGCGCCGAAGGCGTCGAAGGTCGGCTGGGCGTCGTCGGGATGGAGCCGGTCGGACCAGGAGTTGACCTTGTCGGGGAAGCCGGCGGTGTCGCCATGCTCGAACCCCACCAGGCGGCGGAACTCGTCCGACCAGCGCCAGCGGCTCTGGAGGTGCATCGGATCGCCTCCGTGCAGCACGGCGTCCCACAGGCCGACCCCGGCGTACCGTCCGAGAAGCGCCATCTCCTCGCCGCTTTCCGCCCCGGCGTTGCCGCGTCTGGCGAAGCCACCGAACATAGTCCCATCCCTTTTATTCGTGCTCGAACAGTCCGCCGCGGCATCGCCGGCCGCGACCGGGCCGCGGACGATCGACCGTGTGCAAGCGATGCGCCATCTCCACCGAAAGTCGGAGGACATCGCGCCGCCCTGGCGGTCCGGCGGCCATTTTCCTGGAGTTGCGGGCCGGGACGGGCAGCCGGGCGCTCGCCCTGCCGCCCCGCCCATCCGACGGCACCGGGCACGGGTCGGCCGCCGCGGGCGGTTCGCATACGCGCGGATCCCCAATCTGCATCGCAATTCGTACACGCAGAGCGAGGATGCCGCGGGCCGCCGCGCGGGTGCGGGGCGACGCCCGTGGGGCCCCCGAGAGCGCATCGTGGCGGGAAGCATGCGGCCCGGCGCCGGAGTCGCGGCGTCTCGTCCGTAGATCCGTGGACGGGTGGCGCAGCGACGCCGCGGAACCGCTGCCCCGGGACCGACGCTGACGGGGGGAAGCATGCGGATCGGAGCGATGGTGGCGGCGCTGCTGGCGTCGGCCTTGGGGTGTCTGCCGGCGTCGGCGCAGGGGGTGCCGTCGCGGTCCTTTTCCGAGGACGCGGAATACCGGCGCTCGCTGATCGCCGACCTGGTCGGCGCCGGGGCCGCGCACGCCCGGGGCTGGACGGGCGCCGGGGTGACGGTCGCCGTGTTCGACAGCGGCATCTCCGGCTGGTCGTCGGAGCTGCGCGGCAATCTGGTGACCGGCTACGACGCGCTGACCGGGCGGCTGATGCTGAACAGCTACGACGTGGGCTGGCACGGCACCTTCGTCGCCGCGCTGATCGCCGCCGCCCGCAACGGCTACGGCATCGAGGGGATCGCCTACGACGCCGACCTCATGCCGATCCGCATCGCCAACGCCGACGGCTCGATCACCCTGTCCGACGCTCAGCTCGCCTCCGGCATCCGCTACGCCACCGGCCGCGCCGGCGTCTTCAACAATTCCTGGAGCAGCACCGCCACCATCGCCGACACCAGCCAGGCGGAGCTGGAGGCGAGCCTGGGCGCGTCCATCGCCGCCTGGCGCAGCGCCGTCGCCACCGGCACCATCGTCGTCTGGGCGGCCGGCAACGAGGGCGCCGCCGAGCCCGGCGTGCTGGGTTCGCTGCCCACCTACTGGGCCGACCTGCAGGCGGGATGGGTGGTCGCCGTCTCGGTGGATTCCTCCGGGGTGATCTCCTCCTACTCCAACCACTGCGGCTCGGCCGCCGCCTGGTGCCTCGCCGCCCCCGGCGAGGACGTCGTGTCGGTCTACGGCAACGGCCTGGCGACCGCCTCGGGCACCAGCTTCTCCGCCCCGGTCGTCTCCGCGGCGGCGGCGCTGCTGCAGCAGATGTGGCCCCACCTCTCCAACGCCCAGGTGCTGGACATCATGTTCACCACCGCCGACAAGACCGGCATCTACGCCGACACCGCCACCTACGGACAGGGGCTGCTCGACGTCGACGCGGCCACCAGCCCGGTGGGCGCCACCACGGTCGCCACCGGCGGCACGGTGGCCGGCGGGCGGACCGCGGCGTCGGCCTCGCTGGTCGCCTCGTCCGCCGCCTTCGGGCGGTCGCTGTCGCGCCTCCTGGGCGGCACCGAGGTGATGGTGCTCGACTCCTACGACCGTGACTTCTACGCCAGCGGCGATGCGTTCGTGGCGACGGCCGGCGCGACCTACGACGCCTTCCACGGCGTCCAGGGGTTCGGACGCCCGTTCCAGACCGTCGAAGCCGGCCGCGTGCGCTTCTCGGTGGCGCCGGCGGCGAGCGGCGACGACGCGTCGGCGGGCCGCTTCGTCGCCCGCATCGCCCTCGACGACGCCGCCACCAGCGGCTTCGCCTTCACCCACGGCGTCAGCAGCGCCCTCCTGATGGCCGGCACCGCCGGCGTCACCGCCGAACGGGCCATGCTGGCCGACCCGCGCACCCTGCAGTCGCCCTTCGTGTCGCTCGGCTTCGGCCTCGACCCGACGACCCGCGACAGCTGGGGAGCGGCCTACACCACGGCGGTGGCGCCGTCCCTGGCGCTCACCGTCGCCGGCTTCGGCACCTCGGTGGCCGACCGTCCGGCGGAATGGTCGCACGCCAGCGCCTACGCCAGCACCTCGGAGAGCATGACCGCCGGCGCGCTGGCGCGCCTCAGCGTCGGCACCCCGGCACGGCGGCTGGCGGTCGACGTCGGCATGGTGCAGGAGAACGGCACGCTCCTCGGCGCCGCCTCGGACGGCGCATTGCGCCTGGCCGACGGCGCCAGCACGGGCTTCATCGGCGTCTCGGCCGACGTCGCGCTCGGCGCCGGCTGGACCCTGTTCGCCGGTGCCGAGGCCGGACGCACCCGCGCCGAGGCGGTGGCCGGCAGCCTGGTCACCGACGTCGGGACGCTGGTCTCCACCTCCTACCGTCTCGGCGTCGCCAAGGACGGCCTTCTCGGCGACGGCGACCGCGCCGTCCTGACGGTCAGCCAGCCGCTGCGCATCGAATCGGGAACGGTGGCGCTGTCGGTGCCGGTCGGCCGCAACCTGGACGGCAGCGTCGTGCGCCTGGCGACCGGCGGCGACGTCGCGGCCGACGGCCGGGAGCTGGACCTGCAGGTGGGATACGCGGTGCCGGTGACGGGGCGGGCCGCGGTGACGCTGTCGGGGCTGGTGCGCTTCTCCCCCGACAACGTCGCCGGCGCCGCCCCGGAGACGGTCGCCATGGCCCGCTACCGCCTGACCTTCTGATGCGGCGGGCATCGCCTCCACCCTCCCCATGCTGATGCATGGGTCCCCTCCCTCCCCTGCTCTCGGCGGACCGAAGGTCCGCCGGTCGCGGCGGCGCAAACCTCCGGTTAGCGCGAGAGCGAAGCGGGGGAAAGTCGGGGTGGGGGCAAGGCCGTTCAGCGCTTGGAGCGCAGCGCCGCCAGCCGGTCGGACAGGCTGGCCGGAACCGGCCCCTTGCCCGCCGCGGCGTCGAGGGCGGCCTTGATGTTGGGGTCCTCCTCCTCCGGCTTGCTCGGCTTGAGCAGGCGCGCCTTGGCGCCGGCGGCGTCGGCCGCGGCGAGGTCGCGGGCGGCGGCGTCCTGCATGGCCTTCAGCGCGGTGTTGAGGCTGGAGGTGGCGCCGCTGAGGCCCGCCGCCTGGCGCGCCGCCTCGGCCCGCTGCTCCGCCATGTCGCGCTGCTGGGCGGCGCGGGAGAGGTCGCGCTGCGCCCGCTCCAGGCCGCTGCGCGCGGTCTTGAGCTTGGCGCCGGCCTCGGCGTAGGTCTTCTCCAGCATCTCCAGGAACTCCTGGGCGTCGCGGGCGTCCTGCTCCTCGCGTTCGACGTCGGGGGCCATCTGCTCCAGCATGCCGACCAGGGTGGCCAGGCTCTTCTCCAGCTCCGCCTTGCGGGCCGGCTCGGCCGCCGCCTCCATCTGCCCCTGCAGGGCCTCGGCCGCGGCCATGCGCTGCTGCGACAGCGTGGCGATGGCGTCGGCCTCGCGGCGCTCCTTGTCGTAGGCGGCGCGCGCCTCGGCGACCTGCAGGCCGAGCTCGTCGAGCTTCTGCTCCATGGTCATGAGCTCGGCCTCCGTGGCCGACTTGGGATCCCAGCGGACCAGCGCCTCGACGGCCGACTGCACGGCCTGATCGGTCTTCACCCCGATCAGATTGCGGATGAACGTGATCATGGTGGTTGTCCTCCGGTGGCGGGCGGCGGGTCAGCCTGCCATGGCGCCCGCGTTGAGCAGGCCGACCGCGACGTGCAGCCCGGCCAGGGTGATGCCGGCCGCGACGTTCCCGCCCTCGATCATCGTCCGGAGGTCGCGGAACAGCCAGCTGGCCAGAAGGAAGGTGACGATCTGCAGGAGGAGCGCGACGCTGCCCCAGACGACGATGTCGAGCAGCACCAGGCTGGTCGCCAGGGTCGCCGCCAGCGGGATGGCCAGCCCGACGAGGGTGCCGCCCAGCACGACGCCGGCGGCGCTGTTGCCCTTCGCCAGCAGGGCGCGCTCGTGCAGCGGCGTCACCCAGACATAGACCGCCACGCCGGCGACGTAGAGGGCGACGGTCGCCCCGAAATGCAGGAACAGCAGGGGAAGCCCGGCACCGAGGCTTTCCAGGATCTGCGTCGTACTGGTTTCCATGGGCTCCATCCGGGCTCAGCTTACGACAGGGACAGGGTCGCGGGGTTGACGTCGATGCCGGCGCGGACCTCGACCCAGGCCTCGCCGGCGTCCTCGACCGCGGCGACGAGGATGTACTCCAGCGCCGGCGCCGGGTCGGCGGCACCGGTGGGGGCGGCGTACAGCATGGCCGACAGCTGGCGGCGGCGGCTGCCGCGGTGGTCGGTGACCGTCTCGGCGAAGACCGCCGGCGGGACGCGGCCGTCGCCCGGCGACCAGCGGCGGTCGTAGAGCTTGCCGTCCCTGGTCTGGAACTGCGGCCAGCCGATCATGCCCTCGCGCTCGTCGAGCCAGAAGGCCCACTCGTCCTGGTCGGCGGGCTGCACCTCGTCGAGCAGCGAGAACCAGCGGCACTCGTCCGGCGTGCCGTCGGCCGCGAGGTGGAGCTGGAAGAAGCCGGCGCCGCCCTGCAGGTAGAGGCGGTGCAGCTCGGTTCCGCCGTCCGCCAGGCGCCCCACCGCCTCGACGCTGACCAGGGCGTTGCCGCCGCCCCCGCCGGGCGGCGTGACCTTGCTGGCCGGCCCGGCCAGCAGGAAGGGCGTGGGGTCGAGGGTGAAGGTCATGCCGACGCGGAACAGCGACGGCTCGTAGCGCTCGCCGGACAGCTTGCGCTGCAGGATGCCGGCCGCCGTGCCCAGGGGGGACTGCGCCATGGGGGTGCTTCTCCGAGATGCCGTGCCGCTGCGGCGGATCGCCCAGACCGCCAGGGCGGCCGCGCCGACCAGCAGGATGATGACGAAGACGCTCTGGCCGCCGCCACCGTCGGCGTCGGCGTCGGCGTCGGCGGCGGCGGGCGTGTCCGGCGTCGCCGCCTGCGCCACCGAGACCGGCACGCCCGGCGGCAGGTAGCCCGGGTCGCGCGGCCGGCCCTCGTCGGCGGCGAGGCGCGCGTCGAGCGTGTCGAGCCGGGCGCGCAGGTCGGCGTCGTCCTGGGCCCGCCGCTCCGCCTCGGCCCGCCATTCCTGGTACCCGGGGTCGTTCTGGTGGTTGTGGAACCAGTCGGCGTAGCCGGGGCGGCCGAGATGGTCGAGCAGGAACCAGAGGAAGAGGCCGTCCCACACCCCGAATCGCGGTGCCGACCGGTAGGCCCAGCCCGGCGCCCGCCAGTCGCCGTACCAGCCGCCGGGCGCCGGCGGCAGACCGCCCTGGCGGCGCTGGCCCCAGCTCCAGCCGTCGCCCCAGCCGCCCCTGCCGTCGTTGCGGGCGCCGCCCTGCGGGGCGGTCACGGTGGGGGTGCGCGACCGCTGCTGCGCCGCGCGGTACTGGTCGAGCGCCTCGCCGCTGCTGCGCCGGCTGACCGACCGGTCGCCGCCGGACAGGATGCCGCCGAAGCCGCCGCCGGACGCGCCGGGCGCCGGACGCGCGTAGCCGCCGCTGGTCGACGGCGTGCGCGACGGCGCGGAGGGGCGCGCGAAGGAGGGCGTACGCCCCGCCGGCCGGCTGTAGCCGCCGCTGGACATCCGTGCGCGGGCGCGCGCCTCGGCCCCGTCGGCGTGCAGCGCCACCACCGCGGCCGCGGCCGCGGCCGGGAGGACGACCGAAGCCGGAACCGGGACCGGGAGTGCCAGGAAGAGGCTCAGCAGGGCCGCGGCGAACCGGCGTGAGGCGGGCATGGATCGGGCTCGGACGTTGTGTGCCCCGAAGGGCGGTGGCATGCCGATGCCGCGCCGACTGTACCACCGCACGGCGCGTGCGCAATGCCGTGGACGAAAAATGCCGTGCACGAAAAAAAGCCGCGCTGCGGGGCAGCGCGGCGTGAAGTGGGAGGACGCGCATCAGCGACCACTCGGATGCCCAGTCAGACCCAGGAGCAAACGATCTCCGATGCCCGGGAAGCATCGCCCGTTCCGTATCTGGTCGCAAGTATACCAAATTCCATTTCCACCCTGCGGAAAGTGCGTGGCGCTGAACGATGCCTCGCCGCAGGCGGAACCGCGCGAACGGCACGCACAGTCGGGCAAGGTACCGGGCTCCGGCACCCTTTCGAGTGGCAGGCCGTGGACCGGGTGACCAACGACGCGGGGATCAGGCCGGCTCCGTCTCAAGCCCCGCTGCCGCGGCGTCCTGGAATCCGCCGAGGTTGTACACCCGCTCGTAGCCCATGTCCTTCAGCGCCTGGCCCGCCAAAGCGGAGCGGCCTCCGGATGCGCAGTAGAGGATGATGGGACGCTCTTTTTGGAACTCGGCGTCGTGATACGGGGTGTCGGCGTCGGCCCGGAATTCGATCATCCCCCGGGACACGTTGATCGCACCCTTGAGCTTTCCCGTCTTGGCCACCTCGGTCCCGTCCCGGACATCGACGGCCAGAGCGTTGTCGTCCGCCATGAGGGCACGGGCCTCGTCTGGCGAAATTCGCGGGACCGCCGCGTTCGCGGCCTCCAACATCTGCTTTACCGACGTCGGCATGATGATCACCCTGCTTTCGGTTGTCCGGCGAGCGCCGCAGGAGGACTCAGCGATTCGCACGTCGGGACTTGCAAGCCGCAAATCCGGCATCGGCTTTTGCATCCGGTCGCAGCCCCCCGTGGTTAGTCCATTTGGACGGGCGCGGCGTGGCATCCCGTGGCAGGATGGCTCTGCGAGGTCCGGCAGAATTGGATGGTTCATGATCGAGCAGCGCGATGCCACCGGCGCAACCCGCCCGCCGTCTCCCGGCACCGCGGCGCGGGTGGCCCCGTGAACATCACGCTGCGCCAGATCCGCTACTTCGTGGCGGTCGCCGGCACCCTGTCGGTGTCGGCCGCGGCGCGCGACCTCGGCATCTCCCAGTCGGCGGTGACCACGGCGCTGCAGCAGTTGGAGGACGAGATCGGGGCGCGGCTGTTGCTGCGCACGCCGCGCGGCGTGACGCTGACCCAGGAGGGCCACCAGTTCCTGCGCCACGCCCAGCGCATCATGGGGGCGGTGACCGACGCCGGCCACGCGGTGCGCGCCCACGCCCACACCATCGGCGGCACCCTGACGCTCGGCGTCACCAGCATGGTCGCCGGCTACTACCTCGCCGACCTGCTGGCCCGCTACCGCCGCATCTACCCGCAGGTCACGGTGAAGGTGGTCGAGGACCAGCGCCGCTTCATCGAGCACCTGCTGATCAACGGCGAGGTCGACGTGGCGATCCTCATCTGCTCGGCGCTGGAGAACCACGACGCGCTGGCCAGCGAGGTGCTGCTGCGCTCGCCCTGCCGGGTCTGGCTGCCGGCCAACCACCCGCTGCTGGTGCAGGAGCAGGTCTCGCAGCAGGACCTCGCCGGGGCGCCGATCATCCTGCTGACCGCCGACGACATGCACGAGCTGATCACCCGCCATTGGCGGCGCCTCGGCCTGCACCTCGACGTCGTGCTCAACACCTCCTCGGTCGAGGCGGTGCGCAGCCTGGTCGGCACCGGCCTCGGCATCGCCGTGCTGCCCGACATGGCCTACCGTCCCTGGTCGCTGGAAGGCGACCGCATCGAGGTGCGCCCGCTGACCGAGGCCCTGCCCACCGTCGACGTCGGCCTGACCTGGCGCAAGGGCAGCTCCGTCACCGACACCGCCCGCTTCTTCATCGAGCTGGCCCGCGAGCACGCCCGCGCCCGCGCCAAGAGCACCGCGCGCAGCCACGGGTAGGTCGGTGGGAGTGCGGATCGAAAACACCAGGATTGAAAGAATGAAAGATTCAGAGTTCTTCCAATCTTCGGATTGTTCATCCGCACGGCGCCCGTCGGACCGACGCGCGGCACAGACATCGTTTTTTTCAATGGACTGACGCAATCCCGTGCCCTCCCCTGACCCTCGCCGGCCGGCGATGGGGTCCTCACGGGCAGAATCGCCATTCGATATCTGAAAAACTTATGAGCGCCCGCTGAATTTCATATTTTCCCACGATGCTGGGCCGTTCGTACACTTCCCGAAAGACCGCACGTCACGAAGGGGGAGAGGTACGTCATGCACACGTCCGCCGTCTCGGCCACCGCCCTGGTCCTGGCCCTGTCCACCGCCGCCGCCGCGGCCCCCCTGGAAACGGTCGGCGCGCCCGAGGGGCAGGTCGACATCGTCGCCTGGCCCGGCTACATCGAGCGCGGCGACACCGACAAGAGCTACGACTGGGTCACCGGCTTCGAGGCGGAGACCGGCTGCAAGGTCAACGTCAAGACCGCCGGCACCTCGGACGAGATGGTGGCGCTGATGAACGAGGGCGGCTTCGACCTCGTCACCGCGTCGGGCGACGCCAGCCTGCGCCTGATCGCCGGCAAGAAGGTGCAGGAGGTCAACACCGCCCTGATCCCGAGCTGGAAGACGGTGGACGAGCGCCTGCAGAACGCCCCGTGGCACACCGTCGCCGGCAAGCACTACGGCACCCCCTACCAGTGGGGCCCCAACGTGCTGGCCTACAACACCAAGGCCTTCGGCGACAAGGCGCCGGAGTCCTGGAAGGTCGTGTTCGAGGAGATGACGCTGCCCGACGGCACGTCCAACGCCGGCCGCGTCCAGGCCTTCGACGGGCCGATCTACATCGCCGACGCCGCCCTCTACCTCATGAGCACCAGGCCCGAGCTCGGCATCAAGGACCCGTACGAGCTGAACGAGGACCAGTACAAGGCGGCGCTCGACCTGCTGCGCCAGCAGCGCAAGCTGGTCAACCGCTACTGGCACGACGCCTTCGTGCAGATCGACGACTTCACCAACGAGGGTGTCGTCGCCTCCTCCACCTGGCCGTTCCAGGTCAACCTGCTGAAGTCCAAGGAGCAGCCCATCGCCAGCGTGATCCCCAAGGAGGGGGCCACGGGCTGGGCCGACACCACCATGATGCACGCCGACGCCGCCCACCCCAACTGCGCCTACCTGTGGATGGAGCACAGCCTGAAGCCCAAGGTGCAGGGCGACCTGGCGGCCTGGTTCGGCTCGGTGCCGGCGGTGCCGGCAGCCTGCCAGGGCAACGAGCTGCTCGGCGCCGAGGGCTGCAAGACCAACGGCTTCGACCAGTTCGACCGCATCCGCTTCTGGCGCACGCCGGTGTCGAAGTGCGAGAGCCAGGGGACCTGCGTGCCCTACTACCGCTGGGTCAGCGACTACATCGCGGTGCTCGGCGGCCGCTGAACCGGACGGGAAGGCGAGGTGCCGGCATGGCCGCGGAAGTCCGCTTCGACCGCGTGAGCTGCGTCTTCGGCGCGACCGTCGCGGTCGACGACGTCAGCTTCGACATCGCGGAGGGGGAGTTCTTCACCCTCCTCGGCCCGTCGGGCTCGGGCAAGACCACCTGCCTGCGCATGGTGGCGGGCTTCCAGTACCCGACGCGCGGCCACGTCTACATCCACGGCAAGGACGACACCCGCCTGCCGCCGTTCGAGCGCGACGTCAACACCGTGTTCCAGGACTACGCCCTGTTCCCGCACATGTCGGTGCGGGACAACGTCGCCTACGGGCTGCTGGTGCGCGGCGTGCCCAGGGCCGAGCGGCACCGCCGCGCCGACGAGATGCTGGAACTGGTGCGCCTCGCCGGCTTCGGCGGCCGCCGGCCGGCCGAGCTGTCGGGCGGCCAGCGCCAGCGGGTGGCGCTGGCGCGCGCCCTCATCAACCACCCCCGCGTCCTCCTGCTCGACGAGCCGCTGGGCGCGCTGGACCAGAAGCTGCGCGAGGAGATGCAGGCGGAGCTGAAGCAGTTGCAGCGCCGCGTCGGCATCACCTTCCTCTTCGTCACCCACGACCAGACCGAGGCGCTCTCCATGTCCGACCGGCTGGCGGTGTTCGACCGCGGCCGGGTAGCGCAGATCGGCACGCCGGCCGACATCTACGACCGGCCGCGCACCGCGTTCGTCGCGGAGTTCGTCGGCACCTCCAACATCCTGCGCGGCGCCGGGGCGCGCCGCCTGTTCGGGACCGACGCCGCGGTGTCGCTGCGGCCCGAACGGATCGGCCTGGCCGCCGAGGGCGCCGGCGCCGGGCACCCGGCGCGGGTCGTCGACGTCCAGTTCCTCGGCGCCGCCACCCGCTACCGGGTAGCGCTGGAGGGCGGCGCCCCGCTCCTGCTGACCGTCACCACGCCCAACCGGGCCGGGCCCGACGGCGCCGCGGTGGCGCCGGGTGCGGCGGTGCGGGTGAGCTGGCCCGACGGCGCCTGGCAGGTGCTGGCATGACGGCCGCCCCGCTGGCGCCCGCGGTCCCCGCCGCCTCCGCGGTGCCGCGGCCGGCCGGCGGCCCGGGCCGCCGGCTGTCGGCGTGGCTCTACGGGCGCGGCCGGCTCGTCCTGCTGCTGCTCCTGCTGCCGCCGCTGCTGTGGCTCGGCATCGTCTACGTCGGCTCGCTGTTCGCCCTGCTGCTCAACAGCTTCTTCGCCGTCGACGAGTTCAGCGGCGTGGTGGCGCCGGAGCTGACGCTCGCCACCTGGGCCCAGCTCTTCACGCTCGCCAACCTCGACATCGTGCTGCGCACGGTGGCGATGGCCGCGGCGGTGACCGTGGCGGCCGCCGCCCTCGGCTTCCCGCTCGCCTACTACATGGCCCGCTACGCCGGCGGGCGCACCAAGGCGGTGCTCTACCTCGCGGTGATGCTGCCGCTGTGGTCGAGCTATCTGGTGCGGGTCTACGCCTGGAAGCTGATCCTCGCCAAGGAGGGGATCATAAGCTGGGCGTTCGCGCACCTCGGCCTGTCCTGGCTGCTCGACGCCGTCCTCGCCATCCCCGTGGTGGGCGGCTCCTCGCTGTCGGTGTCCTACCTCGGCATGTTCCTGGTGTTCCTCTACATCTGGCTGCCCTTCATGATCCTGCCGATCCAGGCGGCGCTGGAGCGGGTGCCGAGGAGCCTGCTGGAGGCCTCGGCCGATCTCGGCGCGCCGCCGGGCGTCACCTTGCGCCGCGTCGTGCTGCCGCTGGCGTTTCCAGGCGTCGTCGCCGGATCGATCTTCACCTTCTCCCTGACGCTCGGCGACTACATCATCCCCGGCATCATCGGCTCGTCGCGCCTCTTCATCGGCCAGGCCGTCTACCTGCACCAGGGGGTCGCCGGCAACGTGCCGCTGGCCGCCGCCTTCTCGGTGGTGCCCATCGCCATCATGGCCGCCTACCTGACCGTCGCCAAACGGCTGGGGGCCTTCCATGCGCTCTGACGCCCCCCGGGCCGGCTGGGGCCTCAAGCTGGCGGCGTCGGCCGCCGTGCTGTTCCTGCACGTGCCGATGGCCTTCATCGTCCTCTACGCCTTCACCACCGAGGACAAGTCCTACGTCTTCCCGCCGCCGGGCCTGACGCTCGACTGGTTCGCCGTGGCCTGGCGGCGGCAGGACGTGTGGGACGCCTTCGCCCTGTCGCTCCAGGTGGCGGCGCTGGCGACCGCGGTGGCGCTGGTGCTCGGCACGCTCGCCGCCGCCGCGGTCGGCCGCTCCCGCTTCTTCGGGCGCGAGGCGGTGTCGCTCCTGGTGATCCTGCCCATCGCCCTGCCCGGCGTGGTCACCGGCATCGCGCTGCGCTCCGCCTACGGGCTGGCCGACATCCCCTTCGGCCTGTGGACCATCGTCGTCGGCCACGCCACCTTCTGCGTGGTCGTCGTCTACAACAACGCGCTGGCGCGCTTTCGCCGCACCTCCGCCTCGCTGATCGAGGCGTCCATGGACCTCGGCGCCGACGGCTTCCAGACCTTCCGCTACGTCGTCCTGCCCAACCTGGCGACGGCGCTGCTGGCCGGCGGCATGCTGGCCTTCGCGCTGTCCTTCGACGAGGTCATCGTCACCACCTTCACCGCCGGCCAGCAGACCACCCTGCCGATCTGGATGCTGAGCGAGCTGGTGCGCCCGCGCCAGCGCCCGGTGACCAACGTCGTCGCGGTGGTCGTCATCGCCGTCACCCTCCTGCCGATCCTCACCGCCTATTGGCTGACCCGCGGCACCGAGACGGTCGCGGGCACCGGAAAGTAACGCACCGCAAGGGAGGTTCCCGCCACCATGTCCGCCGCTCCCGACACCGAGACCGCCCCCGCCTGCCCGACCCGGCTGTTCATCGGCGGCGACTTCGTCGCCGGCCAGGGCGCCGAGGAGAAGATCCTCAACCCCGCCACCGGCGAGACCATCGTCACCGTCGCCGAGGCCTCGCACGAGCAGGTGGACGCCGCCGTGGCCGCCGCCGATGCGGCGTTCGAGGGCTGGTCGCGCACCACGCCCCAGGAGCGCTCGCTGCTGCTGCTCAAGCTGGCCGACCGCATCGAGGCCGACGCCGAGACCATCGCCCGGCTGGAGAGCCGCAACTGCGGCAAGCCGTTCGCCCGCGTGCTCGCCGACGAGATCCCGGCCATCGCCGACTGCTTCCGCTTCTTCGCCGGCGCCGCCCGCTGCCTGAGCGGCAGCGCCGCCAAGGAGTACCTGCCCGGCTTCACCAGCATGATCCGCCGCGACCCGGTCGGCGTCGTCGGCTCGATCGCGCCGTGGAACTACCCGCTGATGATGGCGGCGTGGAAGTCGGCGCCGGCGCTGGCCGCCGGCAACACGGTGGTGCTGAAGCCGTCGGAGCAGACGCCGCTGACCTCGCTGCACCTGGCGGAGCTGGCCGCCGACCTGTTCCCGCCCGGCGTCTTCAACGTGGTGGCCGGGCGCGGCGACAGCGTCGGCGCGCCGCTGGTGGAGCATCCCAAGGTCCGCATGGTGTCGCTGACCGGCGACATCGCCACCGGCCAGAAGATCCTCCAGGCGGCCTCGCGCACCCTGAAGCGCACCCACCTGGAGCTCGGCGGCAAGGCGCCGGTCATCGTCTTCGACGACGCCGACCTCGCCGCCGTGGTCGAGGGGGTGCGCACCTTCGGCTACTACAACGCCGGCCAGGACTGCACCGCCGCCTGCCGCATCTACGCCGGCCCGAAGATCTACGAATCGCTGGTGGCCGACCTCGCCGCCGCGGTGTCGACGCTGGTGGTCGGCGGGCCCGACCAGGACGGGGTGGAGCTGGGGCCGCTGATCTCCGAGCGCCAGCGCTCCCGCGTCGCCAGCTTCGTCGAGCGCGCCCAGGCCCAGCCGCACATCGCGGTGGCGACCGGCGGCACCAAGATGGCGGGCGGCGGCTTCTTCTACGCCCCCACCGTGATCGCCGGGGCGCTGCAGAGCGACGAGATCGTGCGCCGCGAGGTGTTCGGCCCGGTCGTCTCGGTGACCCGCTTCGGCGACGTCGACGAGGCCGTCGCCTGGGCCAACGACAGCGACTACGGCCTCGCCTCCTCGGTGTGGACCCGCGACGTCGGCCGCGCCATGGCGACGGCGGCGCGGCTGCAGTACGGCTGCACCTGGATCAACACCCACTTCATGCTGTGCAACGAGATGCCCCACGGCGGCATGAAGATGTCCGGCTACGGCAAGGACATGAGCGTGTACGGCCTGGAGGACTACACGGTGGTCCGCCACGTCATGGCGAAGCTGTAGAGGCGGTGGGAAAGGGGCCGCGGCGGTCCCCCCTCCCGGCCTCCCCCCACTGCGCGGGGGGAGGAGAGAAGCCCTCCCCCGCGCAGTGGGGGAGGGTTTGGGTGGGGGACCGCCGCGGCCCCTCCCGTCACACGTACCGCGAGCGCAGCCGGTGGGCGACGGCGGCGGGCACGAAGCGGGAGACGTCGCCGCCCATCG
This sequence comes from Azospirillum sp. ST 5-10, assembly GCF_051225715.1. Taxonomy (NCBI): domain Bacteria; kingdom Pseudomonadati; phylum Pseudomonadota; class Alphaproteobacteria; order Rhodospirillales; family Azospirillaceae; genus Azospirillum; species Azospirillum sp. ST 5-10. Next base: position 38,447 of record NZ_JBPJSP010000045.1, read on the forward strand.
CCGCCACCTCCTTGACCAGGCGCGAGGCGATGAACTGGTGGCCGTCGGAGGTCATCAGGAAGACCGTCTCGATGGAGCGGTCGAGATGGCCGTTCATCCCGGCCATCTGGAACTCGGACTCGAAGTCCGACACCGCCCGCAGGCCGCGCACGATCACCGAGGCGCCGCGGGTGCGGGCGAAGTCGACGAGCAGCCCCTCGAACGGGCACACCTCCACGGCCGTACGCTCCAGGCGCAGCGCGGCGACCTCGTGGCGGAGCATCTCCACCCGCTCGTCGAGGGAGAAGAGCGGCCCCTTGCCGGCGTTGCGATGGACCGCCACCACCAGGCGGTCGACGAGACGCGACGCGCGCACGACGATGTCGAGATGGCCCAAGGTGACCGGGTCGAAGGTCCCGGCGTAGACCGCGGTCCCGCCCCGGCTCATGCCGGGAGCCGGCCGCCCAGCTCCATGGTCACCGCGGCGGCGGTGCGCCGCGCCATCTCGCCGAGCTGGTCGACGCGGCCCTCGCCGATGCGGCGATTGGAGCCGGACACCGACAGGGCGCCGATGATCCGCGCGTTCTCGTCGTAGACCGGCGCGGCGACGCAGCGCACCCCGGCGACCCGCTCCTCCTGGTCGACGGCGAAGCCGCGCACCCGGGTCTGCGCCAGGTCGGCGTGCAGGGCCGGCAGGGACGACAGGGTGGTGCGGGTGAACTGGCGCATGCCGCGCTGGTTCAGGATGCTCTGCACCTGCCCCTCGGTCATGCCGGCCAGCAGCACCTTGCCGACCGCCGTGCAGTGCAGGAGCGCCCGGTCGCCCATGGGGGCGGGCGGGTTCACCACCCGCGGCCCGCCGACGCGGGCGAGGTAGAGGGCCTCGCCGTTGTCCTCGACGGCGAGGTTCACCAGCTCGCAGCTCTCCTCCATCAGGCGGCGCATGCGCGGCTTGGCCAGCTCCACCAGATTGCGGGTCTTCACGAAGTTGGCGCCGGTGACGTAGGCCTGCACGCCGATGGACCAGGCCCGGGCGCCCTGGTCGAAGCGGACGTAACGCTCCTGCTGCAGGGTGGTGAGCAGCCGGTGCGTGGTCGACGGGGACAGCGCCGCCTCCCCCGCCAGTTCCGACAGGGTCATCGCCCGCTCCGAGCGGCCGAGGATGGTCATCAGGTTGAGCGCCCGCGTCAGCGATTGCACCACCTGTCCCTTGGCCGAACGGTCGGCCGGCCCCTCCGGGGGCGCCGGCCGCTTGGCGGCCTTGCTCGTCGTCAGCGTTTCCATGTCCCTAACCCTCGTTCCGACCCGGGGCGTCTTGTCGTGGCGCCCTCGGGTGCTTCGTGCGTCTTCAGGCCTCTCTCAGGCCGCCCGCTCGATGCGGGCGGCGCAGAACTTGAACTCCGGAATCTTGCCGTACGGGTCGAGCTGCGGGTTCGTCAGAACGTTCGCAGCCGCCTCGGCGTAGCAAAAGGGCACGAAGATCAGTCCCGCGGGCACCGCCGAATCCGGCCGCGCCTTCAGCTCGATCTCGCCGCGCCGCGTGCTCACCTTGATCGCCCCGCCCGGCTCGATGCCGGCCCGGCGCAGGTCGGCGGGCGACAGGTAGGCCACCGCCTCCGGCTCCAGGTCGTCGAGCACCTGGGCACGCCGGGTCATCGAGCCGGTGTGCCAGTGCTCGAGCTGGCGGCCGGTGGTCATGACCATCGGGTACTCGGCGTCGGGTTCCTCGGCCGGCGGGACGATCGCCGCCGGCACCAGGCGGCCGCGGCCGCTCTGCGTCGGGAAGCCGTCGCCGAAGACGATCTCCTGGCCGGGCGACTCCTCGTCGACGCAGGGATAGGTGACCGATTCCTCGCGCTCCAGCCGCGCCCAGGTGATGCCGTTGAGCGACGGCATCGCCCCCTTCATCTCGGCGAACACCTCGCTGGGATGCTGGTAGGTCCAGGCGAGGCCGAGGCGGCGCGCGATCTCCTGGATGATCCACCAGTCCGGGCGGGCATCGCCCGGCATCGGCACGGCGGCGCGGCCGAGCTGGACCTGCCGGTTGGTGTTGGTGACGGTGCCGTCCTTCTCCGGCCAGGCCGAGGCCGGCAGCACCACGTCGGCGTACTTGGCGGTCTCGGTCAGGAAGATGTCCTGCACCACCAGGTGCTCCAGCGACGCCAGCGCCTCGCGGGCGTGCTGCACGTCGGGGTCGGACATGGCCGGGTTCTCGCCCTCGACGAACATGCCCTTCACCTCGCCGGCGTGGATGGCGTTCATCACCTCCACCACCGTCAGGCCGCGCTGGGTGTCCAGCTTGGTCTTCCAGAAGTCCTCGTAGAAGGCGTGGACCTCCGGATTGTCGACCGGCCGGTAGTCCGGGTACATCATCGGGATCAGGCCGGCGTCGCTGGCGCCCTGCACGTTGTTCTGGCCGCGCAGGGGATGCAGGCCGGTGCCGGGGCGGCCGACCTGGCCGGTGGTCAGCGCCATGGCGATCAGGCAGCGCACGTTGTCGGTGCCGTGCACGTGCTGCGACACGCCCATGCCCCAGAAGATGATCGAGGCGCGCGAGCGGGCGTAGAGGTGGGCGACCTCGCGGAGCTGGGCGGCGGGGATGCCGCACGCGTCCTCCATCGCCTCCGGCGTGAAGTCGACGATGTGGTCCTTGAGGCGCTGGAAGTCCTCGGTGTTGGCTTCGACGTACTGCCGGTCGTACAGCCCCTCGGTGATGATCACGTTGAGGATGGCGTTCAGCATGGCCACGTCGCGGCCCGGCTTGAACTGCATCATGTGCGTGGCGAAGCGCTTCATGGCGGTGCCGCGCGGATCCATGACGATCAGCTTGGCGCCGCGCTCCACCGCGTTCTTGAAGAAGGTGGCGGCGACGGGGTGGTTCTCCGTCGGGTTGGAGCCGATGACGATGATCACCTCGGCGTCGAGCGCGGCGTTGAACGGCGCCGTCACGGCGCCCGAGCCGATGCCCTCGATCAGCGCCGCCACCGAGGAGGCGTGGCACAGGCGCGTGCAATGGTCGACGTTGTTGGAGCCGAAGCCGGTGCGCACCAGCTTCTGGAACAGGTAGGCCTCCTCGTTCGATCCCTTGGCCGAGCCGAAGCCGGCGAGCGCCCGGCCGCCGTCCCGGTCGCGGATGCGCTTGAGGCCGCCCGCCGCCCTGTCCAGTGCCTCCTCCCAGGTCGCTTCGCGGAAGTGGCTGAAGGGGTTCAGCGGGTCGACGTCGACGTCGTGCTTGGACACGCCGTCGCGGCGGATCAGCGGCTTGGTCAGGCGGTGCTTGTGGTGGATGTAGTCGAAGCCGAAGCGGCCCTTGACGCACAGGCGCTGGTGGTTGGCCGGGCCGTCGCGGCCGGTCACCGCCACCACTTGGTCGTCCTTGATGTTGTAGGTGAGCTGGCACCCCACCCCGCAATAGGGGCAGACGCTGTCGACCGTGCGGTCGGGCTTGCCCTTGTGGGTGCCGGCCTCGTCGACCATGGTCTTGGGCATGAGCGCGCCGGTCGGGCAGGCCTGCACGCACTCGCCGCAGGCGACGCAGGTGCTGTCGCCCATGGGGTCGTCGAAGTCGAAGACGATCTTCTCGTGATGGCCGCGCAGCGCCATGCCGATGACGTCGTTGACCTGGACCTCGCGGCAGGCACGGACGCACAGGTTGCACTGGATGCAGGCGTCGAGCTGCACCGCCATGGCGGGGTGGCTGAAGTCCTTGGGCGGCGCCGCGCGCCTGGGGAAGCGGCTCTCGGCTACGCCGACCTTGTCGGCCCAGGTCCAGAACTTGGAATCGGGGTCGTGCGCGGTGGCGCGCTCGGGCTGGTCGCCGACCAGCAGCTCGAACACCATCTTGCGCGCCGCCTTGGCGCTCTCGCTGGCGGTCTTCACGCGCATGCCCGGCGTCGGCTTGCGGATGCACGACGCCGCCAGCACGCGCTCGCCCTCGATCTCCACCATGCAGGCGCGGCAGTTGCCGTCGGCGCGGTAGTCGGGGGCGGTGGAGTAGCAGAGATGGGGGATCTCGGTGCCCAGCCGCGTGGCGACCTGCCAGATCGACTCGCCGGGCCGTGCCTCGACGGTGTTGCCGTCCAGCTCGAAGGTGACGGTTTCGCTCATCACTGGACCTCCCCGCCCTGGCCGGCCAGCGCCAGGTCGTCACGGAAATGCTTCAGGGCGCTCTTCAGCGGGTTCATGGCGGCCTGTCCCAGGCCGCAGATCGAGGCGCTGCCCATGACCTTGGCCAGGTCGTTCAGCAGACCCTCGTTCCACGCCGGCTCGCCCAGCAGCTTCAGGGTCTTCTCCGTGCCGACGCGGCACGGCGTGCATTGGCCGCAGCTCTCGTCCTCGAAGAAGGCGATCAGGTTCCTGACCACCATGCGCATGTCGTCCTGGTCGGACAGCACGACCACCGCGGCCGAGCCGATGAAGCAGCCGTGCTGCTCCAGCGTGCCGAAGTCCAGCGGGATGTCGTCCATGGCCGCCGGCAGGATGCCGCCCGACGCGCCGCCCGGCAGGTAGCCCTTGAAGGTGTGGCCCTCCGCCATGCCGCCGCAGTACTCGTCGATCAGCTCGCGGATGGTGATGCCGGCCGGGGCCAGCTTGACGCCGGGCTGCTTGACGTGACCGGAGACGGAGAAGCTGCGCAGCCCCTTACGCCCGTTGCGGCCGAAGCTGCCCCACCACTCGCCGCCCTTCTCGACGATGTCGCGGACCCAGAACAGCGTCTCGACGTTGTTGATCAGGGTCGGCCGCCCGAACAGGCCGACCACCGACGGGAACGGCGGCTTGTGGCGCGGCAGGCCGCGCTTGCCCTCGATGCTCTCCAGCATCGCCGATTCCTCGCCGCAGATGTAGGCGCCGGCACCACGGCGCAGGTGGATGGTGGTGTGCGGAGCCAGTCCAGCCGCCGTCACCCGGGCGATCTCCCGGTGCAGGATCTCATGGCACTGCGGGTACTCGTCGCGCAGGTAGATATAGACGTCCGGCGCCTCCACCGCCCAGGCGCCGATCAGCATGCCTTCCAGGAAGCGGTGCGGGTCGGTCTCCAGATAGTGGCGGTCCTTGAAGGTGCCGGGCTCGCCCTCGTCGCCGTTGACCGCCATCAGGCGGGGCCCCGGCTCGGCGCGGACGAACTTCCATTTGCGCCCGGTCGGGAAGCCGGCGCCGCCGAGGCCGCGCAGGTTGGAGTCCTCCAGCCTGGCGATGATCTCCTCGACCGTCCGCGTGCCGTTGAGGCAGGCCTCCAGCAGCGCGTAGCCGCCGCCGTCGCGGTAGGCCTCGAAGCCGGTGTGGTCGGGGATGTGCGGATGGTGCTCGTCGGCCGCGACGGCCGCGGCCACGGACTCGACGGTGGCGTGCTCGTGCAGGGCGTGGCCGATGGCGACCGCCGGCGCGTTGTGGCAGGCGCCCATGCAGGGCGCGCGGACCACCCGCACGCCGGAGCCCAGCGCCTCCGGCAGCGCCTCGAGCAGCCCGTCGCTGCCGGCCATGCAGCAGGAGAGGCTGTCGCAGACCCGCACGGTCAGGGGAGCGGGCGCCGCCTCGCCGTCCATGACGATGTCGAAATGGGCGTAGAAGGAGGCGACCTCGTAGACCTCCACCAGCGCCAGGCGCATGTCGTTGGCGAGCGCCGTCAGATGGCGCGCGTGCAGGCAGCCGAAATGGTCCTGCAGAAGGTGCAGGTGCTCGATCAGCAGGTCGGGCTGGCGCGAGCGGTCGCCCAGCAGCTCCCGCACCTCGGCCAGGGCGGCGGGATCGACCTGCCGGCCCTTGGGTTGGATGCGGGTGTTGCGCCGTCCCGAGCCGGGATGAATGGCGCGCGTCTTGTCCGGGATGGCCGTGTCCATGGGCGCCTTCCCCCTCTCCTCTTTATGTGCTGCGTGACGGCCGTTGCCGCCCTTCTTGATGATGCCCCCGTCCCAGGGTTCTGCAAGTGACCATCGCGCCGTTGGTGGCGCATCCGGTGACGGGAGTCGGAACCGTATCGTTGTCGCGGCCCTCCCCCGTCGGCCGGGGGAGGGGTACCGTCACGTCACTCGGCGGCCATCAGCCGCTGTTCGCCCACCGCGCCGGAGGCGCGGATCTCGTCGACGGCGGTGTCGTCGAAGCCCAGCACCTGGCGCAGGATCTCGTCGGTGTGTT
>NZ_JBPJSP010000046.1:0-39834 GCF_051225715.1 Azospirillum sp. ST 5-10
GCGGCTTCTCCATCCACACGTTGACTCATATTCCGAGCCCCGCGGCAACCCTTTTCGCCAACCCCGTGAGCAATTACGCGAACTCATCCGGGCTAGCCAAAAAACAACATCGGCAGAATTATTAAAATGATGATCAGCAACCAGTTCGGTCGCAGGCGCCCGTCATTGCCGCCGGTCAAGGAAGCATAGGCGTTTTGGATCGATCCCCAATTGTTGTAGGCAAGATAAGAAATCAAAAACAAGGCAATCATGAAGAAAATATAATGCCAAATCCCAGGAGCATTTCTCCTGGCCTCTTGTTGGACCACGACAAGGGGAATGTTCCCGCCGTCACGCAAAGGGCAGATGTTGTTTGTTCTCCCCTGGTTTTGCGACCAAGTCAATATACATTGACGATGATAGCGGTGGTTGCAGGTCAGGTGAATGACCGGCCCATCTTCTGTCAACGGAGCCCGACAGATCGCGCAAATGTCCGGCTCCTCGTCGTTTTGCATGAGCTGAATGGTGGCCTTGCCGCGGTGAGGGAGTGGTGCTGTGGGCGACTTCGACCATACCTCCGCACCCTGTTTGTTTTCCTGCGTTTGCCGCTGAAGAAACGTCTTGATCGTGTCACATCCTTGTGGTGCGCGTATCTCGCGCCTCAAAAGCTCCCCTCCGCCAAAGTGTTCCATCGTCAGGATCAGCGCGATGGTGATGGCCTCGGTGTTCTTGCCTTCGGGCGATCCGGATGGGCGCAAGCCGGATGACGCGGAAGGTTGCAGCGCCCGGCCGAGAGCCGGACGCGTTCTGCTGCCCGCCGGTCCTGCAGACGGACACCGCCATTGCGGCATGGCGCTTCTCCAGCGTGTTGGCCGGCACGCGATGCCAGCTTCTCTCCTTTTTACCATTTTTGCACATGCTGTTCAATCGACAACAATTTTTCCTTTGCCATCCCGCCATCGAAGAGTACCGAAGGTCCTGATAATTGCGACATACTCCCGCGTCGCGTGCCGTGGCGGGATCTCATCTGCCGAATGAGCGTCACGGACGTTTCGCCACACGCGGAATCAACGCCGATCGAGCCACGGCACCGTGACCATTTCCGCGTGGAAACGTCGCTCAGGTCGCGCGCGGCCAATCTTTCAAACAGGCTGTTATGGAACGCACGGACCGCGAGAGCGTGATCGTTTCAAGGTGAATGGCCTGGAGCGATCCCGCTCGAGAGCCGCCGGCCGAGGAACAGGAGGGGGCCGCGGCGATCGGCGTCGGTGAAGCCGTTGCGCCGGTAGAAGGGGACGTTGCGGGCGTCGGCGCCGGTCACGACGTGCACGCCCGGCAGGCCGGCCGTGCGGCAGTCGGCGGCGAAGGCGGCGATCAGGGCGGCGCCGACGCCGGCGTTGCGGTGGTCGGGGTGGACGTTGACGTGGAGGTGCGCGGGGAAGGCCGCGAAGCGGTCGGCGAAGGCGTCGTACCGGGGGATGATCCGGAACAGGTCGTGGGCTCCGGCGCTGTCGCGGCAGCCGGTGAGATAGCCGATCGGGGCGCCGTCGGCGGCACCATCGGCAGCATGGGCGAACCACAGGTCGGCCGCGGCGTGGGTGACGTACCAGCCGGTCCAGGTGGCGAGGAAGGCGGAGCGCTCCTGCGGCGTGGCGAAGGTCCGGCGCTGCGCCGAGAGGAAGAAAATGGCCTCGAGCGCGGCGAGCGCGGCGCCGCGGTCCTCCACCTCGGCGAGGCGGACCAGACGCACCGCCGGCGCCGTCAGCGGCGCTGCGCCGTCTGGATGGTCTGGCGCGGCACCAGCAGGGTGTAGCGGCCGCGCGCCTTCATCTGGCCGGCGCCCTGTTCGGCGTCGCTGCCGGCCCCCCAGAACAGGTCGCCGCGCACCGGTCCCTTGATGGCGCCGCCGGTGTCCTGGGCGACGACCAGGCGTCTGATCTCGCCGCCCGGCACCGGCGCGTCGCGCAGCTCGACCCACAGCGGCACCCCCAGCGGCACGTGGTCGGGGTCGACGGCGAGGCTGCGGCCGGGCGTCAGTTCCATGTTGCGGGCGCCGCGCGCCCCTCCGCCGCTGCGCAGCCGGAAGAAGACGTAGGACGGGTTGAGGTTCATCACCGACTGCGCCTCGGCCGGGTGGTCCTCGAGCCAGCGCCGGATGTACTGCAGCGACATCTCGTCCGGGGTGGCGATGCCGAGGTCGAGGAGATGGCGGCCGATGGGATAGTAGCGGTGGCCGTTCTGCCCGGCGTAGCTCAGGCCGACGACCGTCCCGTCGGTCATGCGCACCCGCCCTGACCCCTGGATCTCCAGGAAGAAGGCGGCGATGGGGTCGTCGACCCAGAGCAGTTCCAGGCCCCTGCCGGCGAGCGCGCCCTCGGCGATGCGGGCGCGGCTGGGCAGACCCTTCCGGGTGCGGGGCGGCGTGCGGTAGAGCGGGACGTTGAAGCGGTCGGTGCGCGTCCAGCTTCCCTGCAGCTCGACCTCGTAGTAGCCGGTGAAAAGGCCGTCCTCGGCGCCGGCGACCAGGCTGACCGGGGTGAAGGAGGCTTCGAAGAAGCGGCGGGCCGCCTCGTGGTCGCCGGCCGGCAGGGTGCTGGCGAGGTGGCACATGGGCCGCCAGTCGGCCACCGTGCCAGCCCGCGGGTCGGCCCCCATCGGCTTGTCCGCGGGTTGCCCGTCGACCCAGGCGCAGGTCTGCTGCAGCGCCGCCAGGGCGTGCGCGTGATCGTCGGTGCCCCAGCCCGGCAAGGGGCGGAAATCCTCGGCGATGAGGTCGAGGGGGACGTTGCGCGCGCGGTGGGCGGTGTCCGGCGCGGCCGGACCGTTCGCTCCCGGCGTGGCGCAACCGGCCACCGCCACGAGCATCACCGCACAGAGCGCGCGCGCGCGGGTGCGCGCCACGCCGTCTTCGACCGCGTCTGCCATGATCCGCCTCGCACCGGTCGCCGCCGGTCGGCTGATGGTGGGTGCCCCCGTCGCCCGTCCGCGCCGCGAGTGGCGTGGGCCGGCGACGACGATCCGTTCCGGACGCCCCTCGAAAGGGCCGGTCCGGGAACTCCAGTAAATTGTCAATAAGCCAGGACAACGCTTTGAGTTATCATATCGATCGGGGTACCGGCGCGCAAGCCCGGAAGCGAGTCGGCGCGGCGCGGGGGATGACAAGCCGGGCGGAAACGGGTTATCCCCGGCGACGGGACGCGCGTCCCCTGTCCCGAGAGGAGCCGAGATGACCCCCGCAGCCCGCCTTCAGGCGGTGATCGACCTGCTGACCGAGATCGACGAAACCCCGCGTCCGGCCGACGCGGTGATCAGCGCCTTCTTCCGCAACCGGCGCTACATCGGCTCCAAGGACCGTTCGGCCGTCGCCGAGACGGTGTACGCCGTCCTGCGCCGCCACGCCCGTCTCGCCTGGTGGCTGGAGCGCTCGGGGCACGGAGCGACGCCGCGCGCCCGCGTCATCGCCAACGCCATTCTCGGCGACGGCCGCGCCGCGGCCGCCGTCGCCACCCTCTTCAGCGGCGGCAAGTTCGCCCCCGCCGCCTTCTCGCCGGCGGAGGCCAAGCTGGCCGCCGCCCTCGACAGCCACACGCTCGACCATCCGGCGATGCCCGACACCGTCCGCGTGGAATGCCCGGACTGGGCGGAGGCGCCGCTGCGCGCGGCACTCGGCGACCGTTTCGTTCCGGAGATGCAGGCGCTGCTGGAGCCCGCCCCCCTCGACCTGCGGGTCAATCCCGTGCGGGCCGACCGCGCCGCCGCGCGCGCCGCGCTGGAGAAAGCCGGCATCGAGGCCAAGCCGACGCCCTGGTCGCCGCTGTCGCTGCGGGTGCGCGGCCGGCCGCCCCTGGCGACGGTGGACGCGTTCAAGCAGGGGATGGTCGAGATCCAGGACGAGGGATCGCAGCTCGTCGCCCTGGCGGTGGCGCCGAAGCCGGGCATGCAGGTGGTCGACTTCTGCGCCGGTGCCGGCGGGAAGACCCTGGCGCTGGCCGCGCTCATGAACAACAAGGGCCGGGTGGTCGCCTGCGACGTGCTCGAAGGCCGTCTCAAGCGCGCGGCCGAGCGGTTCCGCCGCGCCGGCCTGCACAACATCGAGCCGCATCCGCTGAAGAGCGAGCGCGATCCCTGGGTGAAGCGCCACAAGCGCAAGTTCGACCGGGTGCTGGTCGACGCGCCGTGCTCCGGCACCGGCACCTGGCGGCGCAACCCCGACAGCCGTTGGCGGCCGCTCGGCCCCGGCCTCGACCAGCTGGTGCCGCTGCAGGCGAACATCCTCGACAGCGCGGCGCGGCTGGTCAAGCCGGGCGGGCGCCTGGTGTACGCCACCTGTTCGCTGCTGCCGGAGGAGAACGAGGCGCAGGTCGCGGCCTTCCTGGCCGCCCATCCCGACTTCGTCGTCAAGCCCGTCGCCGAGGTGTGGGAGGAGGAGCAAGCCGGCCGTCCGCCGGGCGACGGCCCCTATCTGCGGCTGACGCCGGCGCGCCACGACACCGACGGATTCTTCGCCGCGGTGATGGTCCGCCGCGACGAGGCGACGGCCGACGCGCCGCCGCCGGCCGCGCCGGCCGACGCGCCCTGACGGCGGGGGAGCGCTGGAAAAGCGGCCGGCCAGGCTCCATGTCCTAAGAAGACGGATGGGAAGGGAGAGGGCCGTGATCGTCATCCGGGACGCGGGGCCGCACGACGCCGACGGCATCGCGCGGGTGCATGTGGCGAGCTGGCGCTCGACCTACGCCGGGATGCTTCCGGCGGAGTTCCTGGTGAACATGTCGGAGTCCACGGTGCGGGCGCGCTGGCGGATCGCCGTGCGGGTGCAGCGCGAAGGGCACGGCACCCTGGTGGCGGCGGACGGCGCCGGCGACGTCGCCGGCTTCGTCAGCTACGGGCGCCAGCGCACCGGCATCGACGGCTACGCCGGCGAGTTCTACGCGCTCTACCTGCACGATGAGGCGCAGGGGCACGGCCTGGGGCGCCGCCTCATGGCGGCGGCCGCCGAACGCATGGCGCTGGCCGGACTGCCCTCGGCGGTGGTGTGGTGCCTGCGCGGCAACCCGGCGCGCTGGTTCTACGAGCGTCTGGGCGGGGTGCGGCTGGCCGAGCGGCCGATGCGCTTCGCCGGCAGCGAGACCGTCGAGACCGCCTACGGCTGGCGCGACCTCGTCCCGCTGGCCCGCCAGGCGGCGGGCTCGGAATCGCTGTGACGCCCGCGCGGCGGCCAAGAGCCTTGACCCGTGGCGGGCGGAGGGGCATTTAGCACGCTTTGCAGCCCCGTGAGCCCGCCATGACCGCCGAACGCGTCCTCATCCTCGATTTCGGAAGCCAGTTCACGCAGTTGATCGCCCGCCGCGTGCGCGAATCCGGCGTGTACTGCGAGATCCACCCCTTCAGCATGGACGGCGACCGCATCCGCGCCTTCGCCCCCAAGGCGATCATCCTGTCCGGCGGCCCGGCCTCGGTCACCGAGGCGAACGCCCCGCGGGCTCCCGAAGCGGTGTTCGAGATGGGGGTGCCGGTGCTCGGCATCTGCTACGGGCAGCAGACCATGTGCCAGCAGCTCGGCGGCGCGGTGCAGGGGTCCGACCACCGGGAGTTCGGCCGCGCCTTCATCGAGGTGGCGCAGCCCTGCGCCCTGTTCGACGGGCTGTGGGCCAACGGCGTGCGCGAGCAGGTGTGGATGAGCCACGGCGACCGCGTCACCGCGCTGCCCGACGGCTTCCGCGCCGTGGCGGTCAGCGACGGTGCGCCGTTCGCCGCCATCGCCGACGATTCCCGCCAGTTCTACGGCGTCCAGTTCCACCCGGAGGTGGTGCACACGCCGCACGGCGCCCAGCTCCTCGCCAACTTCGTCCACCGCGTCGCGGGCTGCCGCGGCGACTGGACCATGGCGGCGTTCCGCCGCCAGGCCGTTGAGGCGATCCGCGCCCGGGTCGGCCGCGGCAAGGTGATCTGCGGCCTGTCCGGCGGCGTCGATTCCTCGGTCGCGGCGGTGCTGATCCACGAGGCGATCGGCGACCAGCTCACCTGCATCTTCGTCGACACCGGCCTGATGCGGGCCGGCGAGGCCGAGGAGGTGGTGACGCTGTTCCGCGACCACTACAACATCCCGCTGGTGCACGTCGACGCGGCCGACCTGTTCCTCGGCAAGCTGAACGGGGTCAGCGACCCCGAGCAGAAGCGCAAGATCATCGGCGCCACCTTCATCGAAGTGTTCGACGCCGAGGCCCACAAGATCGGCGGGGCGGAGTTCCTGGCCCAGGGCACCCTCTACCCCGACGTGATCGAGAGCGTCTCCTTCACCGGCGGGCCCAGCGTCACCATCAAGTCGCACCACAACGTCGGCGGCCTGCCCGAGCGGATGAAGCTGAAGCTGGTGGAGCCGCTGCGCGAGCTGTTCAAGGACGAGGTGCGGGCGCTCGGGCGCGAGCTCGGCCTGCCCGAGGCGTTCGTCAAGCGCCATCCCTTCCCCGGTCCCGGCCTCGCCATCCGCGTTCCCGGCGAGATCACGCCGGACAAGCTGGCGATCCTGCGCAAGGCCGACACCATCTACCTCGAGGAGATCCGTGGCGCCGGCCTCTACGACGCGATCTGGCAGGCCTTCGCGGTGCTGCTGCCGGTGCGCTCGGTGGGGGTGATGGGCGACGGCCGGACCTACGACCACGTGCTGGCGCTGCGCGCGGTGACCTCCACCGACGGCATGACCGCCGACTGGTACCCGTTCCCGCACGACTTCCTCGCCCGCGTCTCCAACCGCATCGTCAACGAGGTGCGCGGCGTCAACCGGGTGGTCTACGACGTCACCTCGAAGCCGCCCGGCACCATCGAGTGGGAGTGATATCAATCCCTTAGCCTCGACGGTGCGGGACGGACGGCGAGCACGGCAAGGCGGAGAGTGGCCGGGCTCCCGGGGCGCGGATTCACGCGTCCGTCAGGGCGGACGTCCATCTCGCACGTCGGGCAACACGGGGGATCCGGCCGGGATGAACGCGGCCCGCCCGCTCTCCGGCGTCGCCTCGGGAGAGCAGGCCCGCATCGACCGATCGACGGCCTTGGGCTGCCCTCCCGAGGGCGTGCGCCCTGTCATGCGCCGGTCATGCGCTCGGGGGAGGGGATGACGAGGCGCGGTCGACGCCCGGCTTGCGCGACGGATCGCCCACCATCCCCGCTCGATTCACGTCGTGGCGGGCGGCACCGGCGTGTTGAGGAGCTGCTGCTCCCACAGGAACGCGATGCCGCTGCCGGCGGCATGCTGCACGAGCAGGTCGGTGAGCTCGGCGGCATGCTCGGTGCGGGCCCAGTCGCGCTGCCATTCGCACACCACCGCCAGCCACGTCATCATGTTCGCGCCGGCGGCGATCATGCGCTGGATCGCGACCTCGTGGGCTTCGGCCGACGTGCCGCCCGAGGCGTCCGTGACGACCGTCACATCCCAGCCTTCGCCGAGAGCCTGGATCGCCGGCATCGCGACGCAGACCTCGGTCCACAAGCCGGCGATGATCAGCTGCCGGCGGCCGGTGGCCTTGACCTCGTCGACGACCTTGCGGTCCTGCCAGGTGTTGATGAAGGTGCGGTCGATCACCTCCTGGCCGGGGAAGACGTCGGTGATCTGCGGGAAGATCCGACCGCCGCGATCGACGATCACGCTCGTCAGGATGGTGGGAACGCCGAAGGCCTTCGCAGCCTTCGCCAGCGCCGTCGCGTTGTTGACCACCATGTGCGGATCGTGACTGTTCAGATTCGCCAACTGGTAAGGCTGGTGATCGATCAGAACGAGGACCGAATCTTCGGGGCGAAGAAGCGAATCAAGGCCGTTGCGCGGGGGCATCAGGGCTTCCTTTCTCTGCCGCTCTGGACGGCGACGGGTTCGTGAAGACACGCGCCAGCGGGTGGCGCTGTCCGGACGCAATTTCCTGTTCCTCCCGGTGATGCGGTAGTGCCAAGGTCGGGCAAGCTGTGTCGCGGGACAAGGAACGTCGAGTTGGACATCGAAGATCTGCAGACCTTCGTCGCGGTGGCCGATGCGGGGGGCGTGTCGGCCGCCGCGCGCCGGCTCGGCCTCTCCAAGTCGATCGTCAGTCGGCGGCTTTTCCGGATCGAAGCGGAACTCGGCGTTCAGCTTCTTGCACGAACGACCCGCGGCGCCGCGCTGACGGAAGCGGGGATCACGTTCAGGGATCACGCGGCCCGAGCCGCCGCCGAGATCGACACGGCCAGGGAAGCGATCCTCCCCACCGGTGAGCTGTGCGGCCGCCTGAGGGTTGCCATGCCGCTCACCTTCGGCGCGACCCACTTCGCTCCCGTGATCGCGGAAATGGCGCAACGCCACCCGCAGCTCCACATCCATACGTCCTACAGCGATCGCTTCGTCGATCTCATCGCCGAGGGTTTCGACTGCGCGATCCGGGTCGGCTACCTTCAGGACTCCAACCTGGTCGCGAAGCGCATCGGACCGATCTATGGAAAGCTCGTCGCAAGCCCGGATTACATCAAGGCGCACGGTTCACCTGAGACGGTGGAGCAGATCGTCAACCATCAGGCGCTCATGCAAGGAACGGAAGTCTGGCAGTTCATGGACGGCGACAGGATCGTCACGGTTCAGCCGCAGGGCAGGTTCAAGGCCGACAACGCCACGGCGCTGGCGGCTGCCGCAGCGGCGGGGCTTGGCATTGCCTGGCTGCCGGACTGCATCACGCACGAATATGTGGCCTCGGGCGCGCTCGTTCCGGTGATGACACGCTATCCCCCACCGTCGGCAGGCGCGTACGTCGTCCGGCCGCCGGGGCGGCATCCCGAACGGAAAGTCCGGGTGCTGACCGAAATGCTGACGGCGTACTTCGCACGACGTCCGGACCTTTGGGGGATCGACCGCTGAAAATGGGCGCGGCTCCGGCTTATGGCGGACCTGCGCTCGATGGCCGGCCGGCCCTATGGCGAGCCGCCGAGCGCGAGGGCGGGGGCCGCACGTTCCGGCTATCGCGACACAGCTTGACGTGGCACAAGGCTAGTTGGGCGGATGATGGCTCCCCAATCTGGGCATTCGCTTCGCCGCGGGTGAGGCCTCCCGAGAACCTGAGAGAGGATGAGGCGCATGAGTTGGAATCCGGCAATCGAACCGGGCTGCCCCGACGAGGTCGGCCCCGGCGCGATCGAAACTCTCATCGTCCCGCGCGCCCGAGACCTGGGCGGCTTCGAGGTCCGGCGCGCTCTGCCCGCACCCAGGCGGCAGATGGTGGGACCGTTCATCTTCTTCGACCAGGCCGGGCCGGCCGACCTGCTGACCGGGCAGGGCGTCGACGTTCGGCCACACCCGCACATCGGCCTCGGCACCGTCACCTACCTCTATCGCGGCGATTTCCACCATCGTGACAGCACCGGCGCCGACCAGATCATCCGTCCCGGCGAATTGAACTGGATGGTTGCCGGGCGCGGCGTGTCCCATTCGGAGCGCACCTCCGCAGCCGCCCGAACCGGTCCGAACAGCCTGTTCGGAATACAGACCTGGCTGGCGTTGCCCGACAGCCACGAGGACATGGCGCCCATGTTCGAGCACCACGGCAAGGAGGCGCTGCCGGTGATCGAGGATCGCGGCGTGTCCGTCCGGCTCATTCTCGGGGACGCCTATGGCCAGAAGGCGCCCGCTACCATGTTCTCGGAGACGTTCTACGCCGACGTGACGCTCGACCCCGCATGCCGGCTGCCGATGCCGGACGATCACGAAGACAGGGGACTCTACATCGTCGAAGGGTCGATATCGGTCGCCGGCCAGGAATACGAGGCCTCTCGGATGATGGTCTTCAGGCCCGGTGACCGGATCACGGTCGCGGCCGGCGTCCGGGGGGCACGGCTGATGATCCTCGGCGGCGCGACGCTCGGCGGACCGCGCTACATCTGGTGGAATTTCGTCGCCTCCTCGAAGGACCGCATCGAAGAGGCCAAAGCCGAATGGCGCGCGCAGAACTGGGGCAAGGGGCGCTTCGATCTCCCGATCGGTGACCGGGAGGAGCACATCCCTCTTCCGGATTGACCGGCACCACCAGGGCGGAACCGCCGCGGGACGGCCGGAGGCCATTTGGTTCGAGGCACGCCGCCATGGCGTCGGCCTCGGTTTGCCCACAGTAGCGGTCTTCGCCGTCGGCCGGTGGGATTCCACCGATGGGTTCGAGCAAGCGGCGACTGTCGAACCCGTCGCCCCATTCCAGGATGGTGAGCGCGACGGCTTCGAAGCCGCACCACCCCTTGGGGCACGCTTCCGAAGAAGCGCCAAGTGACATTGCCAGGCTTCTCTGCGTCGGGCTAAAAGCTACCATCGGTAGGCACCAACCGGCCTGCCCATGGTGGATTCCGCAAGGGGCGCGGCAACGTGAAGAACGGAACGGATGGAGCGGCTGGAGACGCGTCTCGCCGCAGGCTTCCCAAGGCGGAACGGCGGCGTCAACTGCTCGACACGGCGCTCGCGATCGTTCGCGAGGAAGGCGCGGACCGGCTCACCCTCGGGCATCTCGCCGTCCGCGCCGGGGTCTCCAAGCCGGTCGCCTACGATCATTTCGGCACGCGGTCGGGTTTGCTGATCGACCTGTACCGATGGATCGACACCGAGCGGGTGAATGCGTTCCGGGACATGATGACCGCCAGCGAGCGGTCCCTTGAAAACACGGCGTCCGCACTCGCCGACGCCTACATCAATTGTGCCGCCGACACGACCGACGAATTCCACGCGGTTGGCGCCGCCTTGGCCGGCAGTGGGGAAAAGGCCGCGGTGTTCCAGGAACTGCTCGACAACAGCGTCGGCATGTTCGTCTCCGTGCTGGCGCCGCACGGCACCTTGGCGCCGGCCGAGTTGGAACGGCGCTGCATCGGGCTGGTCGGTGCCGGCGAGGCGCTCTCGGCCGCGCTGGTGCGCGGCAGGTGCAGCCGGTCCGAAGCGGTGGCGACGCTCGCCTCGCTGATCGAGGGTGGGCTGCGCGCGCCTTCGCGATGATGCGCTGGCGGACGGACGATGGGGCGGCGAGACGCGGCCGGGGCGGCTCGTGGCGTGCCTGACAACGCGGTTGCACCGCGTCGGTATTCCCGGAACGGCGCCGCGGTCGCACAGACCCGGCCGGCGCAGAGCACTGTGCCGGCCCTCTACAACGGGCACCCCGCGATGCGGATGGCGCGTCGCGTCCGCTCGGTGGCGAATAATATGTCATCATACAAATGAATGAATATTTCCAATAAAGATAAGAATCTTCTTCCGCTACGGCATACCGCTGCGTATGAGAAGTTTTATCGTGACGGTGCCCCTTGGCAAAACTTGCGAAACAAGAGCCGCTCCGCCGCAGTGCGGCACCCCCGATGACATCTGCTTCGTGAGACTCTCTTCACATCGGCTGTAAGCCGACAGCCCTTTTTGCGGCGGCGGCGGAATTCACCTATACGCATGCCGATATTTCGGTTTAAGCTTGACCAAGGCACCGCCCTGTGGTGCTCTTTGGCAATCATAATTAGAACGATGCGTGGGTTAACATGCCCTGGTTGGTTCCACCCGTCGCTGACGTCCTGCCGGGCGCGCGCCTTCCGGTCATCGGCATTCCCGCCTCTGCCCCGAGCATGGCGGCCGGCCGACGGAGCGCCGGATGACTGCGAACGAGTTCGTTCCGGGACCCTATCCCGTGGATGAGACGTCGGCGGACACGGCGGCCCTCTCCGCCGAGTTCGTCCTGGCGGAGCGCATCAACCATCGTCTGCGGCGGGTGGTGCAGCGGGCCAGCGCGATCTTCAGCGACGCGCTGGGGGATTGCCAGCTGACCCCCACCCAGTGGGCGGTGCTGATGACGCTGCACCAGGAGGGGCCGCTGTCCCAGGTGAGGCTCGGCCGTCTGACGTTTGTCGATCCGGCGACGACGCAGGGCGTCATCATGCGCCTGATCGAGCGCAGGCTGGTGGAGCGGCGGACCGATCCGCGCGACCGTCGGCGCAAGAGCGTCTGGCTCACCGCCGCGGGCCAGGCGCTCGTCACCGACCTGCTGCCGAAGGTGGCGGAGACCCATGAACGCATCCTCGAGCCGCTGCCGCCCGAGGAACGCAGCCGCTTCCTCGACTTTCTCGAACGCCTGAGCTGACGGCCGGCGTCATTTCCCGGACCGCGCGGCGGTCCGGGAAATGACGCTGGCGCCCTGTCGCCCCGGTGCGCTACATCAGCGGGCCAGCAGCGGACGCCGGCGGGGGAGGGGATGCATGGCGGGTGCGGCCCAGCGTTTCAAGCTTTCCGACTTCGTCGTCCGGTGGCTGTTCCTCTACGCCCTGATCACCGCGACCTACAACCCGAGCGGCTACTGCTACGTCGACTGGCTGCTTTCCTCCGACACCAGCTATCTGCCGGTCAAGATCTTCATCGGCATTTCGCTGCTGATCCTCTACGGCTTCATCCTTGCGATGGTGGGGCGGGCGATGAAGGGGATGGGGGTGTTCCTCGCCATCCTCTTCTTCTCGACCCTGACCTGGGCCCTCGACAGCCAGGACCTGCTGCCGCGCACCCGGTTCGGGTTGATGCTGCTGGTCGAGGCGTTCCTGGCGGCCACCCTGGCGGCCGGATTGTCGCTGGTGCTGGTGCGCCAGCAGGTCTCGGGCCACGTCACCGCCACGGACGAGGTGGCGCACTGAGGCGACCCCCGCCGGGGCAGCCCTCGTCGCCGCGGCCAGCCGTGCCCGCCGCCGCTGGGAAGGGGATGCGCTACAGCCGCTGCGTGCCGGCGCACCACACGGAGCGCACGATCGACTGCCCCTGCAGGGGGCGGACGCGGACGAGGTCGGCGCGCAGTCCCGGCGCCAGGGCGCCGCGGTCGGCGAAGCCGAGCACCGCGGCCGGCACCGCCGAGACCGCCGCCACCGCCTCGTGCAGCGGCCGGCCGAGGTCGGCGTGCAGGCGGAAGGCGGCGTCGATCAGGCTGCCCGGCACGTAGTCCGACGACAGGATGTCGAGCAGACCGGCGGCCGCCAGCTCGGCGGCCGAGACGTTGCCGGAATGGGAGCCCCCGCGCACCAGGTTGGGCGCCCCCATGACGACGCGCAGTCCGGCGCGGTGCGCCGCCTCGGCGGCGGTGCGGGTGGTCGGGAACTCGCTGACCGTCAGGCCGTCGGCCACCGCCTCCTCGACATGGGCGAGGGTCTCGTCGTCGTGGCTGGCCATCGGAATGCCGCGCTGGCGGCACTGGGCGGTCAGCGCCAGGCGATGGCTGGCGGCGTAGCGGGTCTGCGCCTCGCAGCGGCCGGCGACCAGGCCGGGCACGGCGTCCTCCGCCCACCCCTCGGCCATCAGCAGCCGGCGGTAGACCGCGAGGTCGGCCCACTGGCGCTGGCCGGGCGTGTGATCCATCAGCGACACCAAACGCAGGAGCGGATCGTCCGCCAGCGGCTCGAACAGGGCGAGGACGTCGGGGTCGGCGACCTCGCAGCGCAGGTGCAGATGGTGGTCGGCGCGCAGCAGCCCCTCGCCGCGGGCGTCGCGGATCGCCGCCACCGAGCGGTCGAGAATGTCGCGCCGGCAGCCGCCGTCGCGGTGCTCGCCGACGCACACGGCATCGAGGACGGTGGTGATGCCGGCGGCCAGGAGCTGCGCGTCATGGGCCGCCACCGCGCCCAGCGGCGCCGGCCACAGCACGCCCGGCCGCGGAACGAGCAGGCGTTCCAGGTTGTCGGTGTGCATCTCCACCAGACCCGGCAGCAGGTGGTCGCCCTCCAGGTCGTGGGCGGAAGGGAGGCGCGAGCGTCCCTCGCCGAGGTCGGCGATCCGGCCGTGGCGGATCACCAGCGAACCCTGGAACACGCCGTCGCGGGCGACGATGCGGGCGTTGGTCAGCACCATCTCGGGCACCGCCGCGGCGACCGTGCTCGCCGGCTTCGGGAACGGAAGGGTCGCGGGGAGAACGAATTGCGAACTTACCGCTTGCCGCTCGCCCGGTGTTCTGGCATTGTTCCTTTCGGCGCCGCGCAGAACCGCACCCGATGGAACAGCACTCGAAAAGAAGGAGTTCGCCATGTCGGTCCTGAAGTTCCTGAGCGAAGCCGTGACGCTGATCGCGCTGATGGTCACCCTCTACGCCTGGACGCTGCTCGGCCACGCCGTCGGCCTGTAGGGGAGCGGAAAGGAAGATCCGCTGCGACGGCAATGTCGGCGGTCGGCGGCCCGGCGTCAGCCCGGGCGATGGGATTAACGTCGATCACCCGCGGTGCCCCCCGTCGAACACGACCACCGGGGGAGGGCCCCCCGCGTCGGTATAGTATCCGAATTCCCAGTGAGTTCGATGTCCTTTCGGCCCCAAATGCTGGTTCGGGCGACGCCTTGGCGGGTGGCGCGGACGGTGGTCCGCGCCCTGGCGGAGGTGGTCGCGCATCCAGCAACGACGGCCCGAAGGCGGACGACATGCGGAACTTCTTTCGGAAGCGGCGCGGCGCAGGCGCGGAGGATCAGAGCGGCGTGCAGACGGCTGAAGCGGCGCGGGGAACCGCGGCGGCGGCCGTCGCGGCGGCGCGGCTGGCCGGTCCGGCGGTGCCGCCCAAGCTGCGGCCGGTGCCCAACGCCCTATCCGCGCCGCCGCGGCCGGAGCCCGAGCGCGCCAACGCCGCCGTCCCGGGCGAGCGCCCGACGGCCGCCATGGCCGCGGCGGCGGCGGGCGCCGGAGTGGCGGACCTGCCGCGCTTCGCCTTTCCGGTGGCCAACGGTCTGAAGACACAGCGCGGCGGCGAGGCGGCGCTGCTGACCGGCCTCACCCCGGAGGTGAACGGCATCCTGCGCGAGGCCTTCACGCCGACGCGTCCGAAGAAGCAGCTGAACTCCCTCTTCGTCGGTCGCAACGCCACCTTGAAGCGGATCATCTCCGCGGTCGAGGAGGAGCGGGCGCACGTCATCCTGTTCGGCGACCGCGGGCGCGGCAAGACCTCGCTGTCCAACGCCATCGAGCACATCGCCGCCCAGGCCGGGTACCTCGCCATCAAGCTGACCTGCAGCGGCGAGCTGAGCTTCGAGGAGATCTTCCGCCACGTTCTGAAGCGCATTCCGTCGACCTACTACCGCTCGGGCTCCGACAGCCCGTTCGCGTCGCGGCGGACCTTCAACAGCTTCGCCGAGCTGCTGCCGGAAGGCTCGTTCAGCGTCACCCAGCTGAACGAGGTCCTCGAGAACATCCAGAACACCCACGTGCTGCTGATCCTCGACGAGTACGACCGCGTCACCGACGAGGACTTCCGCAACAAGCTGGCGGAGCTGTTCAAGAACCTGACGGACAGCTCGATCCCGATGACCCTGATGGTGGTCGGGGTCGCCGAGAATCTCGACCAGCTCCTTGGCAAGCATCCGTCGATCCAGCGTTCGCTGGTGCCGGTGCACCTGCCGCTGATGACGGACAAGGAGATCGAGCGGCTGATCCAGGCCGGCGCCGAGAACGCCGGCCTCACCTTCCTGCCGGAGACGCTGCGGCGCATCGTCGATTTCGCCCGCGGCCTGCCTTATTACGCCCAGCTCCTCGGACTGCACGCCGCGCGCAGCGCCTTCAGCCGCGGCGTCCGGGAGGTCGAACACGCCGACCTCGCCTACGCCGTCAACCGCTGCCTGCAGGAGGCCGAGCGCGGCATCGTCGACTCCTACAACCGCGGGCTCGCCGGGGGACGGCGCGAGACGCTGGAGGACGCGCTGCACGCCGCCGCCCTGTGTCCGGCGGACGAGTACGGCGTCTTCGATCCCGCCGACATCGCCGGCGGAGACGGCGCTCCGCCGGCGGACGTCGAGGCGCGGCTGGAGCGGCTGACGCGCGACGACCACGGCGCGCTGCTCGTCGCCCTGCCGGAGCCGGGCCGCACGCGCTACCGCTTCCGCAACCAGATGGCCCGGCAGTACGTGCTGATGCGCCTGGCCGTCGAACGGTCGCAGGTCTGACATCCGCGAGCCGACGAACGGACGCGCGCGCCGCCTGCCGCTTTCCCCGACGTTGCAGGGGAGGGTGGGCAGGGGAGGGTGGCGGCGGCGCGCGTCGATGTTCCGCGTCGCGGTCGCCGGCCCCGCGTCAGAGCCCCGCGTCACGGCCCAATGTCAGGAGTGGTCGAGCGCGATGGCGATGGCGACCGCCCCGGCGATTCCGGCCGCCAGCACCAGGACCACCAGCAGGCTCCATAGGAACTGGCGCAGTTCCCCCTGCTTCCAGGCGCTCCGGGCGAGCATCAGAAGATAGCCGCCACCGAGCAGCCCGGCCACTTCCCACACCGTCATGACCTTCCGTCTCCCTGCCGCAGGCGAAACCGCTGTAGCATGGCGCCGCGGTCGGCGGCAGCGCTCTCGTGCCTGCGCCGTCACCGCCCGGCAGACCGCGGCGGCAACCTCATGGCACACTCCTGAGATCCACTGCTCGCAGAGGCGGGCAATGCCTGCGCGAACGGGTTAGTTATCGCCAAAAATATACTTCCGATTTGGCCCGGCTGAATCTTTAAAAATAGAGTTTTCTCTTTCGAATCCGGAATCGCGTTTCGCATATGTCCAATGCGTTCTTATCTTAATACCACAGAGAGGTATCAGGTCGGTCGTCGAAGGGATAATCTCCCCCAAAATAACGGTGCGCATGTGCCATCGAGAGGCGCAGTCGGAACATCGGGTTGGCCCGCCTCGGCGCCACGCCAGCCAATCGGGAATTCTTGCGATTGTTCATGTCCTTGTCCGTATACCGCGGGAGCAGACGATGGAACCAGTTCGTGCGTTTCTGATCGACTCCAACAAGCTCTTTCGGGAAGGTTTGAAGCGCCTTCTGGATGATTCCCCCTTCCAGATCGCGTCGGAGGCGGGCAACCTGCGGGAGGCTCTGGCCATCGTCGAAGGGGGACTGAAGCCGGAGCTCGTCCTGCTCGACCTCGCCAGCGGCGGCGACGAAGAGGCCGAGGGCATGCGCGGTCTGCGCGCCCACCTTCCCGATGCCCGCCTGGTCATCCTGACGAGCGAGCTGTGCACCCGGCGCCTGGCCAACGCGCTGGAGGCCGGGGCCGACGGCTATCTGATGAAGGATCTGTCGTCGGACGCGCTCGCCCAGTCTCTCAAGCTGGTGATGATGGGCGAGAAGGTGTTCCCCACCCACCTCGCGGCGTTGCTGATCAGCGGTCGGGTCAACGGCAACGGCGCCGAGATGCCGGTGTCGCGCAAGGGGCTGTCGCAGCGCGAGGTGCAGATCCTGCGCTGCCTGCTGAACGGCGACTCCAACAAGATGATCGCCAATCACCTCAACATCACCGAGGCGACGGTGAAGGTCCATCTGAAGAGCCTGCTGCGCAAGATCAACGCCTCCAACCGCACGCAGGCCGCCATCTGGGCCCTCAACAACGGCATCGGCGGGGAGCTTGCCGGCGGCGCCGCGGTGCCGGGGGCGGCCGCCGCCTCGCACTGAGCACGGGCCCCACCGCATCGCTGCCGCACGGACGACACCGGCGCCGGGATGGGCGCCGGTGTCGTGTTCGTGCGTTCCGGAGACGCGTTCGCAGCACGCGCTTCCTCGCGGCCGCAACACGCGCTTTCTCGCGGCGAGCGCCCAGGCCGGGCGCGCGCGCGGCTCAGGTCCCGGTGCGGTCGAGCGGCATCGCGGTGCCGTGCCGGGCGGCGTGCAGGGCGCCCTGCTGGCGGGCGGCGAACACGCCGGCTTCGGTGCGGTTGCGGAAGTGCAGCTTCGACAGCACGCTGCGCACCAGCGACTTGATGACCGCCTCGGAAAGGTCGAGGTGGCCGGCGATGGTGCGGTTGTTCAACCCTTCCCCGAGCAGGCGGAGGGTCTCGAACTCCGCCTCGGAGAGGCGTGGCAGCAGCGACAGCCGGATCTCGTCGACGCCCAGGCGCGACAGGAACTGCTTCGGCATGAGGCAGTGGCCCTCGAGGCCGAGGTCCAGCAGCTCGTTGATGCGGTCGACGTTGATGTCCTCGAACACCCAGGCGTCGGCGAACGCCAGGACGTGGGCGGCGTCGAGCAGTTCCCGCGACGACAGAACGACGACGATGCGCGAGCGGCGCGACAGGCGCAGATAGACCATCGGCTCGTTCTCGCGCAGGGCGGTGAACTGCTGCAGGCCGATCAGCACGGCGTCCGGGGTCATCGCACTCTGCGTCAGTTCGCCGATGTCGTGGAACACGGTGACGCGATGGCGGCCGGCACCTTCCAGTGCCTTGACCACCGTGTCCGTCAGGGCGTCATCGTCCAGAATCAGGCAAACGTGCATGGCAGTCACCGCGGGGTTGCTGGGCAGGTGGAACGCCGGCTCCGGCGCGTAGTCACGATGCGTGTGCATGGGTCGGCTCTGGCTTTCCTTGGGCTCCACGGCTGGCCCTTGAAGGGCAGCGTCGTCCTCAGTGTTTTGGCCTCTTCGGGTTAGAGACATTGGCTAAACGTTCCTTGCGCCTTCTGCCTGTTTGAGCAAAAACTGCAAAAAATCTTGACACTGTTGCTACGATTTTATAAATTCTGCGGCGATACTGTAAATCAAACGATAGATTATCATTCAACATCGTCAAGCCGAGCTGATTGGCTACGCGCGTGCTTCGTGTGATAACTCTTAAGCCGCCCGATCAGATGATGGAGTGGTGCGGGTCTGTTCCAGATGGACAGGGACCTCGCCACGCTTTCGGATGCGTTTTCTCCTTCGGGTCCGCGCGCCTACTCGAAAGTGCGCCGCGGCAGCCGTTGCGGCGCCACGGCGCAGGCGCGGCTCCACCGTCGTCACATTCCTTCGGCCCCTCGCGCAGCGGTACCGCTTTCGGTGCGTTGCCTATGACTTTGGTCCGGGAGGCATGGTGTCGGGCGAGAACGAATGATTCAAATGGACACGGTCTGCAATTTCGAATGGCGTATGGCGCTTGTCGATATACAGGCCCACTACCGATTGTGGTAGCTGTAAGCCGAAGCATCGCTATTTTGGGAGCGGCCAGTCCTTTGCGGGCGGCCACAACAGGGTGGACGGGAACCATGCGAATTCTGATCGGGGACGACCATCTGCTGTTCCGGGAAGGGCTGCGCCGGCTGCTCGAACAGCTGCATTCCGACGCCGTGTTCGTCGAGGCCGGGACTTTCGGGGAGGTGACCGAACATTGTCGGGGCGACAGCCGCTTCGACGTGGTCCTCATCGACCTGCACATGCCGGGCTGGCCGGGCTTCGAGGGCATCCGCGAGGTGAGCGATCTGCAGCCGGGCACGCCGGTGGTCGTCGTATCGGCGTCGGAATCGCTGAGCGACATCCGCGGCGCCCTCGACTTCGGCGCCACCGGGTACATCCCCAAATCGTCCAGCGTGAAGGTCATGATGGGCGCGCTGAACCTGGTGTTCTCGGGCGGCATCTACGTGCCGCCGGGGGCGATCGCCTTCGGCCCCGAGGCCGCCGCGCGCCGCCGCGTCGCCGAGCCGGCCGGCGACCGCTCGGCCAACTACGGCCTGACGCAGCGCCAGCGCGAGGTGCTGGATTGTCTGCGCGCCGGCAAGTCCAACAAGCAGATCGCCTACGAGCTGGGACTCTCGGAGGGCACGGTGAAGATCCACGTCACCGCCATCTTCAAGTCCCTGGGCGTGAAGAACCGCACCCAGGCGGTGATCGCCGCCGCCCAGATGGCCGGCTGAGGTCCTCCGGCCCGGTGCTTCGTCCGCCCGCGCCGGCCCGTCGGGCCGGCGCGTCCCCTCGGTCCGCCTCGGGCGGCGGCGTGATGCCGCGTCCGCCGGCCCTCGTCCTCCGGTCGTGTGCCGCTGGACGTTGGCGTCGCCATCGCCACATCGTACCCTGTGAACCGAGAGGGAAGAGGAGGCTACGATGGCAGCGGAAACCCCGATCTGCGACTTCGGATGGGCGGCGGCGGACTTCAGCCTGCCCGGTGTCGACGGCCGTGTCCGCACCCTGGCCGACGTGCGCGGCCCGCGCGGCACGCTGGTGATGTTCATCTGCAACCACTGCCCCTACGTCCGGGCGGTGATCGACCGCATCGTGCGCGACGTGGACGACCTGCGCGGCCACGGCATCGGCGCCGTCGCCATCATGTCCAACGACACCGTCCAGTATCCCGAGGACGGCATGGACGCCATGAAGCGCTTCGCCGAACAGCACCGCTTCTCCTTCCCCTACCTGCTGGACGAGACGCAGGCGGTGGCGCGCGCCTACAACGCGGTCTGCACGCCCGACTTCTTCGGCTTCAACGCCGACCTCCGGCTCCAGTATCGCGGCCGACTCGACGCGTCGCGCCGCGAGGCGCAACCCGACGCCCCCCGCGAGCTGTTCCACGCCATGTGCCGGATCGCCGAGACCGGGCAGGGGCCGGCCGACCAGATTCCCAGCATGGGCTGCTCGATCAAGTGGAGGGACGCGGGCTGAATCCGCCCGGCGAGCGGTCCCGCCCCACGCCGTCGGCGCGATCGTCCCGCCGAAGCGCGGCTCGGCCTTGACCGGCGGCGGGGGGTCTGCTATCCGGCCGGTTCGAGAGTCCGACATCGGACGCCGCGCGTCCGGTGTCCGTCCCTCCGCACGCCGCTTGTAGGGCCATGAGCGATATTTTCCGCGAAGTCGACGAAGATTTGCGCCGCGACCGCATGGAGCGGTTGTTCAAGCGCTACGGCGGTCTGGCGATCGCGGCGGCGGTCGTGCTGATCGGCGGCACCGCCGGCTACAACATCTGGTCGAGCTGGCAGCGCTCCGAGCGCGTCGAGGACACGGCGGCCCTGGTTGCCGCGGTCGATGCCGCCTCGGCCGGCCCTCAGGCCGGCATCGACGCCCTGAACGCCTTCGTCGGCCGGAGCGACGCCGACATGGCGACCCTGGCGCGGCTGAACGAGGCGGCGCTGCTCGCCCGCAAGGGCGACGCCGCGGCGGCCGTCGGGATCTACGACGGGATCGCCGCAGACACCGGCGTGGCCGCGGTCTACCGCGACCTGGCGACGCTGCTGTCGGTGATGCGTCAGCTCGACGGTGGCGATCCGGCGGCCCTGGTGGCGCGCCTGCAGCCGCTTTCGGCCGACACCAGCCCGTGGCGGTTCTCCGCCCGCGAGATGGAGGCGGTGCTCGCCGCCCGCGCCGGCGACCGCGAGCGCGCCCACACCCTCTTCCAGCAACTGGCGGACGATGCCTCGGCTCCCTCGGGCGTCCGCTCGCGGGCCGGTGACCTCGCCGCCCTTTACGGCAAGACCCGATGACCCGGAAGCGTACCCTGCGCGCCATTCTGCTCTCGGCCCCCGTCCTCGGCCTGCTGCTGGCCGGCTGCGACACCACCGACAGCTGGTTCGGCAAGTCGGAGCCGCCGCCGCTGCCGGGCAAGCGGGTCGCCATCCTGGTGCGCGAATCCCGGATCGAGGCGGACCCCCAGCTCGCCACGGCGCCGGTCAATCTGCCTCCGCCGGTGAGCAACGATGCGTGGCCGCAGGTCGGCGGCAACGCCGAGCACGATCTCGGCCATCCCGCGCTCGCGGCCAATCCGGCGGAGGTGTGGCGCGCCGATGCCGGCAGCGGGTCCAGCGGGTCGCAGGTTCTGCTGACCCAGCCGGTGGTCGCCGGTGGCCGGGTGTTCACCATGGACGCCGGCTCCAACGTGACGGCGGTCGACGCCCGCACCGGGGCCAGCCTGTGGCGGGCCGACACCCGTCCGGAGAAGGAGCGGGGCGACGTCACCGGCGGCGGCGTCGCCTTCGCCAACGGACGTCTGTTCGCCGCCACCGGCTATGGGGAACTGCTCGCCCTGGATCCGGCCGACGGCTCCATCATCTGGCGCCGACGCGCGTCCGGCCCGATGCGCGGCGCGCCGACCGTGGCCGGCGGGCGCGTCTACGCGGTGACGCTGGACAATCAGCTCGTCGCGGCCTCGGCCGACACCGGCGACCTGCTGTGGACCCACGCGGGCCTCCTGGAATCGGCCGGCCTGCTCGGCGCCGCCAGCCCCGCCGCCTCGGCCAACCTGGTGGTCGTCCCGTTCTCGTCGGGCGAGATGTTCGGCCTGCGGCCGGAGAACGGCCGCATCGCCTGGCAGGAGAACCTCGCGGCGATCCGCCGTGGCGGTGCCCTCAGCGGCTTGGCCGACATCCGCGGCATGCCGGTGATCGACCGCGGCGTGGTGTTCGCCATCAGCCACTCCGGCCGCATGGTGGCGGTCGACGAGCGGATCGGCGCCCGCCTCTGGGAACAGGAGGTCGGCGGCGTCGAGACGCCGTGGGTGGCGGGCGACTACGTCTACGTCGTCACCAACGACGCCGAGGTCGTGGCGATCGCCCGCCAGTCCGGCCGGGCCAAGTGGGTGGTGGCGCTCGACCGCTTCGAGGACCCCGAGGACCGCACCGGGCGCATTTCCTGGGCGGGGCCGGTGCTCGCCGGCGGCCGCCTGTGGGTGGCCGGCTCCAACGCTCAGCTCCTGGCTCTGGCGCCGGAGACCGGCGCCGTGCAGGCGCGCTATTCGTTGCCGGACGCCGCCTACTTGTCGCCGGTGGTCGCCAACAACACCCTCTATGTCCTGACCGACGGCGGCACGCTCGTCGCCTTCCGGTGACGCGGAGGGCCGCCCCGGCGCGGACCGCGCCCCGCCTCGCCCGGCCATGGGCGGGCGGGGATAAGCTGCTATACTCTTTGTGCTCTGGTTCCAGGACGGGATGTCCGGTCGCATGACCTTCACCGTGGCGATCGTCGGTCGGCCCAACGTGGGCAAATCGACTCTGTTCAACCGGCTCGCCGGCAAGAAGCTGGCGCTCGTCGACGACACGCCGGGCGTCACCCGCGATTGGCGCGCCGCCGACGGCCACGTCGGCGGGCTGTCCTTCACCGTGGTCGACACCGCCGGGCTGGAGGAGGTGTTCGACGACAGCCTGGAGGCGCGCATGCGCCGGCAGACCGAGGCTGCGCTGGCGCGCGCCGACGTGGCGCTGTTCCTCATCGACGCGCGCGCCGGCATCACCCCTCTCGACCGCCACTTCGCGGCCTGGCTGCGCAAGGGCCGGACGCCGGTGGTGCTGGTCGCCAACAAGGCCGAGGGCCGGGTCGGCGAGGCCGGCATGATGGAGGCCTACGAACTCGGCCTCGGCGATCCCGTGCCCCTGTCGGCCGAGCACGGCGAGGGCATGGCCGATCTGGTCGAGGCGCTGCTGCCCTTCGCGCCGAAGGAGGAGGAGCCGCCGCCCGAGCCGGCGGAGGCCGCGGCCCAACCCGCTCCGCCGGCCGACGCCGACGGCACGGCGGGCGCGGCGGCGGAGGAGCCGGACGAACAGGAGGAGGAGGACCTCTCCAAGCCGATCCAGATCGCCATCGTCGGCCGTCCCAACGTCGGCAAGTCGACCCTGCTCAACAGCCTGGTCGGCGAGGAGCGGGTGCTGACCGGGCCCGAGGCGGGCATGACCCGCGACGCCATCGCCGTCGATTGGACCTGGCGCGACCGGGCGTTCCGCCTCGTCGACACCGCCGGCATGCGCCGCCGCGCCCGCGTCGAGGGCAAGGTGGAGAAGCTGGCGGTGGCCGACGCGCTGCGCGTCATCCGCATGGCGCAGGTGGTGGTGCTCGTCCTGGATCCCACGCAGATCTTCGACAAGCAGGACCTGACCATCGCCCGCATGGTCATCGACGAGGGCCGGGCCCTGGTCATCGCCCTCAACAAGTGGGACGCCGTCGACAACCGGGCGATGGCGCTGAAGCAGCTCGAGGACAAGCTGGAGGCGTCGCTCGCCCAGGCTCGGGGCATCCGGACCGTCACCATCTCGGCCCTCAAGGGGCAGAAGCTCGACGTCCTCCTCGACGCCGTGCTGGCGACCTACAAGGTGTGGAACCGGCGCATCTCCACGGCGCGCCTCAACCGCTGGCTGGAGGGCGTGATCGAGCACCATCCGCCGCCGCTGGTCGACGGCCGCCGGGTGAAGATCCGCTACATGACGCAGATCAAGGCGCGCCCGCCGACCTTCGCGCTGTTCGTCAACAAGCCGCTGGACCTGCCGGAGAGCTACCAGCGCTATCTCGCCGCCGGCCTGCGCGACACCTTCGACCTTCCGGGCGTGCCGATCCGCATCGTCCTGCGCAAGCGCAAGAACCCGTACGCCGACGAGTAGCACCGACGATCATTGGCACCGGCGGCCGGGTGCCGCCGGCCGGGCCGCCGGCGCCGTGAGGCGGCGGGCCGCGGCCCGCCGCGCCCCGTCAGTCCTGAGCCCGGACGATCTCGCCGTGGCGGGTGCAGGCCGGGTCGGCGAGATCGACGAAGACGCCGGTCACGGCGTCGGGCTGCGTCAAGGTGCTCTGGTTCTCGCCGGGGAAGCCCTGGGCGCGCAGCCGGGTCGCCACCACGCCGGGGTCCACCAGGTTGACCCGCAGCGGCGACTTGGCGATCTCCATGGCGTAGGTGCGGACCGTCATCTCGAGCGCCGCCTTGCTCGCCGCGTAGGGCCCCCAGTAGGGATAGGGGGCGGCGGCGGCGCCGGACGTGACGAAGATGGCGCGCCCGGCGTCGGAAGCGCGCAGGAGGCGGTCGAAGCTGCGGATCAGCCGGTAGTTGGCCGTCACGTTGGTGTCGAAGATGCGCTGCCAGTTCTTCGGGTCGTACTGGGCGACCGGGCCGAAGGCCTCCAGGACGCCGGCGTTGCCGACGAGGATGTCGAGCCGCTGGAAGCGCTCGTAGACGGCTTGGCCGAGCTGGTCGATCTGGTCGAACGCGCGCAGGTCGAGGGGCACCAGCGTGGCGTTCTGCCCCGTGGCGCTGCGGATCGCGTCGTCGGTCTCCTCCAGCCCGCCGACGGTGCGGGCGGTCAGGATGACGTGCGCGCCCTCGGCCGCGAAGCGCTTGGCGACGGCGGCGCCGATGCCGCGGGAGGCGCCGGTGATGAGGGCGATGCGCCCGGCGAGACGGGACATGGGGTCACTTCTTTCGGGAGGGGAAGCGGCCGCCGCTCAGCGGCGGAGCGGGGAGCCGTCGGGACGCTCGGCGGCGACGACCTGGAACGCCTCGCCGTCGACGGCGGCCTCCATGGTCGGGGCGGCCGGCGGGATCGCCAGGGACGGTTCGATGAAGTAGGTGCGGGCCGCCCACACGGCGCTGGAGATCGCCGACCCCCAGAGGATGCTGAAGCCGCAGCCGGTGCCGGCGGTGGCGGCCAGTTCGGCCGCGCCGAGGGGGGCCGCCGCTCCGCTGGCGATCGCCGGCACCGCGAAGCCGACGGCGAACACCGTGCTGAAGAGGGCGCCGCGGGCGCACCAGCCGGCCGCCTGGCCGGTGTAGTCGGGATCGCCGGCGAGCGCCGCCGGCTGCCCCGCGATGTGGTCGGGCGCGGTGCCGTCGAACGGGTACAGGCCGTCGGCCACCCAGGCCATGGCACGGTCGCCGGCGGCGGCCGGCGCCGCCGCCAGAAGGACGGCCAGACCGGCCGCCGCCACGCCCGCTGTGACCCGCACCATGCCCCGTTCTCCCTCCTCAGGCCCGCGCGGCTGCACGGCGCGGCAGCTCGGCGGTGTGGTTGGCCTCGTGCGGCTCGCGGTCCGACAGAGCGATCGGGTAGTCGCCGGTGAAGCAGGCGTCGCAGTAGCGCAGCTTCTCCGGGTCCCGCCTCGCCTCGCCCATGGCCCGGTAGAGGCCGTCCAGCGAGATGAAGGCGAGGCTGTCGGCACCGATGAAGTCGCGCATCTCCTCCACCGACATGCGGTGCGCCAGGAGCTTACCCTGCTCCGGCGTGTCGATGCCATAGAAGCAGGGGTGCGAGGTGGGCGGGCTGGAGATCCGCATGTGCACTTCGCTGGCGCCGGCCGCGCGCATCATCTCGACGATCTTCTTCGAGGTGGTGCCGCGGACGATCGAATCGTCGACCAGCACCACCCGCTTGCCGGCGATCATCGCGCGGTTGGCGTTGTGCTTCAGCTTGACGCCGAGGTGGCGGATCTGGTCGGTCGGCTCGATGAAGGTGCGGCCGACATAGTGGTTGCGGATGATGCCGAGGCCGAAGGGGATGCTGCTCTGCGCCGCGTAGCCGAGCGCCGCCGGCACGCCGCTGTCGGGAACCGGCACCACCAGGTCGGCCTCGATTCCCGCCTCGCGGGCGAGCTCGCGGCCGATGTTCTGGCGCGCCTCGTAGACCGAGCTGCCCTCCATGACGCTGTCGGGGCGGGCGAAGTAGATGTACTCGAAGATGCAGAAGCGCCGGTTGTTCGGCTGGAAGGGGCGCACGCTGTGCACACCGGTCTCGTCCAGCACCACCATCTCGCCCGGCTCGACGTCGCGCACGTAATCGGCGCCGACGATGTCCAGCGCGCAGGTCTCGCTGGCCAGGATGTGGGCGTCGCCCAGCCGGCCGAGGACCAGCGGGCGCACGCCCAGCGGGTCGCGCATGCCGATGACGGTGTTGCCGGTGATCGCCACCAGCGAGAAGGCGCCCTCGATCTGGCGCACCGCCTCGATCATGCGGTCGACCGCCGAGCCGCCCCGGGCGAGCGCCATGAGGTGGACGATCACCTCGGTGTCGGTGGTCGACTGGAACAGGCAGCCCCGGCGCACGAGCTGCCGCTTCAGCGTCTGCGCGTTGGTCAGGTTGCCGTTGTGGGCGATGGCGAAGCCGCCGAACTCGAAGTCGGCGTAGAGCGGCTGCACGTTGCGCATCATGGTGCCGCCGGTGGTGGCGTAGCGCACGTGGCCGATGGCCGAGGGGCCGACCAGCTTGCGGATCACCGTCTCGCTGGAGAAATGGTCGCCGACGAGGCCCAGCGTGTGCTCGACGTGGCACTCCTCGCCGTCGCTGGTGACGATGCCGGCCGCCTCCTGGCCGCGGTGCTGCAGGGCGTGCAGGCCCAGCGCGGTGATCGCGGCCGCCTGGGAGTGGCGGTGGATGCCGAACACGCCGCACTCCTCGCGCAGCTTGTCGTCGTCGAACGGGTTCGTGGTCGGCATCGGGCAATGGTCCTCGTGTGGCACCGGGCGCGTCCTCAACGGGTGTTCTGGATCAAACGCTCGAGATCGCCGCGATCTCGCTCCTTATAGCCGGTATCCGCGGGCGGCGCACCCGTCGGATTCGGTCCCGCCGGCACCGGGGTGGAGAGGCGGTCCAGCGCCTCCTTCGCCTCGACGGCCTGGCGGGCCCGTTCGCGCGCGAGGTCGGCCCGGCTCAGCCCCTCGGCGCGCAGATGTTCCGGCACGAACTCGTAGATCGCCCCGGCCCCGCTCGCCAGCAGCGGACGGGTCTTCGCCGCCTGGAGCCACGCCGGGTGTTCGGCGGGCGGCACCAGCCAGACGAAGAATAGATAGGCGACCGACACCAGGATGGCACCCTTGAGCAGCCCGAAAACGAATCCCAGCGAGCGATCCAGGGCGGAAAGCTGGGAATTCTGCACGCGCTGCGAAATGCGTCCGGAGGCGACGGTCAGCACCACCAGCGAGACGATGAAGAGCCCGGCGGCCGAGGCGGCGTAGGCCAGCATCTCCAACGGGATGTACGCGCGGGCGTAGGGCAGGACGTAGGGCAGGGCGTACAACGTCACGAACGCGGCGCCGATCCAGGACGCCACCGACAGCACCTCGGCCACCATGCCGCGGGTGAAGGCCAGCATGGCCGACAGCAGCAGCACGGCGAAGACCGCGAGGTCCACCGGGTTGATCGGGAAGTTCTCCATCGGCCCTTTCCTCGAAACGTCCTCGTCACCGCGGCCGGGCGCGGCCGCCCGCGTCCGAGTCGAACAGCGGCATCAGCTCGCCCAGGTGGTGCAGCTCCACGGTGCGCAGCATCCCGTCGCCCCGGCCGCCGCTTCGTCTAGCCGGAATGAGCGCCGTTGAAAACCCCAGCTTTGCGGCTTCCTTGAGGCGCGGCTCCGCCTGGCTGACCGCCCGCACCTCGCCGGACAGGCCGATCTCGCCGAACACCACGGTGTCGGCCGGCACCGGCTCGCCGGTCAGCGACGACACCAGCGCGGCGGCGACCGCCAAATCGGCCGCCGGCTCGGTCACCCGCAGGCCGCCGGCGACGTTGAGGTAGACGTCGTTGGTGCCGATCTGCACGCCGCAGCGCGCCTCCAGCACCGCCAGCACCATGGCGAGGCGCGCCGAATCCCAGCCCACCACGGCGCGCCGCGGGGTGCCGAGCGGGGACGGGGCGACCAGCGCCTGCACCTCGACCAGCACCGGCCGCGTCCCCTCCATGCCGGCGAAGACCGCCGCCCCGGAGACGTCGCCGCGGCGTTCCGCCAGGAACAGGGCGGAGGGGTTGGCGACCTCCGACAGGCCGCCGTCGGTCATCTCGAAGACGCCGATCTCGTCGGTCGGGCCGAAGCGGTTCTTGACGGCGCGCAGGATGCGGAACTGGTGGCCGCGCTCGCCCTCGAAGTAGAGCACGGTGTCGACCATGTGCTCCAGCACGCGCGGGCCGGCGATGGTGCCCTCCTTGGTGACGTGGCCGACCAGCAGCAGCACGACGCCGCGCCGCTTGGCGACGCGGATCAGCTCCTGCGCCGAGGCGCGGACCTGGGCCACCGTGCCGGGGGCGCTGTCGAGGGTGTCGACGTACATGGTCTGCACGGAATCGATGACGACCACGTCCGGCCCCTCGGCCGCGTCGAGGGCGGCGGCGATGTCGCGCACGCTGGTGGCGGAGGCGAGCTCCACCGGGCTGCCGGCGACGCCGAGACGCTGGGCGCGCAGGCGCACCTGGTCCACCGCCTCCTCGCCCGACACGTAGGCGCAGCGGTGCTCCTGGGCCAGCCGTGCCACCGCCTGCAGCAGCAGGGTCGACTTGCCGATGCCGGGATCGCCGCCGATCAGCACGGCGGAGCCCGGCACCAGGCCGCCGCCGCACACGCGGTCCAGCTCGGCGATGCCGGTGGTGCGGCGCGGCGCCGGCTGCGAGGATCCGGCCAGGCCGACGAAGTCGATCCGCCGCCCCTTGGCGGCGCCGAGGCCCTTGGGGGCGGAGTCGGGCACCGCCTCTTCGACGAGGGAGTTCCATTCGCCGCAGGCGTCGCAACGCCCCGCCCATTTCGGGAAGGAGGCGCCGCACGACTGGCAGGCGTAGCGCGAGGTCGGTTTAGCCAATGCCCTGCAGGTCTGATGTTCGGGGACGATCGGGGTGCGACGCGCCATATATAGCACGGCCGGCTCCGACTCCTACGGGCGAAACCGACTTGCCGCCATGCGTCGGATCACCCAAGGTGGCGGCCGCAAGAAGGGCAAGGACGATGACGCAACAGACTGCACAGACGCTGGTCGCCGACGGCGGCCGCGCGACCGTGAGGGACCACGACGGGCGGCCGGTGCCGCTCCACACGCCCGAGGACTTCGCCGGACTGCGCCGCGCCGGCCGGTTGGCGGCGGAAACGCTGGACCACATCACGCCGTTCGTCGTGCCGGGCGTGACCACCGGCCATCTCGACCGCCTGATCGAGACGTTCATGCGCGATCACGGCGCCATCCCGGCCACCATCGGCTACAACGGCTATCCCGCGGCGAGCTGCATCTCGCCCAACCACGTCGTCAACCACGGCATTCCCAGCGACGACAAGCGGCTGGCCAAGGGCGACATCGTCAACGTCGACGTGACGGTGATCCTCGACGGCTGGTACGGCGACACCAGCCGCATGTTCTACGTCGGCGACGGCATCGGCGTGAAGGCGCGCAAGCTGGTGGAGCTCACCTACGAGGCGATGATGGCGGGCATCGCCCAGGCCAGGCCCGGCAACCACCTGGGCGACGTCGGCCACGCCATCCAGAGCCTGGCGGAGGCGAACCGCTTCTCGGTGGTGCGGGAGTTCGGCGGCCACGGCATCGGCCGCGTCTTCCACGACGCTCCCCACGTCGACCATTTCGGCGCCCCCGGCAAGGGCATGCTCCTGGTTCCCGGCATGGTCTTCACCATCGAGCCGATGCTCAACGCCGGGCGGCGGGACGTGAAGATCCTGGCGGACGGCTGGACGACGGTGACCCGCGACCGCTCGCTGTCGGCGCAGTTCGAGCATCAGGTCGGCATCACCGAGGACGGGTGCGAGATCTTCACGCTGTCGCCGGCCGGCCATACCTGCCCCCCGTACGCCTGAGGCCCGCGCCGTGAACGACGATCTGAAGCCCTGGACCATCCTGTCCTCGCGCGACGTCTACACCCACGAGCCCTGGCTGAAGATCCGCGTCGAGGACCTGGAACTGCCCGACGGCCGTCGCGTCGCCTTTCACCAGGTGGACATGCGCGCCTACGTCATCATCGTGCCGGAGACGGCCGACGGCCGCTTCGTGATGCTGCGCCAGTACAAGCACGGGCCGCGCCGGGTGAACGTCAACTTCCCCGCCGGCACCGTCGAGGGCGACGAGGCGCCCCTGGCGTGCGCCAAGCGGGAGTTGCTGGAGGAGACGGGCTACGCGGCCGACGACTGGACCGACCTCGGCGGCTACGTCGCGCTCGGCAACCAGCGCGGCCCTTACGGCCGCCTGTTCATCGCCCGCGGCTGCCGCCGGGTGGCGGAACCGGATTCCGGCGATCTCGAAGACATGCGCGTGGAGACGATGAGCCGCGACGAGCTGCTGGTGACCGCCGCCCGCGGCGATTTCGCCATCACCTCGCAGGTGGCGGCTCTCGGCGCCGCCCTGAATCCCGAACTGGCGGCGGCCCTGGCGGCCGGCGCGCGCGGCTGAGGGGCCGCCCCGCGGTCGCCGCGGCGGTCCACCGCGCCGCCGGAGCCTGGTGCTGCGAAAAAGCCACGCTTCGCCGCAACTTTGCCACAGTCGACCCGGCGCCTACCCCTTTGGCGCGACGACCCCACCCCCGCGTGGTAGTGTCCCGGCGGCGCGCGGAGTGCCGACGCACGTGGTGACTTGTCCGGCAGGAGGAGTGATGGATCGGGTCGGTGTCTCTTTGATGGCGGCCCTGGTCGCAGCGGCGGTGGGAGCCGGAACGGCGTGGGCCGGCAGCGCGACGCTCGACGGCTTCCCCGGTTACGAGCTCAAGGTGGGCGGACAGGTCCACGACTACGATCACGACTACGACGACAGCGACACGCTGGACCTGTCCGTCGAGGTCCTCACCAACCCGGTGGTGATCGCCGAATTCGACAGCAAGCTGTTGCAGGCGATCGCCGCACCGCGGGTGATGATCGGCGGTTCCGTCAACACCCAGGGGGGCACCAACCGCGCCTACGCCGGCCTCACCTGGACCTATCCGTTCGAGAGCGGCTTCTACATCGCGCCGGCCTTCGGCATTGCCGTCCACGACGGCAACCTCAAGCGCAAGACCAGCCCCTGCACGGCGGCGGAGTTGGCGATCGGCTGCGACAGCCGCGACCCTGTGGGCGAGAAGTACACCAACCTGGACGAGGAGGCGCTGGGGACGCGCTGGCTGTTCCACGAGTCCCTGGAAATCGGCTACGTCTTCGCCGACCGGATCACCCTCGGCGCCTACATCTCGCACATGTCCAACGCCAACCTCGGCAACGGGGGCAACGGCGGCATGAGCTTCGTCGGCGCGCGCGTCGGCTATCTCTTCGGGAACTGAGCGTCGGCCGCCCCGTCATTGGCCGTCCCGTCATTGGCCGGCCCGTCTTCGGTCTTCCCGTCGTCGGCCGTGGAGGGCGGCCGACCCGTCCCGCGTCGCCGGAGAGGGCAGGGACGGACACCCTGCCGTTGCGCGGGGCGTGGGCGGAGAGAGCCGACCCGGCGCGTGCCGGCGTCCCGCCCGGGCCGGCTCAGAGCGCGCGGATCTGCATCTGGATCGGCCCCACGGCCCGGCCATGGACGAACTGGTCGACGTAGGGATTGCCGGAGCCGTCGATGTCGCGGGCGTGGCCGGTCCAGATGATGCGGCCCTGGTGGATCATGGCGATGCGGTCGGCGATCTTGCGGGCCGAGGCCATGTCGTGGGTGATGGTGACGGCGGTGGCGCCGAGGTCCTTCACGCACTGCACGATCAGCTCGTTGATCACGTCGGCCATGATCGGATCGAGGCCGGTGGTCGGCTCGTCGAAGAAGATGATCTCCGGCTCGTCGGCGATCGCGCGGGCCAGCGCCACGCGCTTCTGCATGCCGCCCGACAGCTCGGCCGGATAGAGGTTCGCCACCTCGGGCCCGAGGCCGACCGCCCCCAGCTTGGCGATGGCGATCTCGCGTGCCTGGGGGCGCGCCATGTGCTCGCCCTGGATCAGGCCGAAGCCGACGTTCTCCCACACCGTCAGGCTGTCGAACAGGGCGGCGCCCTGGAACAGCATGCCGAACTTGTGCAGGAGCTTTTCCCGGTCGCGGGAGCGCAGGCTGGTCGTCTCGCGCCCGTCGACCCGGATCGACCCGGCGTCGGGATGCAGCAGGCCGAGGATGCACTTGAGCATCACCGACTTGCCCGTCCCGGAGCCGCCGATGATGACCAGCGATTCGCCGCGCGCCACCTCGAGATCGATGCCGTTCAGCACGGTCTTCGGGCCGAAGCTCTTGTGGACGCCCGACAGGGCGATCTTGGGCGGTTCGGTCATTTGTCCGAGAAGAAGATGCCGGTGATGAGATAGTTGAACACCAGGATGAGGATCGAGGCGGCGACCACGGCG
The DNA here is from genome assembly GCF_051225715.1 of Azospirillum sp. ST 5-10. Lineage (NCBI taxonomy): Bacteria > Pseudomonadati > Pseudomonadota > Alphaproteobacteria > Rhodospirillales > Azospirillaceae > Azospirillum > Azospirillum sp. ST 5-10. The sequence goes on from NZ_JBPJSP010000046.1 coordinate 32,452, forward strand.
TTGGTCGTCGCCTGGCCCACACCCTGGGCGCCGCCCTTCGAGCGGTAGCCGAAGTAGCAGCCCATCAGCGCGATCATGAAGCCGAACACGGCCGCCTTGACCAGGCCGGAGATGACGTCCACCGGCTCCAGGAACTCCCAGGTGCGGGAGATGTAGGAGGCGGGGTTGAAGCCGAGGCGGTAGACGCTGACCAGGAAGCCGCCGAACACGCCGATGATGTCGGCCACCAGCACGAGCAGCGGCAGCATGGTCAGCCCGGCGATCAGGCGCGGCACCACCAGATACTTGAAGGGGCTGGTCGACAGGGTGGAGAGGGCGTCGATCTGTTCGGTCACCCGCATGGTGCCGATCTCGGCGGCCATCGCCGCACCGATGCGCCCGGCCACCATCAGTCCGGCGAGCACGGGGCCGAGCTCGCGGGTCACCGACAGCACCACCACGGTGGCGATGGCCCCTTCGGCCTGGAACCGGGCGAAGCCGGAATAGCTCTGCAGGGCCAGCACCATGCCGGTGAACAGCGCGGTCAGTCCGACGACCGGCAGCGAGTAGTAGCCGATGTCGATCATCTGCCGCAGGACCTGGCGCAGGTAGATCGGCGGCCGCAGGCAGTGGGAGACGGCGGTGCCGGTGAACATGGCGACGTTGCCGGTCGCGGCGAGAAACACCAGGAACGCCCGGCCGATGGTGGCTAGGAAACCCACGGCCGGCCTCCTGCCTCGTCCCGCACGTAGACGCGGTGGTAGCGGGGGCCGAGGCCGGTCAGGATCTCGTAGCCGATGGTCGCCCCGTCGGCGGCGACGGTGTCCACGGGACGGTGGGGCCCGATCACCTCGACCAGCGTGCCCGGGGCGACGGCGCCGTCCGGCAGCCCCGTGACGTCGACGGTCACCAGGTCCATCGACACCCGCCCGACCACCGGTGCCGGTTCATCGCCGACGAAGACGCATCCCCGTCCGCCGAGCGAACGCAGATATCCGTCGGCATAACCCACTGCAATAGTTGCAATCTTACCACTCCCCGCGACGCGGTGGGTGGCACCGTAGCCAACGGTCATAGACCTGTCAACCGGCCGCACCTGAAGCACGCGCGCGTCGAGCCGGACGACTCCGCGCATCGGGTTCGGCGAATCGGGGGTCGGGTTGACGCCATAGAGGGCGCAGCCCGGGCGCGCCAGGTCGAAGTGGTACGCGGGGCCGAGAAAGATGCCGGAGGAGTTGGCGAGGCTGGCCGGCGCCGCCGGCAGGCGGGCGCGCGCGGCGCGGAAGCGGGCGAGCTGTTCGGCGTTCATCGCCGTGTCCTTCTCGGCGCAGGCGAGATGGCTGATCCACAGCCGGAGGTCCAGCCCGGCCAGCCGCTCCGGGGCGGCGGCGAGGGCGTCGAGCTCGTCGGGCCCGAGGCCGAGCCTGTTCATTCCGGTGTCGAGATGGACGGCCGCCGTCAGGGCGGCGCCGCGCCGTCGGGCGAAGGCCGCCCAGGCGTCGATCTCGCCGAGGTGGTTGAGCACCGGCACGATGCCGGCCTCGGCGACCTCGTTCTCGCTGCCGGCGGGCAGCCCGCCCAGCGACAGGATCTCCGCGTCGGGCAGCACGGCGCGCAGGGCCAGCGCCTCGTCGAGCTGGGCGACGAAGAAGGTGGTGCAGCCGGCGTCCCACAGCGCCGGGGCCACCCGCGCCGCCCCCAGCCCGTAGGCGTCGGCCTTGACCGCGGCGGCGCAGGCCGCCGGCGCCACGCGGTCGCGCAACTGGCGCCAGTTGGCGACGACGGCGTCGAGATCGATGGTCAACACGGCGCCGGCGCGCCCAATTGGGTCACTCATTGCCGAAATCGTCGTTGCGCTGGTCGAGATCGCCGAACTTGGTGAACTGGCCGTCGAAGAACAGCCGCACCGTGCCGATGGGGCCGTGGCGCTGCTTGGCGAGGATGACCTCGGCGGTGTTGTGGACCTCGCCCAGGCGCTGCTGCCAGCGCTGGTAGCGGTCGTTGAACTTGTCGTCCCCCTCGTCCGGCCGCCGGCTCGGCTCGGCGCGCTCCAGGTAGTACTGTTCGCGGAACACGAACATCACGACGTCGGCGTCCTGCTCGATGGAGCCGGACTCGCGCAGGTCGGCCAGCTGCGGGCGCTTGTCCTCGCGCAGCTCCACGGCGCGGCTGAGCTGCGAGAGCGCCAGGACGGGAAGGTCGAGCTCCTTGGCGATCGCCTTGAGGCCGCGGGTGATCTCCGAGATCTCCTGCACCCGGTTCTCGGCGCCGCGGCTCGACGAGCCGCGCAGAAGCTGGAGGTAGTCGACGACCACCAGCCCGAGTCCCTGGGTGCGCTTCAGGCGGCGGCAGCGGGTGCGCACGGCGGCGACCGACAGGGCCGGCGTGTCGTCGACGTAGAAGGGCACCCGCGCCAGCTCCTGGCTCGCCTGGACGAACTTGGGGAAGTCGGTGTCGCGGATCTCGCCGCGGCGGATCTTGTCGCCGGGCACCTGCGTCTCGTCGGCGAGGATGCGGGTGGCCAGCTGCTCGGCCGACATTTCCAGCGAGAAGAAGCCGACCGCCGCCCCCTCCTGCCCGGTCGAGCGCATGTAGGCCTTGGCCGCGTTGAAGGCGATGTTGGTGGCCAGCGCCGTCTTGCCCATGGACGGGCGCCCGGCCAGGATCACCAGGTCCGAGGGGTGCAGGCCGCCCATCTTGCGGTCGATGTCCATCAGCCCGGTGGTGACGCCGGTGACGTGGCTGGAGCGGCGGAACGCGGTCTCCGCCATTTCGATGGCGATCTTGACCGACTCCGAGAAGGAGACGAAACCGCCCTGCACCTCGCCGGTGGACGCGAGGTCGAAGAGCTGCTTCTCCGCCTCGGCGATCTGGTCCATGGCGTTGCTGTCGAGGTCGTGGCGGAACGCCTCGTTCACCATGTCGGTGCCGACCTCGATGAGCTGGCGGCGCAGGAAATGGTCGTGGATGGTGCGGCCGTAGTCGGCGGCGTTGATGACCGTCACCACGTTGGCCGCCAGCTCCGCCAGGTAGCTGGCTCCGCCCTCGCCGGCGAGCGCCGGGTCGTTCTCGAAATAGGGCTTGAGGGTGACCGGGTTGGCGATCTGCCCGCGGTCGATCATCTTGACGATCGCCTCGAAGATCCGCTGGTGCACCGGGTCGTAGAAGTGCGGCGGCTTCAGGAAGTCGCCGACCTTCTCGTAGGCCTTGTTGTTGACGAGGATGGCGCCCAGCAGCGCCTGCTCGGCCTCCTCGTTGTGGGGCGGCGTGCGGTAGTCCGGGGCGCCGGACAGCGGAGACGGGCCGGAGTCGTAGGCGGCCGAGGTGCGGGCAAGGGTGTCGTCCATGCCGCGCACTCTACCAAACGGGCGGGTCGGGTGGCTGCGTCAAGCGCACATGCCACCCCCGAAAAGCTGTGCACAGATTTCATCCCCATGTGGAGAATCATGGGGACAACGCGCCGCCTCCCGGCCCTCCCGCGGCCTCTATGCCGCCTCGGTCTCCGCCGGCACGGCTCTGGCCAGGGCCGTCTCGGCGTGCACCATGTAGTCCCGGGTGAGCGGCACGGCGCCCACCGACTTCGCCATCTGCACCTGGAACACCATGTGCCCCTGGTAGCGGAAGGCGATCTCCGAGCCGGCCAGGTAGAACTCCCACATGCGGCAGAACCGCTCGTCGTAGAGCGCCGCCGCCTCGTCCCACCGGGCGACGAAGCGGTCACGCCAGTGCCGCAGGGTCTGGGCATAGTGCAGGCGGAGCACTTCCACGTCGGTCGCCCACAGCCCCGCCTTCTCGACCACGGGAAGCACCTCCGACAGGGCCGGGGAGTAGCCGCCGGGGAAGATGTACTTGCGGAACCAGCTGTTGGTGCTGCCCGGCCCGTCGCTGCGGCCGATCGAATGCAGGAGGGCCACGCCGTCGTCCGCCAGCAGTTCGCGGACCTTGGCGAAGAAGCGGCCGTAATGGGGGACGCCGACGTGCTCGAACATCCCCACCGAGACGATGCGGTCGAACTGACCCTTCATCTCGCGGTAGTCGCACAGCTCGAAGCGGATGCGGTCGGCGAGCCCGGCCTGGGCGGCGCGCTCGCGGGCCACCGCCAGCTGCTCCTGGGACAGGGTGATGCCGGTGACGTGGGCACCGGTCTTCTGCGCCAGATAGAGGGCCATGCCGCCCCAGCCGCAGCCGATGTCGAGCACCTTGTGCCCCGGCTTCAGCAGCAGCTTGGCGGCGATGTGCCGCTTCTTGGCCTCCTGCGCCTCGTCCAGGCTCATGCCGGAATCGGCGAAGTAGGCGCAGGAGTACTGCATGTCGCGGTCGAGGAACAGCTCGTACAGGCTGCGCGACAGGTCGTAGTGGTGGGCGACGTTGCGGCGTGCCCGGTGCAGGTGATTGTTCTGCTCGAAGAAGCGGATCGCCGGGGCGAGCCACTCGTGCACGCGGCCCAGCACCCCGTAGACGTCCGTGCCGCGGCTGAGGATCGCCAGCGCGTCGTAGACGCTGCCGCCCTCCACCGTGAGGCGGCCGTCCATGTAGGCTTCTCCGAAGGTCAGGCGCGGCGTCAGGATCAGTTCGCGGTGCAGCGCCTTATCATGCAAACGAATTATGACGTCTGGATGGTTGGGCCCGAAACGGTGAAAATCCCCATCGGCGTCGATCAATCCAAGCGAGTCGGCTTTGATGGCTTTGTCAAGAAGTCGCGCGAGCAGCATTCTCGCCCCTCCTTCCCGGTCAGTCGTTGGTCCACCCCGGACATGACGTGGTAGCCCAAAGCACGGCCGTACAGGGGCGGGACGCCTCCAAGACGTCGAAAGCCGCCCATGCACGGAAAGCATGGGCGGCTTCGGGACGAGCGCAGCGCTGGAAGCGGGAGGATCAGGCCTCCGGGCTCTCCTCGGCGGCGGCAGCGGCGGCGGCGGCCGCTTCCTGCTCCTCCTCCTCCTCGATCAGGTCGGCGGCGGTGACCATGCCACCGCGCTGCGCCTGAAGCTCGGCCTCTTCCTGCGAGCGCGCGACGTTGACGGTCACGTGCACGCTGACCTCGGGGTGCAGCACGATGCGCACCCGGAACAGGCCCAGGGTCTTGATCGGCTGGTCGATGGAAACCTGGCTCTTTTCCACCTTGAAGCCGGCGCCGGCCAGCGCTTCGGCGATGTCGCGGCTCGACACCGAGCCGTACAGCACGCCGGTCTCGCCCGCCTGGCGGGTGATCACGACCGCGACGCCGTCCAGCTTCTCCGAGACGTACTCCGCGTCCTTGCGACGCTCCAGGTTCGCGGCCTCCAGGCTGGCGCGCTGCTTCTGGAAATACTCGAGGTTCGACTTGGTGGCGCGCAGCGCCTTCTTCTGCGGCAGCAGGAAGTTGCGGGCGAAGCCCGGCCGCACCTTCACCACCTGACCCATCTGGCCGAGCTTCTCGACCCGCTCCAAAAGAATGACTTCCATCACTCGTCCTCCTGATTGGGACCCGCGGCCCGCAAGCGGCGGCGCAGCCCCATCCACTGCTCGATCACGCCCAGGCCGACCATCGCGATCATCGGCCACCCGAAAAGAAACAGAAACAGATAGAACCCGACCAGGAACGCCGTCCGCGACCGCTGCCGGGCGGCGAACACGTGCACCACCGAGAGCCCGGCGAAGGCGAAGGGCAGGGACAGGATGAGCGCCACGTTGAGCGCCACGAACCCGGCCAGCCCCGGCAACGCCATCGCCCCGAGAATCGCCGCCGCGAACAGCGCCGCTGTCCACGTCGGCAACTCCAAGTCCACCAGCCGCATCGGCGGCCGCCGGTTGCGGCCGAACCGCATCAGCAGCCCTTGCGCCAGGGTCGCGTTGACGATCGTCATGAGCAGCCACGAGATCGCCACGACACCCGGCATCGCCGACGCGAAGGCGAAGTCCTCCGCCGACGGGGCCGGCTCGCCCTCCGGAGCGAACTGCGCGGCCATGCCGCGCACCAGCTCCCGGACCAGCGTCTCCAGCCCGCCCGGCTCGCCCGACGCCAGCAGCACGGCGACGAAGAACGCCGCCAAGCCGAGGCCGGTGAGCCCCATCAGCAGGAGCCCCGGCGGATACCACTCCAGCGCGTCGCCGGAGGGCCCCGCCGCCGGCCGTGCCAGCAACGCCTGCCGGACCACGAACAGCGCCGGGGCGACCCCCGACGCCGCGTAGCCCAGCATCGCCACGAGGCTTCCCGTCGCCACCAGCACCAGCGCCGCCCCGGTCGCTCCGGCGAGCGCCGTCACCGACGCGCCCAGCCAGAGGCCGGCCACGAACAGCGGCAGCGGCGCCAGATAGACCAGGATCAGTGCGCCGAACCCGCCGGACAGCACCGAGACGTAGAGCAGCGCGCTGGCGACGCCACCGGCCAGTGCGACGGCGAGCGCCGTTTGCAGGGGCCCTGTCGGCATGGTGCGCGGCCGGTCCTTCGTCGGGTTTCTATCCGTTCCGGTCCCCCGCCCTACTTCACGATGTAGGGCAGGAGGGCCAGGAACCGCGCGCGCTTGATGGCGCGGGCCAGTTCACGCTGCTTCTTCGCCGACACCGCGGTGATCCGGCTCGGGACGATCTTGCCGCGCTCCGAGATGAAGCGGGACAGGAGCTTGACGTCCTTGTAGTCGATCGCCGGAGCGTTGGCGCCCGAGAACGGGCAGGTCTTGCGGCGGCGGAAGAACGGACGGCGCGGGCCGCCGCCGGAACGCGGCGCACCCGAGGTCTGCTTGTCGCTCATCAGGCGGACTCCCCTTCGGCGGTGGCGGGCTGCTGTTCGCTACGGCGCGGCGGGCGCGGGCCGCGATCCTCGAAGCGGCGCGGGCCGCGGTCGCCGCGGTCGCCACGCTCGCCGCGGCTCTGCATCATCGCCGAGGGGTTGGCGTCGAGCGCCTCGACGCGCAGCGTCATGTAGCGCAGCACGTCTTCGCTCAGGCTCATGTTGCGCTCCATCTCGAGGACGGCCGCGGACGGCGCGTCGATGTGGAGCATCAGGTAATGGCCCTTGCGGTTCTTCTTGATCTTGTAGGCGAGGGTCTTCAGACCCCAGTACTCGGTCTTCGTCACCTGACCGCCGTTGTCGCGGACGATCTGGGCGTACGTCTCGCCGAGCTGTTCGGCCTGGGCGGCCGAAATGTCCTGGCGTGCGATGAGCACGCACTCGTACAAAGCCATATGACTCCCCATGGCTGTTCACGGACCGGCGTCGCGCCCGCCCCGATGGCTGGGTCGACCGCCCGGTCCTAGCCGGCGGCACGGATGCGCGCCGGCAAGGAGTTGCGAAGCGGCGCACTATACACGGAACCTCCGGCCCGGCAAGGGCCAAGTGCAGGGAAATCACGGTCATCGCATTTGGCCGAGGATGGATCTTGCGAACTCGTCGGACCATCCTGAGCGTTTGCGCTTGCGGCGGAC
>NZ_JBPJSP010000047.1:0-32586 GCF_051225715.1 Azospirillum sp. ST 5-10
CGCACCTACGAGGCCATGCTCCACATCGTGTGTGCCGTCACCGTCTGGGAGTTCGTCGCCCTACTGGAATAGGCTCTAAGCATGGTTTTCCGAGCCCGCCCAGAGGAGGGCGGAGTTCGGAAAAACCTGCTAGGATCGTGCGATGATCACGCCGCTCGACATCGCCGTCACCGGGATGGCCGCCCAGACCCGGCGGCTCGAGGCTTCGGCCTCGAACACCGCCAACGTCCGCAGCCGCGGCGCCCTGCCCGGCGCGACGGCGGACGGGCAGCCGGAACCCTACCGTCCCGTCGGGGTGGCGCAGTCCGAACAGCGGGCCGGCACGGCGGCGGGCGGAACCCGCGCCGTCTTCACCCCGATCACCCCCGCCTACCTTCCGGAGTACGACTCCGACGCGCCCTACGCCGACGCGCGGGGCCTGGTGGCCGCACCCAACGTCGACCTCGCCCGAGAGGCGGTCGACCAGGTCGCCGCGTCGCGCACCTACGCGGCCAACGCCGCGGTGGTGCGCACGGCCGACGACCTGCTGCAGAGCCTGCTCGACGCCAAGGTTTAGCCGCCCCCCATCACGACAGCGAGGCGATCTCGGCCATGCGGTGGGAGTTGGCGGCGGCGTGGTGGTCCTTGGCCAGTACGGTGTAGACCGCCGGCAGCACGAACAGGGTGAACAGCGTGCCGATGAGCATGCCGGAGACGATCACCAGGCCGATGGAGAAGCGGCTGGCGGCTCCCGCCCCGGCCGCCGTCAGCAGCGGCACCAGACCGACCACCATGGCGGCGGTGGTCATCAGGATCGGCCGCAGGCGCACGCGCGCCGCGTGCTCGATGGCGGTGCGGCGGTCGACCGCCTCGGCGATCTGCATCTCGCGGGCGAAGGCGACCATCAGGATGCCGTGCTTGGAGATCAGGCCGATCAGGGTGACCAGCCCGACCTGGGTGTAGATGTTCATGGTCGACAGGCCCATGAACAGCGGCAGCAGGGCGCCGCAGATCGACATCGGCACGCTGACCAGGATGACCAGCGGATCGCGCAGGGACTCGAACTGCGCGGCCAGCACCAGGTAGATGACGACCATCGCGAAGACGAAGGTCACGGTGAGCTGGTTGCCCTCGGTCACGTACTGGCGCGATTCCGACAGGTAGTCGTGGGTGAAGCCGGCCGGCAGGTGCTGGCGCGCCTGCTGCTCCAGGAACTCCACCACCTGCCCCATCGCCACGCCCGGCATGGGGACGGCGGAGAAGGTGGCGGAGGGAAGCTGGTTGTACTTGGTCAGGGCGTTGGGCTGGATCTCCGTCTTGATGGAGACCACCGTCGACAGCGGGATCTGCGTGCCGTCGGCGGCGGCGACGTAGTACTGGGCGAGGTCCTCGGGCGCCAGCCGCTTGGCGCGCGGCACCTGCGGGATGACCTCGTAGGACCGGCCGTTCAGGTTGAAGCGGTTGACGTAGTTGCCGCCGACCAACACCCCGAGGGTGTCGCCGATCTCGGCCATCGACAGGCCGAGATCGGCCGCCTTGGAGCGGTCGATGATCATGCGGTAGGACGGGCTGTCGAACTGCAGGTCGCTGTCGGTGATGATGAACATGCCGCTGTCGCGCGCCGCCGCCTTGATCCGTTCCATGGCGTCGTAGATGGTGCGGTAGTCGCCGGAGCTGGAGATCACCATCTGCACCGGCAGCCCGCCCGTCGTGCCCGGCAGGGCGGGCGGCGACACCAGGAAGATGTTCACGCCGGTCACCGCGTTGAGCGCGCCCTGGGCGACCGGCTGCAGGTCCTTGGCCGACCGGGTGCGCTCGTCCCACGGCTTGAGGATCATGCCGGCGAAGCCCTGGTTCGGCGTCGGCGCGCCGTTGATGACGAAGCGGGTGTCGGTCTCCGGAAAGGTCGCGAGGACGCCGTCCATCTGCTCGCCATAGGCGTCGAAATAGTCGAGGTTGGCGTACTGCGGTGCCTTGGTGATGCCGAACAGGATGCCCTGGTCCTCCTCCGGGGCCAGCTCGCCCATGGTGTTGACGAAGAGGAAGCCGACCGAGGCCAGCACCCCCAGCCCGAACAGCAGGGTCGCCGGACGGTAGTCGAGCGCGCCGGCCAGCCGCCGGCCGTACCAGCCCTCCAGCCTGCTGAAGGTGCGGTCGACGAAGCGGGCGAAGCGCCCCTCGCTCATCTCCCGCGTCAGCAGCAGCGAGCACATCATCGGCGACAGGGTCAGCGCCACCACGCCCGAGATGACCACCGATCCCGCCAGGGTGAACGCGAACTCGCGGAACAGCGCGCCGGTCAGGCCGCCGAGGAAGCCGATCGGCGCGTACACCGCCGCCAGCGTGATGGTCATGGAGATGACCGGGCCGACGATCTCGCGCGCGCCGATGAGCGCCGCCTGGACCGGGCTCCGCCCCTCCTCCAGGTGGCGGTGGACGTTCTCGACCACGACGATGGCGTCGTCCACCACCAGGCCGATGGCGAGCACCATGGCGAGCAGGGTCAGCAGGTTGAGCGAGAAGCCCATCGCCAGCATGAAGGTGGCGGCGCCGATGATCGAGAGCGGGATGGTGACGATCGGGATCAGCACCGCCCGCACCGAGCCGAGGAACAGGAAGATCACGACGATGACGATTCCCACCGCCTCCAGCAGCGTCTTCACCACCTCGTCGATGGAGGCCTGGATGAAGCGGGTGCTGTCGTAGACGATCTCCATCTTCAGCGACGGCGGCAGGTTGCGCTGCAACTCCGGCACCAGCTTGCGGATGTCGGCGACGATGTTCAGCGGATTGCCGGTGGGGGTCGCGTTGACGCCGATGAAGATCGCCCGCTGGCCGTTCATCGCCACGCTGGAATCGGTGCGCTGGGCACCCAGCTCCACGGTGGCGATGTCCCGCAGGCGGACCAGCGACGTCCCCTCGGCCTTCACCACCATGTCGCGGAACTGCTCGACGTCGGTGAGCCCGGTGTTGGTGGTGATGTTGATGACGACGAAGGCTCCCTTCGCCTGGCCCGGCGCGGACTGGAAGTTGTTGGCCTGGATCGCCGCCCGCACGTCGCCCGGCGAAATGCCGCGCGCCGCCATCCTCTCCGGGTCGAGCCACACCCGCATGGCGAAGGTCTGGCCGCCGAGGATCGCCGCCTCCGAAACCCCCTCGACGGTGGACAGGGTCGGCTGCACCACGCGCGTGAGATAGTCGGTGATCGCCGCCTCGGACAGCTCCGGGCTGGCGAAGCCCATGTAGAGGATCGACGTGGTCTCGCCCGTCGACTTCAGGATCACGGGGTCGTTGGCTTCGCTGGGAATCTGGTACTTCACCTGCTGCACCTTCGCCATCACGTCGGTCATGGCGACGTTCGGGTCGAAGTTGAGGCGGATGTTGGCCGTCACCACGCTCTGCCCCTGGGTGGAGGAGGAGGTGATGTAGTCGATGCCCTCGGCGGTCGAGACCGCCTGCTCGATGGGCGTCGTGATGAAGCCCTGCATGAGGTCGGGCGACGCGCCGGGATAGAGCGTCGTGACCGTGATGACGGTGTTCTTCAGCTCCGGGTACTGGCGGATCGGCAGATCGAGGAGCGCACGGGCGCCCACCAGCAGGATCAGCAGGCTGACGACCACCGACAGCACGGGGCGACGGATGAAGAGGTCGGTGAAAGCCATGGGTGCGGGCCTCAGTTGCGCGGCAGCGTCGCCGGAGCGACGAGCGGATCGGCTTCGGCGACCGCCACCGCCGCGCCGTTGTTGAGCTTGAGCTGGCCGGAGACGACGACGCGGTCGCCGGGCTCAAGGCCGTCCAGCACCTCGACCTTCCCCTCGAAGCGGTCGCCCACCGTCACCGGCACGCGCTGCACCGTCAGCTGCTCCTTGCCGTCCTCGCCCGCGGCGGCCCGCACGACGAAGACGGAATCGCCGTAGACCGTGTAGTCCACCGCCGTTTCCGGCACCACGATCATGCCCGGCTTGGGCGGCAGCACCACCCGCACGTTGGCGAACATGCCGGGCAGGAGCTGGCGCTGGCGGTTGTCCAGCGTCGCCTGCACCTGGATGGCCCGGGTGTCGGTGCTGACCTGCGGCTCGATGGTGGTGATCCGCGCCTCGAAGCTGCGCCCCGGCGCGGCGTCGGATTCGATCAGCACCGCCTGGCCGACGCCGAGCCGGCTCAGCGCGTTCTCCGGCAGGGAGAAGTTGACGTAGAGCGTCGACAGGTCGGTCAGCGTGACGATCGGGTCGCCGGCGCTGATGTAGCCGCCGACGTTGACCTTGCGGATGCCGAGTTCGCCGCCGAACGGGGCGCGGATCAGCTTCTTGGCGATCAGCGCCTCGGTGCGCTTGATGTTGGCGTTGGCCTGGTCGAGCTGCGCCTGGTTCTGATCGACCGTGGTCTGCGGGCCCACCTGGTTGCGCAGCAGGTTGCGCGAGCGCTCCAGGTTGGCCGTCGCCAGCTTGGCCTCGGCCTGGTAGGCCAGCAGGTCCGCCTGTTCGGTGGCGTCGTTGATCTGGATGAGCGGATCGCCCTCGGCCACGGTGGCGCCGGACTCGAAGCGGATGGCGAGCACGCGCCCCGCCACCTCGGACGCCACGGAAACCTGGCGGCTGGCCACCAGGGTGCCGATGGCCGGCAGATACTTGGGCACCGCCTGCACCGCCGCCCCGGCCACCGTCACCGGCGTCGGCGGCGGCTTGTTGCCGGCGAAGAAGTCGGCGATGGCCTGGTCGCGGAAGGTCTTGAACCCGTAGAGCCCGGCGAACACGAGGCCGAGCAGGACCAGCACGATCCCGACCCGCACCGCCATCGCGGTGCGGCCGACCCGCCGGCGCACCGGCGCCGGCGGACGGTGCTCCACCGCTTCGCGTTCGCCCTCCGGCCGGCGGGCGCCGTCGCGCTGCGCGTCGTTCCGGATCTTCGTCTCGATGGTCACGGTCGTCCTCGTTCGGTTGGGCAGCCGGCCGGCGCATCGGGCGGCGAGCCGGCGCCCGGGCGGTCCGGGCCCGGGAAATGGCGGGTCAGCGCGTCGTCGGTGAGGCCGAGGCCGCGCAGCAGGAACCAGGCCACCGTCCGCGCCGCGCCGGGGCCGCGGTAGGTGGGGGCGCCGAGCGGGCGGCCCGGCAGGAACTGGGTGGCGAGCATGGAGCAGAGATAGTCGGGCAGCCACAGGGCGTCCGTTCCCGTCAGCGGCGAGGCGACCACGTCGCCGGCCTCGCGCGCCGCCTCGAACGCCGCCGCGAAGGCGGGCTGGATGACGCCGGCGACCCAGGCGTAGACCTGCCGTGCGAACTCCCCGTCCTCGAGATGGCTCATGACGAGAAGGCGCTGGCGCGCCAGTTCAGCGGGATCGTCGGGCAGCTCCACCAGGAAATGGTGGGTCATCGCGCACATCATCTCGACCAGCGCCGCCGTCGACGGCGGCAGGGCGATCAGGCGCTGCACCTCGGCGTCCCCTTCGACGCAGGCGGTGAAGATCGCCTCGTAGAGCGCCGCCTTGCTCGGAAAATGCTTGAAGATCAAGGCTTCAGAAACACCCGCGGCGGCAGCGATCTCCTTGGTCGTCGTCGCCACGAAGCCCTTCTGGGCGAACAGCGGCAGAGCCGCGTCGACGATCGCCGCGCGACGCTCCGCACTGTCGAGACGGTGGGCCGAAACCGCGGCCTTCTGCACCTGCTCAGTTAGTAAGTGCTTACTCACCATGGGCACGGTTTAGCGTGCCCGTCGGCCGATGTCGAGTGCCGGCGTCGCAGGGTCCGGCGGCACCGCCATGCGTGTGGATCATGGCGCCCGCACACCGCCCCCATCCATCGCAAGATCCGCCGCCACCGGGTCGGACCAAGACTTTCCGCCGCCGCAGCCGTTGTCACCGGCAGTCCCCCTACATCGCCGCCGGACGAAGCAAGGTGCCCGGCGGCCTCAGCGGAGAGGTCGCATGGACCGCATCAACAAGACCGTCACGTTCACGGCCGGTGGCATCATCCTGCTGTTCGTCGCCCTGGCCGCCGCCTGGCCGCAACGACTCGCCGACGACATCGCGGCCCTGCAGGCCGGCATCGTGGAGACCTTCGGCTGGTTCTACATACTCTCGGTCGCCGGATTCCTTCTCTTCATCCTGTGGCTTCTCATCAGCCCCTACGCCGGGGTCAAGCTGGGCAAGGACGTGGACGAGCCGGAATTCAGCTATCCCACCTGGTTCGCCATGCTGTTCAGCGCCGGCATGGGCATCGGCCTGCTGTTCTACGGCGTCGCCGAGCCGGTCCTCCATTTCGCCAACCCGCGGATCGGCGAGGCCGGCACCGTCGACGCCGCCCGCGAGGCGATGAACATCGCCTTCCTGCACTGGGGCCTGCACGCCTGGGGCGTCTACATCGTCGTCGGCCTGTCGCTGGCCTACTTCGCCTACCGCCATGACCTGCCGCTGACCATCCGCTCGGCGCTCTACCCGCTGCTGGGCGAGCGCATCCACGGCTGGGCCGGGCACGTGGTCGACATCTTCGCCATCTTCGGCACCCTGTTCGGCGTCGCCACGTCGCTCGGCCTCGGCGTCATGCAGATCAACGGCGGGCTCGCCTATCTCGGGCTGCTGGAGGTCGACATCACCAACCAGCTCGTGCTGATCGTCGTCATCACCGCCATCGCCACGACGTCGGCGGTCAGCGGCGTCGGGCGCGGCATCCGGCGCCTCAGCGAGCTGAACATGCTGGCCGGGCTGGCGCTGCTGGTCTTCGTCTTCGCGCTCGGCCCGACCGTGTTCCTGCTGTCGGCCTGGGTGGAGAGCATCGGCCGCTATCTCTGGACCCTCCCCTTCACCAGCTTCCGCACCCTGCCCTTCGCCGGGACGGAATGGCAGGCGAGCTGGACCATGTTCTATTGGGGCTGGTGGATCTCCTGGGCGCCCTTCGTCGGCATGTTCATCGCCCGCGTTTCGCGCGGGCGCACCATCCGCGAGTTCATCGGCGGCGTGCTGTTCGCCCCGGTCATGCTGACCTTCGTCTGGTTCGTGGTGTTCGGCGACACCGCCATCCACATGGAGCTGTTCGGCGTCGGCGGCATGGTCGCGGCGGTCCAGGACAACGTGCCGACGGCGCTCTTCGTGATGCTCGACCGGCTGCCGCTGGCGACCGTCACCTCGGCGATCGCCACGCTCATGGTGGTCACCTTCTTCGTCACCTCGGCCGATTCGGGCGCCCTGGTGATCGACATCATCGCCGCCGGCGGCGACCCCGATCCGCCCATCGTCACCCGCATCTTCTGGGCGGTGCTGGCCGGCGTGGTGGCGGCGGTGCTGCTGCTGGTGGGCGGACTCAAGGCCCTGCAGACGGCGGCCATCACCACCGCCCTGCCCTTCGCCGTGGTAATGATCCTGATGTGCTGGAGCCTGCTGGTGGGGCTGCAGAGCGAACGCCTCGCCCTGCCCCGCCGCGCCGGCCGCGGTCCGCGGCTCCTGCCGGCCGGCGCCGGCGCGGCGGCCCTGTCGGAGGCGCCCGGCAGCGCCCTGGCGCACCTGCCCGACACCGACTGGCGCCACCAGCTCTCCGCCATCGTCGGCCGCAAGGAGGCGACCGTGGCGGCCCGGCGGACCGGCACCACGGCGGTGCGCGACGAGGTCTCGGCCTTCCTCAACGGCACGGTGGCGCCGGCCTTCCGCGACATCGCCGGCGAGCTGGAGAAGCGCGGCCGCAGCGCCGAGATCGAGGCCAACCCGTTCAACGTGACGCTGACGGTGCTGCGCGGCGAGGACGAGGAGTTCGCCTACACCGTGCGCGGCCGCGTCTACCGCCCCTGGACCTTCGCCTTCCCGGAGATGGAGACCAAGGACGGCTGGGAGCCCCGGGCCGAGATCGTCGTGCGCGGCGGCCTGCACCGGCAGATCGACCCGCGCCGCTTCGGCCCCGAGCACATCGTCGACGACTTCGTGCACGAGTACGCGAAGTGGATGGGGTGGTGACGGAGGGTGGCCGCATCGGTCCCCCACCCAACCCTCCCCCACTGCGCGGGGGAGGGCTTTTCTCCTCCCCCGTGACGTGGGGGGAGGCCGGGAGGGGGAACCGAGGCGGCCACCCATCCCATCACGACTGCGGCATCTCGCCGGTCACCCAGTAGTCGATGCGCGCCTTGTTGTTGGCGATGTAGGTCTCCACCGCCTTCTCGTAGGAGCTGTCGCTGGCCTCCAGCATCATCGCCTGGAGGTCCTCCATCGGCAGGTTCATGCGGGTCAGGAACTCGGCCACCTCGGGGTGGTCCTGGTAGAAGCCCTTGCGCGCCATGACGTGGACGCGCTCCAGGCCGCCCAGCACGCCCTCGGGATCATCGAGGTAGCGCAGGTCCCACTTGGCGAACATCCAGTGCGGGCTCCAGGCGGTGACGGCGATCCACTCGTTGCGGTCGATGGCCCGGCTCAGCGCGGCCGTCATCGCCGCACCGCTGGCCGACACCAGCTCGTAGTCGTCGAGGTCGTACTCCTCCAGCGCCTTCTCCGAGGCCTGCATCAGGCCGGCGCCGGGGTCGATGCCCTGGATCTTGCCCTGCAGCTTCTCGCGGACCTCCGGCTTGTTCAGGTCGGCGATGGTCCTGACCTGGTCCTCCGGCACGTAGGACGGCACCGCCCAGCCGAGCCGGGCGCGGGTGTAGAGGATGCCGAGCGGAACGATGTCCTCGCCGACCTTCTCGAGGTAGTTGCCGTGGGTCACCGGCAGCCAGGACATCATCATGAAGTCCAGGTCGCCCTTGGCGAGGCCCTGGTACTGCAGGCCGATGTCGGCCAGCACCAGCTCGACCTTGGTGTCGAGGCGGTCCTGGATGATCTTCTGGGCGAGCTTGGTCACCGCCTCGGCGTCGGACCAGGCGGTCCAGCCGATGCGCACCGGCTCCTTGCCGTCGGCGGCCGTCGCCGGGCCGGCCGTGACGGCGCCGCCGATCACCACCGCGGCGCCCAGCGCCAGCATCTTCAGAAAGGTACGTCGCATTGCGCTCTCCTTCTTCGGGATTGGATTGGGAGCGGGGTCACCGCGCTTCCGTGACCCCGTCGACGGTCGGCCGCGCCGCGGCCGCACGGGTCTCCGCCCCCTCCGGGGCGACGGTCTTCCGGGGCAGGCCGAGCCGCGCGCGCAGGCTGGGCCGGGCCTGGCCGGTGCCGAAACTCTGGGTCAGCCGGTCGAGCAGGATGGCGAGGATCACCACCGCCAGCCCGCCCTCGAAGCCGAGGCCGATGTCGAGGCGCTGGATGCCGCGCAGCACCTCGTTGCCGAGGCCGCCGGCGCCGATCATCGAGGCGATCACCACCATCGACAGCGACAGCATGATGGTCTGGTTGATCCCGGCCATGATCGACGGCAGCGCCGTCGGCATCTGCACCTTGAAGAGAAGCTGCCGGTTGGTGCAGCCGAAGGCCAGCCCGGCCTCCACCAGCTCGCGCGGCACCTGGCGGATGCCGAGGCTGGTCAGGCGCACCGCCGGCGGCATGGCGAAGATGATGGTGGCGAAGGTGCCGGGCACCCGGCCCAGGCCGAAGAACATCGCCGCCGGGATCAGGTAGACGAAGGCCGGCATGGTCTGCATGAAGTCCAGCACCGGCCGCACCACCGCCTCGACCTTGTCGCTGCGCGCCGCCGCGATGCCGAGCGGCAGGCCGATCACCAGCGCCGCCGTGGTGGCGGTGAGCACCAGGGCCAGCGTGTCCACCGTCTCGTCCCACAGGCCGAGCCCGGCCACCACCAGGAGCGACAGGGCGGAGAACCCGGCGAAGCGCCAGCCGAGGCGCCACAGGCCGAACAGCACGATCAGGCCGGCGAGGATGATGCCGGGCACCGAGGTCAGCAGCGCCTGCACGCCGTCGGACAACGCCCCGACCACCACGTCGACGGCGTCGAAGAACCACTGGGCGTGGTCCAGCAGGAACTCGACGACGGCTTCGGCGCCGTCGCCGAGGGGAAGCTTGAAGTCGTCCATGGCTCAGCGCGTCCGTCCCAGGGTTTCGAGATAGGCGGTCTTGGAGATCGCCCCGACGTAGGCGCCCGTCTCGTCCACCACCGGCAGCGGGTGGGGCGCGGCGGCGATGCGGGCCAGCACCTCGTCCATGGGCATCGACGCCGGCAGCGGCTCCACCCCCGGCAGCAGGGCGTCGTCCAGCGTCGCCGACCCGTTGGCGCGGTCGATCGCCGACAGGAGCGAGTCCACCGAGACGACCCCGTGGAATCGCCGCTTGCCGTCCTGGACGTAGCCGAACTCGCGGTCGCGCTCGCGCAGCTGCCGGACGGCGGCGCGCGGCCCCTCGCCCATGTGGCGGATCAGCGTCACCTGGTCGCGCCGGGCGATGTCGCCGGCGGTGAGGATCTTGGTGACGTCGATGTTGCGGAAGAAGGAGCGGACGTAGTCGTTGGCCGGGTTCTTCAGGATCTCGTCGGGCCGGCCGATCTGCACGATGCGCCCGCCCTCCATGATGGCCAGGCGGTCGCCGATGCGGATCGCCTCGTCCAGGTCGTGGCTGATGAAGACGATGGTGCGCTGGTGCTCGGCCTGGAGGCGCAGCAGCTCGTCCTGCATCTCGGTGCGGATCAGCGGATCGAGCGCCGAGAACGCCTCGTCCATCAGCAGCACCGACGGCTCGTTGGCGAGCGCCCGGGCGAGGCCGACGCGCTGCTGCATGCCGCCCGACAGCTCGTGCGGCCAGCTCTCCGCGTGGGTGCCGAGGCCGACCGCCTCCAAGGCCGCCTGGGCGCGCTCGCGCCGCGCCCTGGCGTCGACGCCGGCGACGTCGAGGCCGAAGGAGGCGTTCTGCCAGACCTTGAGATGGGGCATCAGCGCGAAGCTCTGGAACACCATGCCCATGTTGCGCCGGCGCACGTCGATCAGCTCGGCCCGCGACATGCGGTTGATGTCCCGGCCGTCGATCAGGATCTCGCCCGTGGTGGCGTCGATCAGCCGGTTGAGCAGGCGGATCAGGGTCGACTTGCCGGAGCCGGACAGCCCCATGACGACGAAGATCTCGCCGGCTTCCACCTCGAAGCTGGCGTCGTGGACGCCGACCGTCATGCCGGTCCGCGCGAAGATGTCGTCCCGCCCCAGCCCGTCGTTGAGCATGGCGAGCGCGGTGTCCGGCCGGTTGCCGAAGATCTTGGTGACGCCCTTGGCGGCGATTTGAATGGCCATACGCGTGTCGCTTTCCCTTGGCCGGAACGGATCCGGCGCCGGAGCCCAGGGAACTCCGGTTTCGTTCGAACGAATTCGATTGCAGACGCGGGGGCCGACGCCAGCAGAGGACCAAAGTCCTCTATTCCGCAACAGCGGCAGGCCGCGACGACATGAAGTCCCGCAGTGGACAGCCGGCGCAATGCGACTGAATACAGTCGAGCGCCAATAGATATACGCACTTCACTTCCCTCAGGAAGGAAGAATCGGAGTGTCGAAGATGGAATTGAGGTCCAAGACCGGTTCCGGATTTCCTCCTTCCAGTTGGCGCCCTGCCCGCTGCAGGACGCACAAGATGGACGCCGGAGTGGCGCCGGAACGGACACAACTTGCCCGATTCGGTCCCGACCCTACCAAAGGGGGAAGGAGATGGAAACCCTTTTTGGCCAAAAAGGGGCGGATCTACCTCGAAAGCACCCGATTCTAGGACCGGATCAGGACGCGGGTCCGCCGGCGGGCGCAGCGGTCGGCGTGCGCCGGGCGAAGCCCGACTCCTCGTCGTCCGGCGCCCCCCGCGGGTCGAGGGGGGCCACCACGGGGGTGGTGCGCGCCAGCACGTGGAAGGGCCCCTGCAGCTCGTTGGGGACCGGCGCCCGTGCGATCATGCGCCACAGGCCGAAGACGACCGCGGCGATGCCGACGGCGGCGCAGAACAGGAACAGGCCGCCGGGCCCGCCGACCGTCATGGCGACCGAGGCGCCGAAGGGGCCGGCCGTCGCCCCCACGGAATAGCTCAGCACCAGTCCGCCGCTGGCCGACACCATGTCGGCCGGATCCAGGTGGTCGTTGGTGTGGGCGACGCACAGCGGATAGAGCGCGAAGGTGACGCCGCCGAACAGGCAGACGAGGGCCAGCAGCCACAGGAAGTCGGCGGCGCCCGACAGGACCAGCGCGGCGCTGACCGCCACCAGGACGGCGAACAGGACGACCAGCACCTTGCGCCGGTCGAACACGTCGGACAGGCGGCCGAGCGGCCATTGCAGGACGACGCCGCCGAGGATGGCGGCGCTCATGAACAGCGCGGTGTCGGCGTTGTCGTAGCCGAGCTGGCGGACGTACGCCGGCGCCAGGCTGTACAGCGCCCCGGTGACGAGGCCGCTGACGAGGGTGCCGAACACGCCGAGCGGCGACACCGCGTACAGCCTCCGGAATCCGAAGGAACGGACGTCGGGCAGCTGCGGCGGCGTCTGCCGGGTCAGCGCCACCGGCACCAGGGCGAGCGCCAGCAGGATGGCGATGATGGTGTAGAGGAGGCGGCCGGTGTCGTCCTGCAGGTTCAGCAGGAACTGGCCGCCGCCCTGCCCGCCGTACACGCTGATCATGTAGAAGGACAGGATCTGCCCGCGGGTCTGCGCCGTGGCGTTGTGGTTCAGCCAGCTCTCCACGCAGACGAACAGGCCGGCCATGCAGAATCCCGCCACCAGCCGGAGCACGCCCCACAGCACGAGGTTGGAGCTGATGGAATGGCCGAGCGTCGCCGCCGCCAGCACCGCCGCGAGCGCGCTGAAGGTGCGGATGTGGCCGACCGCCCGGATCAGCGCGAAGGCGCGCAGCGACCCCAGGGTGAGGCCGGCGAAATAGCCGGCCATGACGACGCCGATGGCCAGCGGCGTGTGGGCCGCGTCGGTCATGCGCACGCTGAGCAGGGTGCTCAAGGTGCCGATGCCGGCCATCATCAATGCCATCGCCACCAGGAGGACGAGGACCGGGCGCACCATGGCGGTCATGACCGGCGGCCCCGGCGCTCCACGGCCTCCCGCTGCCGCGGGCCGATGATCCGCGCCGACTCCTCGTCCACCAGGGTCAGGCGCGGCCGCACGCGCAGGCCGAGGTGCTCCTGCACCTGGCGCTCGGTGTCGCCCAACTGTGCGCACACCGCCGCGATCCGCGGCGCCGTGCGCTCGGGAACCGGGTCGAAGCAGGTGTGGTGGTCGCGGCGGGTGAACATCCGGTCGAGCCAACGCATGGACAATCCCTCCTCAGCCCGCGAGATGGGCCGGCAGCAGCACGAACGCAAGCGCCAGGCAGGCGAGCGCGCCGAGGATGAGGCGCAGGGCCCAGGTGCGGTGGCGCGCTCCCTCGATGTTGCCGCAGAGGTATTGCTGGTAGGCGATGGCATAGCTGGCGGTCATCAGTTTGGTCGTCTGCTCGGGGACGTCGGTGCCGGCCGCACGCAGCTGTTCCTCGGCCGACAGCAGCTCGGTGAGCGTCGGCGGCTCGTGGTGGACGAACAGCCACTCCACCAGGATCACGTGGTAGACCGCGCACAGCAGCGCCAGCACGGCCGCGGCGCCGAGCCCCAGGATGACGAGGGCCAGCGGCTCCGTCCAGCGGCTCGCGTCCACCTCGCGGGCAAGGGTGCCCAGCGAAAACACCGTGAACGAGATCGCCGCCACCGGCGTCGACACGCTGCCGCGGATGGTTTCGCGGTTGGAGCGCTCGCCGAAGTAGAGCAGGCGGAAATGGTCGTGGTGGCGTTCGACGGGCGACATCATGGCGAAGCGGCGCTGTTGCGAGGCCGGAACGGTCAGGCGCCCCTGCCAACAGCGGCGGTGGCCCGAGGTTGCGCGGTCAGCCCGCGGCCCGGCGCGCCCGCTCCAGCCAGCGGCGGCCGATGGTGCGCGCGAACGCCGCCTGGTCCGGCAGGTGGCGGTCGATCTGCGCGCCGATGCCGGCGACGCGACCGCGGTCGTCCTCGCGGTGCTCCTCGCCGTAGCGGGCGACCCAGTCGGCGATGACCGGCGCGGTGGCCTCGAAATGGAACTGGAAGGCGTGCAGCCAGGGGCCCAGCCGGAAGCCCTGGTTCAGCCCGCCGCCCTCGGCGAGCCGCACCGCCCCGTCCGGCAGGTCGAACGTGTCGTAGTGCCACTGCATCAATGTCGCCTCGCCGCCCAGCCCGCGCAGCAGCGGGTCGTCCTGGGCGGCCGCGGTGAGGTGGACGGGACGGAAGCCGATCTCCGGCTCGGCGTGGCGGTAGACCCGCGCGCCGTGGGCCCGCGCCGCCAGTTGGGCACCGAGGCAGATGCCCAGCGCCGGACGCCCCTGCGCGCCGAAGGCGCGGATGAGCTCCATCAGAGGCGGGAACCACGGCGCGCCGGCGTCGTCCCAGGCGTCCTGCGGCCCGCCCAGCACCACCAGGCCGGCGAATCCGTCCGGTTCCCCGGGAAGCGGCTCCCCGGCCTCCGGACGCGCCGCGACCAGCGTGGCGCCGTGCTCCGTCAGAACCTCGCCGAGGCTGCCGACCGGAGAGGAATGGTGGTTCTCCACGACCAGGATGCGCATCTCGCCCGCTTCCGCTGCGTTGCCGGACGGGCCTAATCAGGGGCAGCGTCCGCCCGGTTTCAACCCCCGGGCGCCGGGCATGCGCGCGCTGCGGCAATGCGCTACACTCGCCGCGCACAGCCGCAGACACCGGAGGCCGTCCGCCATGGTCCGCTCGCTCCGCCCCTTCGTCGCCGCCGTCGCCGTGGCGGCCGCCCTCGCCGCCGGCGCCGCCCAGGCGCAGAACGGCACGCTCACCTTCCTGCACGTCAACGACGTCGACGAGATCGCCCCGGTCAAGGGCCGCGGCGGCCTGGCGCCGCTGATGACCCTGCTGCGCCAGGAACGCCAGCGCAACCCCGACGCCATCACCACGCTCGGCGGCGACTTCCTGTCGCCGTCGCTCCTCTCGGGCATCACCCACGGCAGCCACATGGTCGAGCTGCTGGGGGCGGTCGGCACCGACGTCGCCGTCTTCGGCAACCACGAGTTCGACTTCGGCCCGCAGGTGACCCGCGAACGCCTCGGCGAATCGGCCTTCCCCTGGCTCGGCGCCAACGTGCTGGACGGCGACGGCACGCCCTTCGCCACGGCCGCGGCGACCTGGACCCGGACGGTCGGCGACGTCAAGGTCGGCGCCTTCGGTGTGCTGACTCCTGAGACCGTCACCCTCTCCAGCCCCGGCGACGCCGTCACCTTCGCCCCGGTGATCGACACCGCGCGCGACGCCGTCAAGGCGCTGCGCGCCGACGGCGCCAACGTGGTCGTCGCCCTCACCCACCAGACCATCGCCGAGGACCGGGCGCTGGCGCAGCAGGTGCCGGGCATCGACCTGATCCTCGGCGGTCACGACCACGAGCCGATGACCGTCTACCAGGGCGGGACGCTGATCATGAAGTCCGGCGCCGAAGCCCACTATCTCGGCGTCATCGACCTCGACGTCCGCACCCGGACCACCGACAAGGGACCGGTGACCGCCGTCGCGCCGACGCGGTGGAGCATGCTGACCACCGCCGGCGTCGCCCCGGACCCGGAGCTCGCCGCCGCCGTCAAGGTCCACACCGACCGGCTCGACGCGGCGATGGGGACCGTCATCGGCCGCACCGCCAGCGACCTCGACAGCCGGAACAGCGCCGTCCGCACCGGCGAGGCGGCGATCGGCAACCTGTTCGCCGACGCGCTGCGCCAGGCCATGAAGGCCGACGTCGCCGTGACCAACGGCGGCGGCATCCGCGGCAACACCACCTATGCCGCCGGCAGCGACCTGACGCGCAAGGACATCTTCGCCGAGCTGCCGTTCGGCAACGTCGGAGTGCTGGTGGAGATGAAGGGCGCCGACCTGCTCGCAGCCCTGGAAGGCGGCGTCAGCAAGGTCGAGGAGGCGGCCGGACGCTTCCCCCAGGTGTCGGGCGTGCGCTTCGTCTACGATCCCAAGGCCGAACCCGGCCATCGCATCGTCGAGGCGTCGGTGGGCGGCGCCCCGCTCGATCCGGCGGCGACCTACCGCGTCGCCACCAACGACTTCATGTACAAGGGGGGCGACGGCTACACCGCCTTCGCCAGGGGCAAGGCGCTGGTCGACCCCACCAGCGGCGTCCTGTTCGCCACCATGGTGATGGACCACGTCGCCGCGCAGGGAACGGTCTCCCCGAAGGTCGAGGGACGGATCGTCGCGCGGTAGCGTCCCACGGACGATCCGGCCGCAGAAATGTCGCACGGCGGAACGTTGCGCTCCGCCGTGCGGCCGTCTAGGGTCCGCCGGACCCTCCCTGCCCCGGCCCCCGGATGACCCGTTCCAACGACTTCGCGCAGGCGTTCGCCGCCGCCCACGCCGACCTCGGCCTCGCCCGCGTCTCGGTCAGCCACATCCTCCAGCGGATCGCCGACGACCCGTCCTACCTGTTCGGCGAGGAGTTGCGCCGCTTCGGCGGGCAATGCCCGGTGCACCCCGGCACCGCCCCGGACGATCTCGACAAGGCCGCCGTCAACACGCTCCTGGCCTTCCTCTTCCACGGCCTGAAGAGCTTCGTCGAGACCCATCTGCCGGTGGACGAGCACGGCCGCATCCCGCTGGTGCCGCCGCCTCGCTCGCCCCACGCCGCCGCCATGGCCGACGCGGCGGCCCGGTCCGCGGCGGCGCCGGAGGTGCTGGTGTCGTACCTGCGCGACAGCACCTGCCACCTGCTGGACGAGGTCATCACCCGCTGGGCCGCCGACGTGCTGGCGGAGGAGGAGCGCTGCCGCCGCCAGGGCAGCGGCAGCATCACCGCGATCGCCGCCGCCAGCTTCGTGCTGCGCGGCATCCTCGACGGGTCGGCGCTGTACCAGCGCGCCGGCTACGACCTGCTGTCGATCACCAAGACCGGCAGCCACACCGCCATCCACATCTGCTGGTCGCTCGTCGAGGCGGCGCCGCTGCTGGTGCCCGGGCGCGACGGTGCCTTCTACGACGACCTGGTGCGGCGCAGCCTCAAGCAGGTGGTGCCGCTGTCGGTGGCCAGCCTCGGCATGCTCGTGCATTACATGGAGGCGAGCGGCATGGAACCGGCCGACGGGCTGGCCATCCACCTGCTGCCCAAGGACCAGACCGCGTTCGCCCTCGACGAGGCGGGGCTGATCCGTCTGCGCGCCGCCCCCATCACGCCGTTCCGCAAGGCGGAGGAGCGGCACTACACCGGCTGCCCCGCCTTCTACGCCCCGGGGCTGATCAAGCTGTACATGGACACGGTCGCCTCCATCGCCCTCGACCAGGGCGTCTACGACCGGCTGCAGGAGCGCTGAGCGCCATGGCCTCCCCTTCCCGCCCCAACGACTTCGCCCAGGCCTATCTGGCCGCCCACGCCGACGCCGGGCTGACCCGCGTCTCGGTGGCCCACGCCCTGCACCGGATCGCCGCCGACCCCGCCTACCTCTTCACGCCCGAGTTCCGCGCGCTCGCCGGCCAGTGCCCCGTGCGCCCCGACACCCGGCCGGAGGACGCCGAGAAGGTCGTCGTCAACACCACCCTGGCGCTGCTCTACGACTCCCTGCGGCGCACCATCGTGGCGCGCCTGCCGCTGGCGCCGGACGGCCGGCTGCTGCTGCCGGCGCCGCCCGAGAGCCCCTACGGCGTCGCTCCCGACGATGCCGAGGGGCTGGCGCGCCTGGCGCCCGACGACCTCTGCGCCTTCCTGCGCGACGCCACCTGCCACCTGCTGGACGCCGTCATCACCCACTGGGCGGCCGGGGTGTTCGCCGAGGAGGAGGAGTGCCGCCGCCAGGGCGAGGGGATCACCCCGACGGCGGCGGCCAGCTTCATCGTCGGCCAGACCCTGGAGACCTCGGCCCTCTACAACAAGAGCGGCTACGACCTGCTGTCGATCACCAAGACCGGCAGCCACACCGCGCTCCACGTCTGCTGGAGCCTGGCCGAGGCGGCGCCCCTGCTGCAGCCGGGGCGCACGGCGGAGCACTACGACGCGCTGCTGCGCCGCAGCCTCAAGCAGGTGCTGCCGCTGTCCATGGGCAGCCTCGGCATGCTGGTGCGCTACATGGAGGGCAGCCACATCGAGGCGCAGCACCATCAGGCGACCCACGTGCTGCCGCCCCACCAGGAGGCCTTCGTGCTCGACGAGGGCGGGCCGGAGCCCTTCATCCGCCTCGCCACCGCTCCCATCGTGCCGACCGCCAAGCCCGGCGAGCAGCACTACACCGGCTGCCCGGCCTTCTACGTCACCGGCATGATCGACCTCTACATGGAGGTCGTGCTGGCGACGGCGGCGCAGTACGGCGTCTACGACCGCCTGCAGGAGCGCGGACGTCCGGCCGCCGGGGCTTGACCGGCGCGCCGCACTCCCTATGTTGGCGGCCTGCCGCAATGCGAGGTGATCCGTGGCGAAGAAGTGGTTGCTGCGCCGGTACGCCGCCGGCCTGTCCAGCGGCATCAAGCGCAGCCGGGCGAGGATGGCGACGCCGCACGAGCGCCTGCTCGGCCATTTCGAGGCGGTCTTCATCGACCACGCCTGCTTCCGCCTGATCTACGCCAACCTCTACCGGCTGTCGGAGCGCATGTACCGGTCGAGCCAGCCGTCGCCGGTGCACGTGCGCCGCGCCGCGGCCAACGGCATCCGCACCGTCGTCAACCTGCGCGGCCGGCGCGACTGCGCCTCCTACATCCTGGAGGAGGAGGCCTGCCGCGGCGCCGGGATCACGCTGGTCGACTTTCCCATCAGCTCGCGCGACATGCCGAAGAAGGAGACGCTGCGCGCCGCCCGCGAGCTGTTCCGGCGGATCGAGTACCCGGCGCTCATGCACTGCAAGTCGGGCGCCGACCGCGCCGGCTTCATGGCCGCCTTCTACCTGTTCGCCCACGAAGGGGCGCCGCTGGAGGCGGCGGTGAAGCAGCTCCACTGGAAGTACGGTCACTTCCGCCAGGCGAAGACCGGCATCCTCGACTATTTCTTCGAGCTGTACGCCGCCTACAACGCCCGCCACCCCACCGAGTTCTGGGACTGGGTCGAGCACGTCTACGACCCGGTCGAGGCCAAGGCCAACTTCCGCTCCCGCGAATGGGCCGACACGGTGGTCGACCGCCTGCTGGCGCGGGAGTGACGGTCCGGCAGGACCGCCCTCAGGCCACCCCCAGCCCCTCGTCGCCGAACTGCAGCCGGCACAGGCGCGCGTAGGCCCCGCCGGCCGCCAGCAGGTCGTCGTGGGTGCCCTGCTCGACCACCCTGCCCTGCTCCATGACGACGATGCGGTCGGCGTTGCGGACGGTGGCGAGGCGGTGGGCGATCACCAGGGTGGTGCGCCCGACCGTCAGGCGCTCCAGCGCCGCCTGGACGAGCCGCTCGGATTCCGAATCCAGGGCGCTGGTGGCCTCGTCCAGCAGCAGGATCGGCGCGTCCTTCAGGAAGGCGCGGGCCAACGCCACCCGCTGGCGCTCGCCGCCCGACAGCTTGACGCCGCGATCGCCGATCACGGTGTCGTAGCCTTCGGGCAGGGCGGCGATGAAGTCGTGCGCCGCCGCCGCCCTGGCGGCGGCGGCGATGGCGTCGTCGTCGGCGTCGAGGCGGCCGAAGGCGATGTTGGCGCGGATGGTGTCGTTGAACAGCACCGTGTCCTGGCTGACCACCGCGACGGCGCGGCGCAGGCTCTCCAGGGTGACGTCGCGCACGTCCTGGCCGTCGATCAGCACCCGCCCGCCGCCGACGTCGTAGAGGCGCGGGATCAGGTTGAAGACGGTCGACTTGCCGGCGCCGCTGCGCCCCACCAGGGCGACCGTGCTGCCCGGCGCCACGTCGAGGGCAAGGTCCTTCAGGGTGGCGCCGCCCGGCTCGTAGGCGAAGCGCACCGCCTCCAGCCGGATCGCCGCACGGTCGACCACAAGCGGCCGGGCGTCGGGCCGGTCCTCGATGTGCGGGCGTTCGTCGATCACCTCGAAGATGCGCTGCATCGAGGCCAGACCCTCCTGCAGCGCCGTGTTGAGGGTGCCGATGGCGCGCACCGGCTGGGCGGCGATCAGCAGGGCGCCGACGAAGCCGGTGAACTCGCCCACCGTCCCGGCCCCGCTGGCCATGCGCCAGCCGGCGAAGGCGATGACGCTGGCGACGGCGACGCCCCCCAGCACCTCCAGCATGGGGTCGAGGCGGGAACGCTGGCGGGTCGCCTTCATGGTCAGGCGATAGTTCTCCTCGAAGGCGGCGGCGGCGCGGCGGCGCTCGTAGTCCTCCAGGCGGAAGGTCTTGACCATGCGCGCCCCGGCCAGGCTTTCGCCCAGCAGCGCGGTCATGTCGCCGACCTGCGCCTGGGTCTGGCGCGACACCCGGCGCAGGTGGCGGCCGATGCTGACGATGGGGATGGCCGCCAGGGGATAGAGGAGGAAAACCACCAGCGACAGCAGCCAGTCCAGGTAGAACATGGCGCCGACCAGGGCGATCACCGTGAGCACGTCCCGCACCAGGCCGGTGAGGCAGCGGGTCAGGGCGTTGCGGATCTGCTCGACGTCGTTGATGAAGCGCGCCGTCAGGGTGCCCGTCGGCGCCGCCTGCAGGCGGGCGAGATCGGCCGACAGCAGGTGGGAGAACAGCGTCATGCGGATGTCGGCGATCACCCGCTGCACCACCGCGGTGGTGACCACCGTCTGGGCGTAGAGGGACACCGCCTTCACCGTCGTCACCACGACGATGGCGAGCGGGATCAGGAACAGCATGGCGCGGTCCTGCGCCTCGAACATGCTGTAGGACTTCTCGATGAGCAGCGGGTAGGCGCCGGTGGTGGCGGCGACCACGCCCATCAGCGCGATGGCGACGAGGAGGCGGCCGCGGTACCGGCGGATCCACTGCCGCCACATGCGCAGGGCCAGTTCCTGGGTCGCCGCGTCCAGCCGCAGCTTGTCTCCGGTCGTCTTGCTCACGTCGGCGCCTTGTGTTTGCGGGCGGCGAAGCCATACCCGACGGGGCCGCCGCTTGTCCACCGGGGCCGCCGTTAACCGCTCCTTGACCGCGACCGGCCACACTGGGACGGTCGGTTGACCGCGCTCGGGAAGGGACACATGGCCATGGACGGCGGTCCGGCACGCGGGCGCCCGCGCATCGCCCTGGCGCTCGGCGGCGGCGTGGCGCGGGGATGGACGCACATCGGCGTGCTGCGCGCGCTGGAACGGCACGGCATCGTCGCCGACGTGGTGTGCGGCTCCTCGGTGGGGGCGCTGGTCGGCGGCTGCTACCTCGCCGGCCAGCTCGACACGCTGGAAGCCTGGGCGCGCGGGCTCACCCGGCTGAAGATCGTCGGCTACCTCGACCTGCGCCTGCGCAGCGGCGGCGGCCTCATCGGCGGCAACCGCCTGGTGGCGGAACTGCGCCGGCACCTCGCCGACGCCCGCATCGAGGATCTTCCCGCCCCCTTCATGGCCACCGCGACCGACCTGCTGAGCGGGCACGAGGTGTGGCTGCAGCGCGGCGACCTGGTGGACGCGCTGCGGGCGTCGATCTCGCTGCCGGGCGTCTTCCCGCCGGTGCGCCTCGACCGCCGCTGGCTGGTCGACGGCGCCCTCGTCAACCCGGTGCCGGTGTCGTGCTGCCGCAGCCTCGGCGTGCCGGTGGTGATCGCCGTCAATCTCGCGGCGGACCTGCTGGGCAAGGCCCGCCGCCCCGGCACCGACCTGCCGACGGCGGCCGGCTTCGATCTCGCCGACCTCATCGACGAGGCCGAGGGGGCCGACAGCGGCCGGACGGCCATGGGCGCGCTGGCCCGGCGCGTCTTCCGCCGCGACTACGAGGGGCCCAGCATGTTCGGCGTCATGGTGTCGGCGCTGGGGATCATCACCGACCGCATCACCCGCTCGCGCTTGGCGGGCGAGCCGCCGGACGTCCACATCGCGCCGCGCGTCGGCCACATCGGGCTGCTGGAATTCGACCGGGCCGACGAGTGCATCCGCGAGGGCGAGGCGGCGGTCGAGCGGGCGCTGCCGGAGATCCAGGACGCGCTCGCCCTGTTCGGCGTGGCGCCCCGGCAGCCGGAACGGACCTGACCCGTCCGCCGCCGGCCCGGCACGCCGAAGGTCAGTCGAACAGGTCCTCGCCGGGGATGTCGCCCGGATCGGTCAACGCTCCGGTCGCCGCGCCGGCGGCACCGCCGATCAGCGCGCCCGTGCCGGCGCTGCCGCCGGTCACCCCGCCGATCAGCGCGCCGCCGGCGGCGCCGATGCCGCCGCCGTAGAGGGCGCGGCGCTCCTGGGTGGACATGTTCTCGCACGCGGCGGTGCCGAACAGGGTCAGGCCGAGCAAAGCGGCCGCGACGGTCTTCGTCATGTCGTCCTCCTCCGTACGTCTATCCTGGAGCGGCGTCAGTCGATGATGTCGCCGAGGATCGCGCCGCCGGCGCCGCCGATCACCGCACCGCGCGGTCCGTCGACCGCATAGCCGCCGGCCGCGCCGGCGGCACCGCCGACCACGCCGCCGGTGGAGCACGCGGCCAGCATCAGCAAGGCGGCGGCCACCCCGATCAGTCGCAACTGGGACATCGTCCTGCCTCCCATAAGTCGTCACGTCAGGCATAGAACGCACGACGCGGCCGAATGCTCCCGCGACGCGGCCATGCAAATCGTCCGGAACTTCGCAAGGACGCGGCGGGTTTGCCCGGCAGAGCCAGCCGCAAGGGAGGATCGGACGATGACGACGCTTCGCATGAAGGTGGCCTGCGCCGCCGTCGCGCTTTCGCTCACCGCCTGCCAGGGGTCCGGCGGTTTCGGCGGCCTCGGCGACATGAACACGACGGAAACCATCGGCACCGTCGGCGGTGCCGCCGGCGGCGCCCTGCTGGGATCGCAGTTCGGCAGCGGCAGCGGACAGCTCGCCACCACCGCCATCGGCACCCTGCTGGGGGCATACGCGGGCAACATGCTCGCCAAGAACTTCAGCGGCAACGACCGGAGCCGCGCCGTCAACGCCGAGCAGCAGGCGGTGGTGCAGAACGAGACCGTCACCTGGAACAACCCGCAGTCCGGCTACAGCGGAACGGTGCAGCCGCAGGGCACCTTCCGCAACAGCGCCGGCCAGCTGTGCCGCCAGTACACCCACACCGTCAACACCGGCAACGGCAGCGACTCCGCGCAGGGCGTGGCCTGCCAGCAGGCGAACGGCACCTGGCAGCTGCAGAGCTGACGGCCGGCCGCTCCCGCCGAGGCCGCGGGAGTGCCGCGGCGCCGCCGATCAGAAGCGGATCCGCGTCCCCAGCCGCATCACCGTCGTCTCCGCCTCGGCGCCCGACTGCGACAGGCCGGCGGTCAGGGCGATGCCCGGCGTGACGACGTAGCGCACGGCGGTGTTCCAGCCGCCCGACGTCGCCTCTCCGGCGGTCACGGTGCGGGCGACCTGGCCGCGCACGCTCCAGTCCCCGGCCTGATAGAGGAGGCCGGCGGTCCAGCTCCGGCGGGCGCCGGCGTCGGCCTTCTGGTCGCGCACGGCGGCTCCCATCGTCAGCTGCCGCCACACCACCTCGCCGCCCGCCATCAGCGAGCGCAGCGGCGCCGCCAGCAGCGGGTTGCGCGCCTGTGCGCCGACGCCGCCGACCGTGAAGTCGAGCCGGGCGCCGCCCAGCGACGTGCCGTGGCGCAGCGCCGCCTCGACCATGTGGAGGGCGTCGCCGAGGCCGGTGCCGTCGGCGATCGGCGCATAGCTGACGCCGAACGCGAGGTCGTGGCGAAGTTCCGTGAAATAGGCCGCCTTGGTGGAGCGGCCGCTGCCGAGCCCGGCGGTCGGCCAGAACTCGGTGGCCGGGCCGGTGACCATCAGGCGGGACGACGCACCGTCGGTCTCGCCCACCTCCACGTCCCCCCAGTCCCGGTCGATCCGGACGAATCGTCCGGCGAAGCTCGCTTCCTCGGCGTGCAGGGGCGTCGCGAGGAACAGCGCCGCAAGGCATGCGGACATGCCGGCCCAGCCGGCGCGCGTGGTTGTCGCCACGGTCCGAAATCTCCGTCGTTTGTCGATTGCCTTTCCATAACATGACCCCGATCGTGACGGGTGGGACAAACCCGCCGCGGCCGGTGACATCGGCCGTGACCTCCGTTCCGGCCTTGCGTGCAGCGCAGCGAACGGGTGGAATCGGCGGCATGAAGATCGCCGCCTGCGGATCGCGGCGGAGAAGGCGGGTACGGGTGCGATGGAGACGGCGAGCTACATCATCCTGGTCGGGTCGACGCTGCTGATCGCCAGCATCCTGACCAGCTACGTCGCCATGCGACTCGGCGCACCGCTGCTCCTCATCTTCCTGGCCGTCGGCCTGCTCGCGGGCGAGGACGGGATCGGCCGCATCTATTTCAACGATGCCCCCACCGCTTTTCTCATCGGTTCCATCGCCCTGGCGGTGATCCTGTTCGAGAGCGGCTTCGACACCCCCGTCCACAGCTACCGCACGGCGGCGTGGCCGGCGCTGACGCTGGCCTCGGCCGGGGTGGCGCTGACCACCGGCATCGTCGGCGCCGCCGCCCACGTCCTGCTCGACCTCTCCTGGGTCGAAGCCCTGCTGGTCGGCGCCGTCGTCAGTTCGACCGACGCCGCCGCGGTGTTCTTCCTGCTGCGGGTCGGCGGCATCACCATCCGCGAGCGCGTGCGCTCGACCCTGGAGATCGAGTCCGGCAGCAACGACCCGATGGCGATCCTGCTCACCGTCCTGCTGGTCGAGCTGGCGACCGAGCCGGAGGCGGCGACGACGCTCGGCATGGCGTTGACCTTCGCCGCCCAGCTCGGTGGCGGCGCCGCCGGCGGGCTGATCGGCGGGGCGCTGCTGGTCGCCTTCATCAACGCGGCGCGCCTGGAGTCCGCGCTCAACCCGGTGGTGTCCCTGACCTTCGCCCTGTTCGTCTTCGCCGTCACCACGGTGCTCGGCGGCAGCGGTTTCCTCGCCGTCTACATCGCCGGCCTGGTCGCCGGCAACCTGCCGCTGCGCGGCGCCCAGGGCCTGCGCCGCTTCCACAGCGGGCTGACGTGGCTCAGCCAGATCGTCATGTTCGTCATGCTCGGCCTGCTGGCGACGCCGCGCACCTTCGCCGACGTCGCCGGCGGGGCGGTGGCGCTGGCCCTCGTGCTGACGCTGCTGGCCCGGCCGGTCGCGGTGTGGCTGTGCCTGCTGCCGTTCCGCTTCACCGCCAACGAGACCACCTTCATCGCCTGGGTGGGGCTGCGCGGCGCGGTGTCGATCCTGCTGGCGCTGGTCCCCATCCTCGGCGGGATGCCCAACGGCCAGGACATCTTCAACACCGCCTTCCTGGTGGTCCTCGTCTCGCTGCTGGTCCAGGGCTGGACGATCGGGCCGATGGCGCGCTGGCTGCGCCTGGTCGTGCCGCCGCGCACCGGCCCGGTGGAGCGCGTCGAACTGGAGCTTCCCGGCGAAGCCGAGCACGAGCTGGTGGCGTACACCGTCCATCCCGAAAGCCCCGTCGCCCGCGGCCAGAGCCTGCCGCGCTGGAGCCGGCCGTCGCTGGTGATCCGCGACGGCCGGGTGGTGCCGCTGCACAAGACCCGGCCGCTCCACGCCGGCGACCGCGTCTACCTGTTCATCGCGCCCGACCGGCTGAAACTGCTCGACAAGCTGTTCGGCGGCGCCCGCCCGCTGGACCAGGACGACCGCGACTTCTACGGCGACCTCGTGCTGATGCCGGACGTGACGGTCGGCCAGCTGGCGGAGCTCTACGGCCTGCCCATGGCGCTCGCCAACGCCGACCGCACCCTGGGCGCCCTGTTCCACACCGAATTCGGCGAGGCGTTCGAGCCGGGCGACCGCATCCGCATGGGCAGCGTCGAGCTCATCGTCCGCGACGTCGAGAACGGGGAGATCACCGCCGTCGGCCTCGCGCTCGAACCGAGCGCGGCGTCGCGGCCGCGCATCCTCCTGTTCGACCGGCCCGGCACCCTGCTGGCCGCGCTGCGCGGCCGCTGGCGCCGCGCCGCCTTCCGCCGCTGGGAGCGGCGCCAGCGCCGCCACGACCCGCCGGACTGAAGCGGCGCCGACCGGACGCTCAGGCCGGCGCGTCCTGACCGCGGACCAGATCGGCGAGGGCGTCGGCCGGCATCGGCCGGCCGAACAGATAGCCCTGCAGCATGTCGCAGCCGATGCCGCGCAGGAACTCCCGCTGTTCGTCCAGTTCGACCCCCTCGGCGACGGTGGCGAGGCCGAGGCCGTGGGCCATGCCGATGGCGGCGCGCACCAGCGCGGCGTTCTTGGCGTCGTGGGGAAGGCCGATGATGAAGGAGCGGTCGATCTTCAGCTTGGTGACCGGCAGCTGCTGGACGTAGCTGAGCGACGAGTAGCCCGACCCGAAATCGTCGATGGCCACCTGGACGCCGACGCTCGCCAGCTCGTCGAGGATGCGCACCGCGGCCTTGACGTCGTGCACCGCCGCCTGCTCGGTGATCTCCAGGCCGAGCCGCCCGTGCAGGGCGGGGTGCTCCTCCAGCAGTTCGGCCAGGCGGTGCGTGAGGTTGCCGCGCAGGAACTGCTGGCCGGAGATGTTCACGAACACCCGCTCCGGCATGGCTCCCTCGGCCAGCCACGCCGCCATCTGGTCCACGGCCGTGGTCAGCACCCAGTCGGTGATCGGCACGATCAGCCCGCTTTCCTCGGCCACCGGGATGAACTCGCCCGGCGACACGCCCCCCAGCGTGGGATGCGTCCAGCGCAGCAGCGCCTCGGCGCTGACGATCCGGCCGCTGGCCCCGGCGACGATGGGCTGGAAGAGCAGGTGCAGCTCGCCGCGCTCAATGGCGTGGGCGAGATGCACCGTGAGCAGCGCGCGCCGTGCCGCCGCGGCCGCCATCTCCGGCGTGTAGAGGCAGACGGCGTTGCCGCCGCCGTGCTGCGCCGACTGCAGCGCCAGCTTGGCCCGGGCGCTCAGTTCCTCCAGCCCCTCCGCGGGACGGTCGAGCACGGCGGCGCCGACGGACACCCGCAGCCGCACCCAGTGGCGGTCGGCGAAGATGGAGGCGGTGAGCCGGTCGTGCAGGGCCTCCGCCAGCGTGCGCCCGGCGTCGGCCTGCGGCAGCCGCGCCAGCGCCGCGAACTCGTCGGCGGCGACGCGGCCGACGAGGGAGTCGCCGGGCAGCACCTCGGCCATCCGGCCGACCAGCGTCTTCAGGGCGGCGTCGCCGACGTGGAAGCCGAACGCCTCGTTGATGTCGCTGAACTGGTCGACGTCGAGGGCGTACAGGGCGTAGCACGCCCCGCCGTCCGCCGCCGCTCCCAGCACGGCCTCGCACTCCTCCAGGAAGGCGGCGCGCGTCAGCACGCCGGTGAGCGGGTCGTGGCGGGCGAGGTAGGAGGCGCGCTGCTCCGCCGCCAGCCGGTCGGAGATGTCGCGGATGATGCCGACGAACGCCGCCTCGGCGCCCACCTTCGCCTCGCCGACGCTGAGGTGGATCGGGAAGACCGTGCCGTCCTTGCGCCGGCCCAGCGTGTCCCGGCCGATGCCGATGATCTTCGCCCGGTCGGTCTCCCGGTAGACGTCGATGTAGCGGTCGTGGTCGCGCGCGAACGGCGACGGCATGAGAACGGCGACGTTGCGGTCCAGCAACTCGCTTTCGTCGAAGCCGAACAGGGTGCAGCAGGCGCGGTTGACGGAGCGGATGACGCCGCGCCCGTCGGTGATGATGATGCCGTCCACCGCCGCGTCGAGCAGCGCCGCCACGACGGGGTCGCGGCGGGTGTCCAGGCCGGCGGTCCGGCCGCCGCCGACGTCCCGGAGGATGCCGAGGAAGCCGGCCACGGCGCCACCGGCGCCGCGGTGCGGAACGACGGTGCCGGTCAGCCGCACCGGGCCCCGGCCGGCCTCGCCGGCGGCGCCATCGAGGGAGCCGCCGAGGGAGCCGCCGAGGGTGCCGTCCACCGGCTGCGCGCGACCGGTCTCCGCGGCCCGCAGGAACGCCCCGGCGACGGCCGGGGCGGCCTCGCGCAGCAGGGCATCGACGGGGTGCCCCGGCACCGCCGCCGGGTCCAGCCGCAGCAGCGCGGCGAAGCGCGCATCGACATGGCGGCAGCGCAGGTCGGGGCCGGTGTAGACGACGGCGAAGGCGCCTTCGTCCAGGACGCATTCCGCCAGGGAGGCGAGGAAGCGGACACCGCGGGGAAACGGCGCGGCGGACGGCTCCTGCCGTTTCTCGATCTCGGCCGCGCGACTGGTGGACAACGCCGTTCCTGTTCCTGAGGTGTGGGACGACGCCGAGGGCCGCCACCCCGGGGACGCCGGGGCCGGCGATTATGACCGTTCCTCCACCCGTTTTCCAACCATTCTACGCCGACACGGTCCGTGTTCTCTACCGTCGCGGGTCACGGTAGGCGCCGCCGGTTTCGGCCCGCGCCGGCCGCTCCAGATAGATCCCGTGGCGGGGCACGGCGATCCGGTCGAAGTCGCGCGCCAGTCGCTGCAGCGCCGCCCGCATCTCGGCGCCGCGCATCGCCGCGCCGTGGCCGGTGACGACCAGTTCGGGCTCCAGGGCCGCCAGCCGGGCGACGGAGTCCCGGGCCTTGTCCCATTCCACCGTGTAGTACATCGGCGGCCCGTGCATCTCGGCGCGCTGCACCGCCACCGCGTAGGCCGATTCCTGGTCCGTCGTCACGAAGGCGTCGCCGACGATCATCGCCCGGTCGTCCTCCCGCCAGAACGAGACGTGGCCGACGCTGTGCCCCGGCGTGTGGAGCCAGCGCCACCCCGGCATCTCCGCGATCGTCCCGTCCTCCGGCAGGCTGCGCAGCCGGGAGCCGACGTCCACCGGGCCGCGCGGGTAGAGGCGGGCGAGCGCCGCCATGGCGCCGCCGCCCACCGACGGGTCGCCCGGCGGGTAGGCGGCGGTGCCGTCGAGGTAGGGGCGCTCCAGCGGGTGGGCATAGACCGGGGCGTCCCACGCCGCGGCGAGATCCTCCAGCGCGCCGACATGGTCGAAATGGCCGTGCGTCATGACGATGGCCGCCGGCCGCGCGCCCCGGCCGAAGCGCTCGGCCGCGGCGCTCTCGATGAAGCTGCGGGTGCCGGGAATGCCGGCGTCGATCAGCACCCATCCGCGGTCGCCGGCGCCGGGGCGGCCGAGGAACACCACGTTGACGATGCCGAGACGGCGATAGGCGAGGTCGGGCGCGATCTCGTGCGTGTGGTCGTGATGGGCCGCGTCGATCTCGGGAGTGACGGCGCTGCTCTCGGGCGACAGGGGAATCTGCTTGGCCATCGGCGGTCTCTCCCGTGCGCGTGGGATGCGGTGCGCCGGTCCGCCCGGCGCCCTCTGGGGACGATGCGCGGGCGCCGGGGCGTGCAGGCTCAACCGGCGGCCGGGCGGGCGGTTCCGGGCGGGCGCCGCGGGATCGACGGTTGCAAGCGCCGGCCGGCGTCCCATAATCGTCCGCCACCACAGGGACCGTCCGCATGGCCACCGTCCAGGAGGCGCTGAGCATAGCGCTGGACCACCAACTCGCCGGCCGCACCGCCGAAGCGGAGGCGCTGTACGTCCGCATCCTCGACGCCGTGCCGGAGGAGCCGAACGCGCTGCACCTGCTGGGCCTGCTGCACGGCCAGTCGGGCCGCCTCCAGTCGGCCGAGGCGCTGATCGCCAAGGCGGCGGCGCTGCGCCCGGAGGTCGGCGACTACCACGCCAACCACGCCAAGGTGCTGCGCGCCCTCGGTCGCGAGGCGGAGGCGGCGGAGGCCTTCCACGCCGCCCTCGGCAGGCTTCCGGATTCGCCGGAGCTGGCGGCGTCGCTGGCCCTGCTCGACCAGGCCGGCGGCCGTCACGGCCGGGCCGCCGCCGCCGCCCGGCGGCTGCTGTCCCTGCAGCCCGACCTCGGCGAGGGGGCACACCGCCTCGCCCTCTCCCTGCAACCGCTCGGCCGCGCCGCCGAGGCCGCGGCGTGGCTCGACCGCGCCGTCCGCGTGCGCCCGGACAACGCCGAGGCGTGGCACCATCTCGGGCTCGTCCGGATGCAGCTCGGCGATGCCGCGGCCGTCGACGCGCTGCGCGCCGCCGCCCGGCTCGACCCGATGAACCTGCCGGCGCGCCTCGACCTCGGCCGCGCCCTCGGCGAGGCACGCCGACCGGACGCGGAGGCCGCGGCGCTGCGCGGGGCCCTGGCCCTCGCCCCGGCGCTCGCCGCCGCCCTCGACCGGCTCGCCCATCTGCTGGCGGAGGCCGGCGACGGGGCCGCCGCGGCGCGGACCGCCCGCCGCGCCCTGCGCATCGAGCCCGCGGCGACGGCGACGTGGGACCTGCTCGGCCGGATGCTGCGGCGCGCCGGCCGCGCCGCCGAGGCGGTGGCGGCGTTCGACCGCGCCCTGGCCCTCGATCCCGGTCTGGCGGCGGCCCTGGCGAACCGCGCCAACGCGGTCGCCGACCCCGCCCGCATCGGCGAGATCCTGGCCGGCCACGACCGTGCCGAGCGCCTCGCCGCGCACGAGCCCATGGTCCGCTGGAACCGGGCGCTGGCCCTGCTGCTGGCCGGCCGATGCCGGGAGGCGTGGGACGGCTACGAGGCACGCTGGGCCATCCCGAACTTCCCGACCAGGCCGCGCGGGTTCCCGCAGCCGCAGTGGCAGGGCGAGGAGATCGCCGGGCGCACCATCCTCCTGTACGAGGAGCAGGGACGCGGCGACGCCATCCAGTTCGTGCGCTACGCGCCGCTGGTGGCGGCCCGCGGCGCCCGGGTGGTGGTGGAGGTCGGCCGCGACCTGGTGGCCCTGATGCGCACCGTCGCCGGGGTGGCGGAGGTGGTCGCCCAGGGGACGCCCCTGCCCGCCTTCGACGTCCAGTGCCCCCTGCTGAGCCTGCCGCGCGTCTTCGCGACGACGCTCGACACGCTGCCGGCCGCCGTGCCCTATCTCCACGCCGAGCCGCGGCGGGCGGCGGCGTGGCGGCAGCGCCTGGGCGGGACCGCCGAGGACGCGGGCCCGGCGGTCGGCCTGGTGTGGGCCGGCAATCCCGTGTTCCCGGCCGACCGGGCGCGCTCGCCGGGCCTGGCGGCGCTGCGGCCGCTGCTGGCGGTGCCGGGGGTGCGCTTCTACGCCCTCCAGGTCGGAGCGGGCCGCCGCGACCTGGAGGGAGCCGCGCTGCCGCCCGGCTTCACCGACCTCGGCCCGGAGATCGGCGACTTCGCCGACACGGCGGCGATCATGGTCAATCTGGATCTGGTGGTGTCGTCCTGCACCGCGCCGGCCCATCTGGCGGGCGCCCTGGGCGTGCCGGTGTGGGTGCTGCTGTCGCACTGGCCGGACTGGCGCTGGCTGCTGCAGCGCGACGACAGCCCGTGGTATCCCAGCGCCCGCCTGTTCCGCCAGCCCGCCCCGGGCGACTGGGCCGGCGTCAGCGAGGCGGCGGCCCGTGCCCTGGCGGCGCTGCGGGACCGCCGTCAGGCCCGGCGGCGCTCCGTCACCTCGTGAGGGGCGGCGGCCGCGGCGTTCCGGCGCCAGACCTGCGCCCGGACGCGGATCTGGCCGCGGCAGTCCTTGGAACAGTAGAGGGGCGCCGGTCCACGGCGGCTGGCGCGGTGGAACGGGCGCCCGCAGCAGGCGCAATGGAGGGGGCGGTCGGGCGGTGCGGTGCGGCTCATGGCCGGCCTCGATGGTTGGGCGGCGGTGGTCGGGCGGTGGTCGAGGCGGGACCATAGCGCCGCTCTGTTACACCGGAATGTCCGTCCGCCGATTTCCGCCCCGCCCCGCCCGTCAGACGACGGTGTCGGTCCCGCTGTCGTGCAGCAGGACGTTGCCGCCGAGATCGAGATCGCCGGCCAGCACGCCGTCGAGGACGCAGACCGTCGCGAAGCCGCCGGCGCCCGCGCCGTCGGCGTCCACCTGCACCTCGGTGGCGGCGCCGGCCTGGATGAAGGCCAGGTGCTCGGCCGTCAGCTCGGTCCCGGTCGCCGCTTCGAAGGCGGCCCGCACCGCCGACAGGTCGAGGCGGTCCTCGGCAGCGGTGAAGTCGGCGACATGATCGACGCCGGTCCCCGCCTGGCCGATGACGAAGCGGTCGGCGCCGAGGCCGCCGGCCATGGTGTCGGCCCCCATGTTGCCGGCGAGGACGTCGTCGCCCTGGCCGCCGAACAGATGGTCGTCGCCCTGGCCGCCGAACAGCGCGTCGCTGCCGAGGTTGCCGTAGAGCTCGTCGTTGCCGAGGTTGCCGAAGGCGGTGTCGCCGTCCTGGCCGCCGAACACGGCGTCGCCGTCCTGACCGCCGAACAGGACGTCGGCGCCCTGGTTGCCGAACAGCCGGTCGTCGCCCTGGTTGCCGTACAGGACGTCAGCGCCCTCGCCCGCCGACAGCGTGTCCTGCCCGGCCCCGCCGCTCATGACGTCGGCGGCGACGCTGCCGGCGAGATGGTCGGCGCCGTCGGTCGCCGCAGCGCCCGCCGGCTCCGGCGCGGACGGCGTCGATCCCGTGCCGCCCGCCCCCGCGCTGCCCGACGGGGAGCTGCCGGACGAGGAACTGCCCGACGAGGAGTCGCCGGACGAGGAGCTGCCGGACGAGGTGTCCGGACCGGCCGTGTCCGTCGGCTGGGTCGTCGTGTCGGTCGCGTCGTTTTCCGTGGAGCCGCCGCCCGCCGACGAGTTGCCGCCGGAGGACGCGGTGTCGTCCGCGTCCCGGGACATCATGCTCGCCAGGCTGGCCGAGCTGTCGCCGACGCGGACGTTGTCGACGTAGATGGTGCGGCTGTCGGCGCCGG
>NZ_JBPJSP010000048.1:0-29053 GCF_051225715.1 Azospirillum sp. ST 5-10
TGAGCTGGGCGTCGGCCGGCAGCCCGGCGAGGAAGCCCTCGCCCACCC
Source organism: Azospirillum sp. ST 5-10 (assembly GCF_051225715.1). Taxonomy (NCBI): domain Bacteria; kingdom Pseudomonadati; phylum Pseudomonadota; class Alphaproteobacteria; order Rhodospirillales; family Azospirillaceae; genus Azospirillum; species Azospirillum sp. ST 5-10. The sequence goes on from NZ_JBPJSP010000048.1 coordinate 49, forward strand.
CGCTCATCGCCGCCTCGTCGCCGGCGTCCGCGGTGCGCGCCTGGATCGCCTGGATCAGGCCGGCCAGCGCGTCGGCCGGCGTCTGCGCCGCGGCCACCCCCTCCACCCGCAGGCCGACGCCGGTCGGCACGCTGGCCTGCAGCACCGTCTGCCCGGTCGCTGCGTCGCGCACCAGCGGGATGTCCGCCGCCGCGGTGGTGGCGTCCTCCTCCACGCGGCCGGCGGTGACGATCGGCACCTCGACGATCTGCACCGCTGCCCCGCTGGAGGTGACCAGGGTCTGCTGCTGGACGACGACGCCGTCCACCGTCGACGACGAGGTGGTGGAACTGACGACGGTGACCGGGGTGCCGAGCACCGGGGTGGTGACGGTGGTCTGGCCGCCGCCCGACGGCGGCGTCGGGGCGGCCACCGTGGCAAAGGTGAGGCCGGTGGTCGCGGTGAGGCCGGCGTAGGTGTTGCCGGCGGCATCCTGCAACGCCGTGGACGACACCTGCACGACGTAGGCCGTGCCCTGGTCGAGGTCGGCGGCGGGGTCGACGGTCACCCGCGTGCCGTCCACCGTGACGGTGCCGCCCTGGTCGCCCGCCCCGGTCTCCAGGTTGAAGGTCTCCACCGGGGTTTCCGGCGCGTCGGCCCGGAACACTCCCAGGATCATGAAGGAGGTTCCGGGGACCACCGTCTCGGAGAAGGTGAGCACGATGTCGGCATCGGCGGCGACGCCCGACGACCCGCTCGCCGGAACGCTGGCGGACAGCAGGGGGGCCGTGGTGTCGATGGTCACCGTCAGGGCCGACGACGCCGCGGAGGTGTTGCCGGCGCCGTCGACGGCCCGCGCGGTCAGGGTGTGGGCGCCGTCGGCCAGGCTGGCGGCGGTGATCGTCCACGTCCCGGCGGCGGCCATGGTGGCGGTGCCGACGGCGTCGTCGCCGTCGTAGAGGATGACGGTTCCCGCCTCGTCCACCGTGCCGGTGAGGTCCGGCGTCGCCACGTTGGTCAGGTCGTCGCTGTTCGAAGCGCCGGCATCCGACGTCGGCAGGAGGTCCGGCGTGCCCGGCGCCGCCGCGGTGGTGTCGATGGTGATGGCCAGGGCCGAGGAGGCGGCCGAGGTCATCCCGGAGTCGATGGCGCGGGCGGTCAGGGAGTGCACGCCGTCGGACAGGGAGGCGGCCGTGATCGTCCATGCCCCCGAGGTGGTGTCGGCGCTCGCCGTGCCCCAGGCCGTCCCGCCGTCGTAGAGGACGACGGTGGCGCCGGGGCCGGCCGTGCCCGTCACGGTCGGCGTGGCGTCGGCGGTGAGGGAATCGCCGCTGGCCCCGGTGTCGTCGGTGAATCCCGTCAGGCCGGGCGCCGCGGGAGCGAGGGTGATGGTGGTGTTGCCGCTGTCGCTGTCGTAGGTCGCCGCGAAGACGCCGGAGGAGGCGGTGACGCCGCTCAGCGTCAGCACGCCGGCGGTCAGCTGGATGGTCCCGCTCGCCGTGGAGCCGTCGAGCTGGGACATGTCGATGTCGGTGACGACGATGGTGTCGCCCGCGCGGAGATCGGCGATGGTGTCGCCGCTCAGGTCCGTCCAGGACCCGCGGAACTCGTCGTCGCCGTCGCCGCCGCTGAGCAGGTCGAGGCCGCTGCCGCCCTTCAGAAGGTCGTTCCCGGCGCCGCCGAGCAGCTCGTCGTTGCCGAGGTCGCCGCTGACCGTGTCGGCGTGGGCCGATCCGTGCAGCGTGTCGTTTCCGTTCGCTCCCAGCAGGACCACGCCGCCGGTCAGCGTCGCGGCGGAGGCGTCGATGCCCAGGTTCGCGTTGCTGACGAGACGGACGGTGATGGTGTTGTCGGAGTCGGCGACGCCGGACCCGAGCGTCAGGGTGTCGCCGCTGCCGCCCAGGCCGAAGAACTCGATCACGTCGTTGCCGGCGCCGCCGTCGATGACCTCGCCGGCGGGGGCGTCGGAACCGTTGAACACCTGGATGCTGTCGTTGCCGGCGCCGCCGGAAAGGGTATCGAGCCCGGCTCCGCCCTGCAACGCGTCGTCGCCGTCGCCGCCCGCCAGGGAGTCGTCGCCGGCCCCGCCCGCCAGCGTGTCCCGGCCGCCGTCGCCGGCGAGGATGTCGCTTCCGTCCCCGCCGTCCAGCGAGTCGTCGTCGTCGCCGCCGATGAGCGTGTCGTCGCCGGCGGCCCCGAGGAGGGAGTCGTTGCCGCCGCCGCCGTTGAGCCGGTCGTTGCCCGTGTCGCCGGACATCCGGTCGTTGCCGTCGCCGCCCTCCAGGGAGTCGTTGCCGGCCCCGCCGACCAGGGAATCGTTGCCGGCATGGGCAATGAGCGTGTCGTCCCCGTCGTCGCCGCGCAGGGTGGCCTGGCCGTCGCCGCCGTCGAGCCAGTCGTTGCCCGCCCCGCCGCCGAGGGAGTCCACGCCGGCCCCGCCGTACAGGGTGTCGTCGCCCGCGTCGCCGAACATGACGTCGGTGCCCGACCACCCCGTCAGCACGTTGTTTCCCGTCCCGCCCGTCATCTGCACCTGGGAGGAGGAGACGGCCAGCCCGGAGATGTCGACGTTGACCGCCAGCGTGTTGTCGCCGCCGTTGAAGCCGTCGACGATCTGGACGATCAGGTTGGCGCCGGGGTGGGAGACGTTGGCGCCGAGGACCAGGGTGTCGCCGTCGCCGTCGCCACGGAACCGGATGGTCTTGCTGCCGGTGCTGGAGCCGGTCGCGAGGACCTCGAACGCGCTGAAGTCGGCGCCGGCGGCGAAATAGAAGACGTCGTTGCCGCTCCCGCCGTTCAGGGTGTCGGTCCCGGCCCCGCCGACGAGGGTGTCGTTGCCGTCGCCGCCGGAGATCAGATCGTTGCCGTCGCCGCCGTCCAGCAGATCGTTGCCGCTCCCACCGTAGAGCGTATCGTTGCCGTCGAGGCCGCTGATGTCGTCGTCGCCCGTGCCGGTCAGCGCGTTGTCGCCGGCATCCCCGGTGAGGGTGTCCAGCAGCCCGGCGAAGGCGTCGCGCGCGGCGGGCGTGAACAGGGGCGGCCACGGCGTGCCGTCCGCGAGCGCCAGCGACCAGCCGCCGCCGTGCACGCGCGCGCCGACGGGGGAGGCCGACGCGGCCACCGGCACGCCGAGCGCCCGCTCCAGGCCCGCCAGGAACCGCCGCCCCTGCGCGCCGTGGGCGACCGAGCAGCCGTACAGCACGACCACGCCGCCGTCCGCCAGGGCGGCGCCGACGGCGGCCAGCGCCGCCGCGCGCGTGGCGAGCGCCGCCGCGTCGAGGACCGTTCCGCCGAGGACGACGCCACCCGGCACGCCGTGGCTCAGGAGATGGACCGCGTGCCAGCCCGGCCGCCCCGCCAGCCACCGCGCCATCTGCGCCACCCCGTCGCTCCCGGGATCGAGCGGCACCACGCGCACCTCCGGCCCGAGACCGTCGAGAAGGGCCTGCCACCCCGGAACCGCCCCGTCGACGAACAGGATCTCGCGCCGGATCGCCGGGAGCGGCGCGCCGGCGCCGCTACGGCCGTCCACCGCCTCCCTCCCGGCGGTGGGGGAAGCGGAGAGCGCCGCCGGACGGCCGTGACGCACCGGCGAGGAGGGGTGAAGGCTCATTGACGGGATCCATGTTGGTTGTGGCGCTGGTCGTGGCGCTGGTCGTGACGCGGGCTGTCGCGAAACCGGGGTCCGTGTGGAGCGGCATGACCGGGCGGGCTTCCGAGTCCGGCAGCGCACCGGCCGGGAGCGCCAAACGGCGGCCCTCTCCGCCGCCTACGTCGCGGCTCGGCGTGATGAGGTGGCGTGTCAGCCCATGGCGTCCGCTTGACCGCGCAGCGGCGGTGCTCCGTGCTCCGTACGGGCCGTCCAATTCAGCGCATCGGACGTCAAGCGGCCTTCAAATGCCCGGCGTGTGGACCTGAAATGCGCAAGATCACAAACGCTTCATTTTCCTGTTTGATTTGTCGTGTCTTGTTTCAAGAATAATCCCACGCCGTGGGTCTGGATCAACCAAGATTTTCGTCAGAAACATCTGGGTTTCTGACCGATTTTCACTTTCGGGCGTCATGGGTCTTACGGATTCGTAAGACGGCGTCGGGCGCCGGCGGTTCCTGCTCACGGGTGCGGTCGCGCCTCGGGACGACCGATCTATCGAGCCGCCGGCCGGCGGAGCCGCCGTGGACCTCGGTGCTTTGCGCCAAGCGCGGACGTCCGAAGCCACCGGTTGCCACCAGCGTCCGGATTTTGCGCCGGTTCCGGGCGGGTCGTTACCGCTCCACTTCGTCGCCGGGCGGTGGCGGTCTGTCCGGGACCCTGTCCAGGAAGGAGCGCAAGCCCGCGCCGGTCGCGTTGCCGGCATGGTCCTTCAGGAAGGAGGCCGCGGTTTCAACGGCGCCGACCGTCTCGGCCACCGCGGCAGCGATCCACTGGTTCAGGGATACGCCATCCTCGCGGGCAAGCCGAGCGGCGGCATCCTTCACGGACGCGGGCAGCTTCAGAGGATAGGTTGCCTTGCTCATGTCGCCATTCCTCGGAGGAATTCCGCCGGTCCGAGAACCGGGACGCCGAACCGCGGTGCGGCGGTGGCAAAGTCCCGGACATCGTGGGTCACCAGCACGTCCGCCCGGCCATTGACCGCCGCCTCGTATTCCAGGAACAGGGCCGTGGTCACCAAAGCCCGGCGTCCGTCGGCCAGGAGGCTCAGCACCGCAAACGAAGCGCCCTGGCGGCTGCGCAGGCCCGCGGACAGGACGTTTGTGTCGAGGGCCGCTCTCGTCATGCGAGTGATCGTAGGCGCAATCCTCACGCTGGAGAATGCGAACGACATCCCATAGGATGTCTACTTCAGCCGTCACCGACGGTCGATGGCGGAACGCCGGCCGATGAACACCGCCCGGCTGACCAGCGGGCAAAAGCGGCTGGCGAGTTTGCTGGCGGTGTCCAAGGGGCGGCCGAACCGGCCGGTGAAGGCGACGGTGAAGCGGTCCCAGGCGAAGTCGATGAACAGCAGGCTCGGCGCGTAGACGAACATGAACGGCACCGTCGCCTTGCCCGTCGACAGGCGGAAGGCCGTCATGCCCGTGCGCATCGGCTCCGATCCGGCGATGCCGGCGGCGGCGAAGGCGGCCAGCACCACCGGCGGTGTCACGTCAGCCAGCACGCCGAAGTGGAAGACGAAGAAGTGCGTGGCGAGCAGCGGTACGTCGAGCATCGCCAGCGCCGGGGCAACGTTCAGCGACGGCCGCTTTGCGCCAATTGCGGACGTTCACATTTGTGCTAAAAATGAGACCATGATTCGATCGTTTCAGCTGTGACGCGAGATTGAGAAATGCCTCCCTCTGGAATTGCTGGCGCCTCTTGGTGGGCTTTCGACTTTCATACCCATACGCCGGCATCGTCGGACTATGGCAAGGGGCCAAACCAGAACACGCTGAAGCAGATCACCCCCGAGGAATGGCTGCTCGCCTTTATGCGCAAGCGGATCGACTGCGTAGCGGTGAGCGACCACAATAGCGGAGTGTGGATCGACCGTTTGAAGGCGGCGTTGACCACCATGGCAGCATCCGCCACCCCGCCGAACGGCTACAGGCCGCTCACCCTATTCCCTGGCGTCGAGATCACCGCCAATGGCGGAACCCATGTGCTGGCAATTTTCGATCCCTCTGCCAGCTCATTGGATATTGTTCGTCTACTTACAAGAGTTGACTACTGTGGAAACTTCGGAGATAGTGAGATTGCAGCAAACAAATCAGTCATTGACGTAATCCGGGAGATTCGCGCTGTCGGGGCTCTTCCAATACTCGCCCATGCCGATCAAGATCGGGGCGCGTTCGGGTTAACCGGAAACACCCTAAAACCGCTTTTGGAATGTGGTCTTCTGGCTGCAATTGAATTGACTCGTCATGATGCCGACAAACCCCAGATTTACAAGGACTTGAACCTTGGATTGCCGGAGGTTCTTGGATCGGACTCCCATCATCCAGATGGTGCGAATGGGCCTCAATATCCGGGCTCCCACTTCACGTGGGTAAAGATGGAAAGCCCATGCCTGGAGGGGTTGTGCTTGGCACTCCTGGATGGTGCCCCGCTTTCCATTCGGCGAAGCGATATGGACCCGAGCGAGCAGAACCGACTTCCGGCTCTGATGATCGAGTCCATCGAGGTTGCCAACGCCTTTCGGTGCGGACGTCCGCAGCCGCTCCACGCGCGGTTCAGCCCTTGGCTCAGCACGCTCGTGGGCGGTCGCGGGTCAGGCAAGTCCACCATTCTGGAGATGATGCGGATAGGACTCCGTCGCGAAGACGAGGTACCGTCATCTCTCTTAGATGACTTTATGAATTTCAAACGAGTTGGTAGCCGCGTGGATCGCGGTATGCTGACTAGCAGCACTGCTATAAAGATCAAGTACCGCAAGGACGGCGCCGAATTCTGCGTGCAGTGGAGTCAGGCCGGTGATCTGCCGGCCATCACCCAGGTCCAGGCCGATGGTCTGGAAGCCGACGTGCCCGGCGACGTGCGTTCCCGCTTCCCGGTCCGGCTCTTCAGCCAAAAGCAGGTGTTCACCATGGCGGAAAGCCAGGACGCCTTGCTGCGGGTGATCGACGAGGCCGACAGTGTCAAGCGGGCCGAGTGGCAGGCCCGGTGGGACCAGGAAGAGAAGCACTATCTCTCCCTGATGGCTCGATGCCGGGAACTGGACGCGCAGGCGTCCCAAATTGATAAGGTTCGCGGCGAGTTGGATGACGTCGTCCGGAAGTTGTCGGTGTTCGAGGGTGACCACCACGCCGAAACCCTGAAGAGTTATCAAGCGAAGCAGCGTCAGGTCCGGGTGCTGGACGAATGGCGAAAACGTTGGGCAAGTGCTGAGGAGCACATCCTCGCCGCGCAGAAGGCGATTCTTCCGCCGGACGTGGACCGTGCGGCCTTCCCCAACCCGAGCAGCGAAGCGGAAGCGGGTGCCCTGGAACTTCTGGATGGCGTGCATGCCGAGCTCCAGAAACTGGCCGAGACGTTGAAGGGCATAGCCGAGGCAACCGCCGGCCAGCGCGTCGATTGGGAGGCGCGACGCGACGGGTCGGCGTGGCATGCTGGAGTTAGGCAGTGCGAAGAAGAATACGCGGCCCTTGTCGAGCGGCTCCGTGATGAAGGCGTGGATAACCCGGCACAACACAGTGTCCTGGTTCAACAACGCCAGGAACTGGAGCAGCGCATCCTCGAATTGAAGAAAATCGAGCAAAACCGCCAGTATGTTCTGAATCAAGCCCAGGAAAGCCTGGATCGCCTCAAAGCGTTACGCCAGGAAATCACGCGAAAGAGGCAGGAATTCGTCGACGGCGTTCTTGGCAATAACCTATTTGTGAACATCAAGATTTTGCCGTACCAGCCCGAGCTTTCCGTCGTCGAAGCGGCATTCCGTGCCTTGATCAATCGTGCGAACGATGATGTTTTTGCCCAAGACATCCTGGTGGAGGATGACGGGAAGCCTCAGGACGGCCTCCTGGGAAGGCTGTTGAAGGACATCCCCGGTGACGCCCAAACTGCCGCTGCGGACATCGAGGCGCGCCTGGACGAGATGAAGACCAATCTGATTGCTGCCGCCCGAGGAGAGGCGACACCTGCCGGCATGAAGAAGCCGCTCATCAACCATCTGAAAAGGCTGACACCCGAGCAGTGCGACCGGATACGCACGTGGTATCCGGAGGATGGGCTACAGGTCAGCTACAGCGCGGACGGGACCGGTCGCAATTTCCGCCCCATCGAACAGGCATCGCCCGGCCAGAAGACGGCGGCCATACTGGCCTTCATCCTGGCCTATGGCACGGAGCCCTTGGTGCTCGACCAGCCCGAAGACGACCTGGACAACCGGCTGATCTACGACCTCATTGTCCAGCAGATCCGACAGATCAAGGTCCGGAGGCAGGTCATCGTTGTCACCCACAATCCCAACATCGTGGTCAATGGGGACGCGGAGAAGGTTCTCGAAATGGCGTTCAAGAACGGACAGTGCGTGGTCGCCGAACGTGGATCGCTTCAGTCACAAGCAGTTCGCGATGCTGTTTGCAGAGTGATGGAAGGCGGAACCGAAGCATTCGAAAAACGATACAAGCGGATTGCCTTGGGACGTTTTGGTAATTAACCATTGCGCGACCTAAGATAGACCACTTGAGCTTGCATGCCGAGACGTCTCGTTCCGCCATGCAATTAGTACGCTTGAAAGTCCGCTCCTGGCGCAAAACGCACCTCCCGCCGCGAGCCCACCACAATCCACCCTTTGGCGGCCAGTCGCCAAAGGGTCCGGCAACCCGCGTTGACGACGACTTTCCGGACAGCGCGCACGGTGATAGGGCCGCAGTCGGCAACGCGAGCGCGGCGGCGCCATCCCGGAACCACCTCCTCGCGGCGGTCGCCGGCGTGGCGCGGCCCGGGGGGCGGCGGCGCCGCCAGGCCGGCCCGTCAGCCCGGGTACACGAGGTCGCGGAAGGCCAGCGTCACCGCCGGCACGTAGGTGACGAGCGCCAGGCACAGCAGGATCACGCCGACCAGCGGCACGAGATGGCGGATCATCCGCTCCAGGGGGATCTTGGCCACGGCGCAGGCGGCGAACAGATTGACGCCGAACGGCGGCGTGATCATGCCCATCGCCAGGTTGGTGATCATGATCAGCCCGAAATGGACGGGATCGATGCCGAAATGGATGGCCACCGGCGCCAGGATCGGCGCGATCACCACGATCGACGCCGAGGTCTCGATGAACATGCCGATGAGGAACAGGAAGGCGTTCACCGCCAGCAGGAAGGTGAAGCCGTCGGTGAAGGTCTCGGCGATCCAGGCGCCGATCGTCGCCGGAATGCCGGCCCGCGTGATGACGAAGGAGAACAGCCCCGCCATCGAGATGATGAACATGATGATCGCCGACGCCAGGGTCGAGCGCGTGATCGCGTCGACGAGGTCGCGGACGGAGAGCTCGCGGTAGACGACGGCGCTGACGATCAGGGCGTAGAAGACGGAGACGACGGAGGCTTCGGTCGGCGTGAAGATGCCGCCGTAGATTCCGCCGAGGATGATCACCGGCATCATGAACGCCAGCGAGGCGCGGCGGGCGCTCTGCCAGAAGGGCCGCGGCGGCGCGTCGACGACGACCGTGTGGCCGGTGACGCGGACCCAGAGCGCCACGTAGACGGTCAGGGCGAGGGCGACGAGGAGCCCCGGCCCCAGCCCGGCGGCGAAGAGCTCGCCGACCGGCGTGCTGGCCGACACGCCGTAGAGGATCATCGGGATCGACGGCGGGATGAGGACGCCCAGCTCCGCCGAGGTCGCCTGCAGGGCGGCGGCGAAGCCGACGGGATAGGTCTGGCGGACCATGGCCGGGATCAGGATGGCGCCGATGGCGTAGGTCGTCGCCACGCTGGAGCCGGACACGGCGGCGAAGATCATGCACACCATGACGCAGGAGATCGGCAGGCCGCCCCGCACGCCGCGCAAGAGGCCGTCGACGAAGTCGACGAGGCGTGCCGAGATCCCGCCCGCCGCCATGATGTTGCCGGCGAGGATGAAGAACGGGATCGCCGCCAGCGGAAACTTGTCGAGCGCGATGAAGGCCTGCTGCGGCACCACGATCAGGGGCAGGTTGGTGAAGCCGGCGGTGCCGATGACCCCCGCCAGGCCGATGGCCACCGCCACCGGTACGGCGCCGAGCATCAGCAGGCACATGGCGGCGATCATCACGGGAAGCATGATGGGATCTTTCTAGCCCGCCGCGTCGGCCGGCACGTCGGCGTGGGTCTTGGGGTCGAGGAAGTGGGCGATCAGGGCCAGCATCGACAGGACCGCGCCCACGGGCAGCGCGGCGTAGGCCCAGGACGCCGCCATGTCCAGCCCGGCGATGGTCTGGAAGCGCACGCGCCAGACGAGGACGCTGCCGAACCACAGCAGCACGCCGAGCAGCGCCATCGTCGACAGCATGATGACCGTGTCGAGCAGGCGCTTGTACGGTCCCTGCGCCAGCACGGTGCGCAGGGCGTCCACGGAGATCAGCGTTCCCGTGCGCATCGCCCCGGCCAGCGCCAGATAGGCCATCCAGATGAACACCACCTGGATCAGCGGTTCCGACCAGGCGGCCGGGCGGAACAGGACGAACCGCGCGACCACCTGGTAGAGGCCGACCAGCGAGGCGACCACGAGCCCCAGGCAGCCCGCGGCGACGGCCGCCTGGGTGATGCGGCGCTCCACTGCCAGGAACAGGGAGCGCCAGCGCGCGGCCCGAAGGGTCATGCCGTCTCCCGGATCGCGTTCAGCTCTTCGGCGCCGAACTGGCCGGCGAAGGTCTTGAAGACCGGCTGCAGCCTGTCCTGGAACGACGCCTTGTCGACGTCCTCGACGACGCTCACGCCCTGCCCGCGCAAGGTGTCGAGACCGCTCCTGGCGATCTTCTCGACCTCCTTGCGGTTGCGCACCATGGCGTTCTTGGCGGCCTCGACGAGGATGGCCTTGTCGGCCTCCGCCAGCGACCCGTAAACCGACGGCGAGATCAGCACGACGAGGGGGGTGAAGGCGTGGTCGGTGAGGCTGAGATGCTTCTGGACCTCGCCGAACCGGTTGTTGATGATCGCGCCGACCGGATTTTCCTGGCCGTCGACGACGCCCTGCTGAAGGGCCGTGTAGACCTCCGGGATCGCCATCGGCGTCGGCAGGACGCCCAGCGCCTGCCACACGGCGATGTGCATGTCGTTCTGCTGCGTGCGGATCTTCATCCCCACGACGTCGGCCGCCGTCCGCACCGGCCGGGCGTTGTTGGTCAGCTCGCGGAACCCCATGCCGCCGAAGGCGAGGCCGATCAGCCCGCGCTTCTCGATGTCGGCGAGCTTCCGCCGTCCGACCGGCCCGCCGAGCACCGCGTCGGCATGGTCGAAGTCGCGGAACAGGAAGGGGATGTCGAAGACCTTCAGCTCCGGCACGAAGTTGGCCACCACCGAGGTGCTGGGAACCGCCATGTCCACCGTGCCGAGCTGGACGCTCTCGATGACCTCGCGGTCGCCTCCCAGGGCGCCGCCGCCCTGGAGCCGGATGGCGATCCGGCCGCCCGTGCGCTGTTCGACCTCCTGCGCCAGCTGGCCCATGGCGATCGCCTCGGGAGCGTCCGGGCCGCCGACGAAGGCCAGGTTCAGCCGGATCTCCGGCGCCGCCGCGGCGATCCTCGGCAGGGCGGCCATGGCGACCCCGGTCGCCGCCAGAAAAGTACGTCGCTTCATCTGATGTCCTCCCGTTGACGTGCGGTCTTGAACAAACGACGCCACCTATTCGACCTTCCAGTGCCCCGTCACGAAGTCCGACAGACGGTCGATGGCGATCTCGACGCCGAGACCGGGGCCGTCGGGAACCGCCATCATCCCGTCCTTGTCCGGCCCCTCGTCGTAGAGGGCGGAGCGCAGGGGATTGACCCCCGTGTCGTATTCGAAGAGGGGAAACGGGATGTCCCCGTACCGCGCCGTCAGCACCGCGGCGAACTGCAGGGCGGCGAGGAAGTTGACGCCGGTTCCCCAGACGTGCGGCGCCACCGCCGTCTCGAACGCGTCCGCCAGGCCGGCGACCCGCATGGCCTCGCTCAACCCGCCGCAGATCGCCAGATCGGGCTGGACGACGTCGAGCGCGCCGGTCGCCAGGGCGTCGCGGAACGACTTGACGCCGCAGAACGATTCGCCGCCGGCCAGGGCCACGGGCAGGAGAGTGGACAGGCGCTGGTAGGCGGGCAGGTTGTCGTGGGCCACCGGCTCCTCGATCCACGCCAGCCGAGCGTCCTCGACGGCGTGGGCCAGCGTCACCGCCTGCCGCACGCTGGCCCCTTCGTTGAAGTCGACCATCAGCAGGGCGTCGGGCCCGAGGATCGACCGGGCGGCCCGGATGACCTCGGCGTCGCGACGCTGGCCGACGCCGACCCGCAGCTTGACGCCGGCGAATCCGGCGGCGGCGTACCCCTCGACTGCCTGCTCGAGGCCGCGGTAGCGGTCGCCGCGGGCCCACAGGAGGGGCCCGCTCGCGTAGGCCATGACGCGGTCGCGCAGGCGGCCGCCGAGCAGGGCGGCGATCGGCTGGCCGGCGACCCGGCCGCAGCAGTCCCACAGGGCGATGTCGATCCCGCTGAGCGCGACGTGGCCGAGGCCGCGGCGCTCCGGCACCAGCATCTCGCGCAGGCGGGCGTGCACCGCGCGCGGCGCCGCCGCGTCGGCGCCGAGGACGGCCGGCGCCAGGACCGTGCGGATGAACGTTCCCGCCGCCGCCGGAAAGGCCCAGCATTCCCCCCAGCCGCTGACGCCGGAGCGGGTGGTCAGCCGCACCAGCAGCGCCTGGCGGCGGTCGAAGACGCGAAGGGCGTTGCCGACCGGCTCGGGGAGCCGGCACTCGACGTCGAAACCCTCAATGCTGACGATTTCGGTCTCCTGGCCCACGCCGGCACTCCTCGTTCCACTTGCCTGATGCCTCTTAAGATATTTAAATTCCTCTGTCCAATTGAAGTTCTTTGGCCTTTTTGATCAGGAAATTCAATGAGTCGGATCACCATCGCGCAGCTCGAAGCGTTCTTCTGGACGGCCAGGCTGCGCTCCGTCGAGCGGGCGGCCCAGCACCTCCACCTCGCCCAGCCCACGGTGTCGCTCCGTCTGAAGGCGCTCGAGGAAGCGGTGCACGTGCCGCTGTTCGAGCGCGCCGGACGCGGCCTGCGGCTGTCGCTGGACGGCCAGGCCCTGCTGCCGCAGGCCGGCAGCGTCCTCGACAGCGTCGGCCAGATGAGCCGGCGCTCGGACCAGGAGAAGATCAGCGGCTACATCCGCATCGGCTTCGCCGAGGGCTTCGCGCTGATCTGCCTGCCCAAGGTCCTGGAGCGCCTGCAGGAGCGCCACCCCGACCTGCAGCTGGAGTGCGCGTTCGCCACCAGCGCCGCCATCGAACCGGACGTGCGGGAGCACAGGCTCGACCTGGCGTTCCTCGTCAACCCGATCGGACCGGAGGGGTTCACCATGCTCCCGCTCGGCACCCAGGAGACGAGCTGGCTGGCCGGCAACCGATGGCAGCTGCCCGAGACGGTCCGGCCGGGCGACCTCGCCCACGTCCCCGTCCTCAGCAACCAGCCCTCCTCCATCGGCTACCGCCAGGTCCAGGCCTGGTTCGCCAGCGCCGGCATCGTCCCCGCCCGGCTGGACATCTGTTCCAGCGTCACCATGCTCGCCCATCTGGTGGCGGCCGGGACGGGCGTCGCCATCCTGCCGACGAAGCTGGCCGACACCGACGCCCTGAAGGGGCGGGTGACGATCCTGAAGTCCCTGCCCGCGCTGGAAAGCGTGCCGATCTTCGCGATCTACCACACCAGCGGCCAGTCGCCCGCCATCAAGGCGGTGATCGCCGTCGTCCGCGAGGTGCTGGCGGGCATGGACTATCTGAGCGTCGACCGCTGACGGGCGGCGGGCGGTCAGCGCGTGGGGAGCGGAACCGGCGGTGCCGCCGCGCCCCCCTCCTCCACCAGCACCGAGATGGTCTCCGCCGTCTCCCGCAGCAGCGGCAGATAGCCCACCAGGTCGGCGAGGCGGCAGCGCGTCGTCGGCGCGTGGATCGAGACGGCGGCGACCGGCGGTTCGGGCCCGTTGCGCACGGCCACGGCGACGGCGACCATCGCCGGCACGAACTCCTCGTCGTCGGTGCCGTACCCCTGGGCGCGGATGCGTGCCAACTCTTCGTCCAGGGCGGCCGGATCGGTGACCGTGCGCGGCGTCAGCGCCGGCAGGGGCAGCGCCGCCAGCAGGCGCTTGCGTTCGCGCGGCGGCTGGAGCGCCAGGATCAGCTTGCCGGTGGCGGTGCAGTGCACCGGCACCTCCTGCCCGACCTGGAAGCTGAGGCGCAGCGGCCAGGCCGCCTCGACGCGCTCCAGGTAGCGCATGGCGAGCCCGTCCAGCACGACCAGGTTGCAGGTCTCCCCCACCGCGTGGGACAGGCGCTCCAGCGCCGCCCGGCAGGGGGCGCCGGCGAGGTGGCGGTGCAGCACCCGGCGCGCCAGGGCGACCAGCGCCGCTCCCGCCGTGAAGCCGCGCCCGTCGAGGTCGCGGGTCACCAGCCCGCGCTCCTCCAGCAGCCGCAGCAGCCGGTGCGCGGTCGGCTTGGGCAGGCCGGTGTCGCGGGCGAGATCGGCGAGCGACGGCGGCCGGGCGGCGGTGGCGACGGCGTCGAGCAGCGTCAGCAGCCGCTCGGCGGCTCCGCCGCCGTCACGAGGCTCGGCGGCTCCGCCGCCGTCACGGGATTCGGCGGACGTGTCCATCGCCTCACCCGCCGCCCATGAAGCCGACCAGCCACAGGGACAGGCCCGGCCACAGCGCCACCACCACCCACACCAGCATCAGCGCCACGAAGTAGGGCGTCACGTAGCGCACCAGCGACAGGTAGGGCAGCCCGGTCACGCTGCTGGCGACGTAGAGGTTGAGGCCGTAGGGCGGCGTCACGAAGCCGATGGCCGCCCCCACCAGGAAGATCACCGCGAAGTGCACGGGGTCGATGCCGATCTGCTGGGCGATGGGGGCGAGGATCGGGGCGAGGATGACCGTCACCGGCAGGCTCTCCAGCACCGTCCCGGCCAGCAGGATGATGGCCATGCAGGTGGCGAGGATGGCGGCGTGGCCGCCCATCCCCAGCACGAAGTCGCGGATCGCCGCCTCCGCCCCCATCAGCGACAGGATCTGCTGCATGACGATGGAGATGGCGATCAGCGGCGCCAGCAGGCCGGTGATCTGCCCCGAGGTGGTCAGCACCGCCGGCACCTGGGCCGGGCGGATCTCGCGGGTGACGAACAGGCCCGACAGCAGGCAGAAGCCGACCGTGATCGCCGCCGCCTCGGTGGGCGAGAAGATGCCGGTGTAGATGCCGAACAGGACGATGAAGATCGCCAGGAACCCGAGATAGGCGCGCCCCGTCGTGACGATCAGGCGGCGCAGCTCGAACGGCCGCACCAGACCCCAGCCGCGCCGCCACGCCATCCACAGGCAGGCCGCCTGCATCGCCACGACCATCAGCACGCCGGGCAGCAGGCCGGCGATGAACAGCTCGCCGATCGGCAGGTTCATGATGAAGCCGTAGACGATGAAGATCACCGACGGCGGGATGATGATGCCGACGACCCCGCCCGAGGCGATGGTGGCGGCGGCGAAGGCGCGGTCGTAGCGCTCCTGCACCAGCTCCGGGTACATGATGCGGCCGATCGTGGCGGTGGTCGCCGCGTTGGAGCCGGAGATGGCGGCGAACAGGCCGCACGCCCCGAGCGTCGACACGCCGAGCCCGCCGCGCAGCCAGCTCAGCATGGACTGGGCGAACTCGGTCAGGCGCCGGGCGATGCCGGCGGCGGCGATCATGTCGCCGGTCAGGATGAACAGCGGCAGCGCCAGCAGGCCGAAGAAGTTCAGCCCCTCGAACAGGGTCGTGGGGATGTTGGTCAGGGTGAAGCCGATGAGGTGGCTGGCCATGACGACCCACAGGCCGATCACCAGGAACACCGGCACCCCGATGGCGAACAGCGCCGTCGAGACGATGACGGAGCTGGTCAGCAGAACGGCATCCATCCGTGCGGCCCCCTCAGTTGGTGGCGATGGCGGCGTTGAAGGTGAAGGGCTGGCCCGCCCAGAAGCGGCGGGCGTCCTGGACCATGTTCTGCACGCAGCGCAGGATCAGCAGCGACCAGCCCACCGGGATCGCCAGGTAGAACCACCACTGCATCATCTCGTCGGTGCCGGGCACGATGGCGTAGTTCATGCGCAGCAGGTCGATCAGGCCGAAGGAATGCCGGATCACCATCGCCGCGAAGCCGATCCACAGGAGGTGGTCGAGGTTGACGCAGAGATACTGCGCCCAGTAGGGCATGCGCGCCCGCAGCTCGGTGAAGGCGAGATGGCTGCGCAGCCGCACGTTCCACGAGGCGCCGAGCCAGGTGATCCAGATGAAGAGATAGACCGGGATCGTCGTGCTCCACGGCGCCTGCTCGTTGAAGGCGAAGCGGCGGATCACCTCGACGAAGATGATCGACGCCATCGCCCCGTAGGCGACGACGATCAGAACCCGTTCCAGATTGGCGTCGAGCCAGCGCCCGGCGCGCAGCACGCCCGTCATGCCCGTTCCTCCCGCTGTGGCGGACGATGTGGCGGAAAATGCGGGTGCGGCGGGTCTCCCCGCCGCACCCGAGAAGGGTGGCCTCCCTTACGAGAGCCACCACCGCCGCGGGGGAACGTTGACCGCCGAGGTGTCCTCAGGGATCTCGCGGGCAATGGCGTGGATCTCCTTGTAGACGTCGACGCCGCCGGCCCATTCGCCGAGCCGGTCGCGCCACGACGCCCAGGGCTCCGGATTGTGCTCGGGCGAGGCGATGCTCTCCGCCTTCTTCATCTCGTCCGCCGGCAGGGTCGCCACCCGGACGTTGTGCTTGGCAAACAGGGTGCCCGGCCGCGGCGGGTCGTAGGCGCCGACGATGTCGTGGAGCGCCGCCTCGTGGCTGCCCTGGACGTGGACCTGGGCGGTGTAGGCGGATTCCATGATGGCGGTCTGCAGCGCCGGCTCCAGCTTCTCGAAGACGGCGGCGTTCATCGCCGTGTGCTCGGTGCCGCAGAAGAAGCGCAGGTCGACCGCCTGCGCCACGACCGGCGTCATGTTGGCGTAGGCGACCGCCCCCATCCACGTCTCCGCCCCGTCGATCAGCCCCTGGCGCAGCCCGTCCAGGGTCTCCTCCCAGGCGATCGGCACGGGGTTGAGCTTCAGCAGGTTCATGGCGATGCGGCCGAGCTGGGTGCCGGTGACCCGGTTCTTGGTGCCGGCCAGCTCGTCGAGGCGCGACACGGTCGGCTTGTCCTTCCATTTCTGGCCGAGCATGAGACCGCGCAGCTCGCAATGGGTGAACAGGAACTGGATGTTGTGGCGCTTGCGCAGGGGCTCGCGCAGCAGCCGCTCGCTCGCCGGATGATAGAAGAAATGGTACTGCGACGCCCGGCTCGGGAACATGAACGCGAAGTCCAGGACGTTGTAGTAGGGCGCGTTGCCCGCCGAGTTCTGGGTCGAGGCCGAGAAGATCTGGACGATGTCCTGCTGCGCCTTCTGCACGCAGTCGAGCTGGTTGCAGATCTGGTTGTTGCCAAGGAACTCGACGCGGATCTCGCCGCCGGTGCGATCCTCGAGATCGCGGGCGAAGAAGATCTGGCCGGACTTCTGGATGTTGAGGTTCTGCTCGTTGAAGCCGGAGGCGCCGAACTTGAAGGTGTGCTTGGCCGGCTTGGACAGGCGCTTGGTCGCCGTCGCCTCGGCCGCCTGCGCCAGGCGCGCCAGGCCGACCGGACCCGCCAGCCCGCCGAGGGCGATCAGGGTCGACGTCCACCCGAACCGGGCCGCCACGCGGCCGAGATCGCGCCGCGAGAACTGGTGCTGCTGGTCCATCTCTCTCCTCCCGTTGGGGCCCGGCTCGTTCCGGGCCATTGGCCGATCCCGCCGGCGCGTTCTCATTTTTATGGAACGTTTCGTTTCATATTTGCACATGGTCGGGAGCTGTGCAAGGATGAACGCAAAGAAAATTTCGCCGTGCTGCGATGCGGCGAAACAAACCATCATGCGGACGGACGCATCCGAACGGCTGGGTCCGCCGCGCGAGGGAGGAGAGGGCATGAGGGTGGACGGGACCTCCGCGGACGCGGCGTGGGACTACATCGTCGTCGGCGCCGGCTCGGCCGGCTGCGTTCTGGCGAACCGGCTGTCGGCGGATCCGGACGTGCGGGTGCTGCTGGTGGAGGCGGGGCCGAAGGACCGCTATCCCTGGATCCACATCCCCGTCGGCTACTTCAAGACGATGCACAACCCGCGCACCGACTGGTGCCTGAAGACGGAGCCGGACCCCGGCCTCAACGGCCGCAGCCTCGCCTGGCCGCGCGGCCGCGTGCTCGGCGGCTCCAGCTCGATCAACGGCCTGCTCTACATCCGCGGGCAGGCGCAGGACTACGACCAATGGCGCCAGCTCGGCTGCACCGGCTGGAGCTACGAGGACGTGCTGCCCTTCTTCCGCGCCGCCGAGGACCAGGAGCGCGGCGCCGACGCCTACCACGGCGCCGGCGGGCCGCTGGCGGTTTCCGACATGCGGGTGCGGCGCGACGTCTGCGACGCCTACGTCGCCGCCGCCGAGGAGATCGGCATCCCGCGCAACGACGACTTCAACGGCGCCACCCAGGAGGGGGCCGGCTACTTCCAGCTCACCGCCCGCAACGGGCGGCGCTGCAGCGCCGCCGTCGCCTATCTGCGGCCGGTCCGCCACCGCGCCAACCTGACGGTGATGACCGGCGTCGAGGTGCGGCGCATCACCGTCGCCGGCCGCCGCGCCACCGGCATCGAGGCCCGGGTGGACGGGGCCGAGCGGCGCTTCGCCGCGCGGCGCGAGGTGGTGCTGGCGGCGGGCGCCATCCACTCGCCCCACCTGCTGGAGCTGTCGGGCATCGGGCGCGGCGGCGAGCTGCGGCGCCTCGGCATCCCGGTGGTGCAGGAGCTGCCCGGCGTCGGCGAGAACCTGCAGGACCACCTGCAGGCCCGCGCCATGTACCGCAGCACCCGCCCGACCCTCAACGACGAGGTCAACGACCCCTGGCGCAAGCTGCTGATCGGGCTGGAGTACGTGCTGTTCCGCCGAGGTCCCATGACGATGGGGGCGAGCCAGCTCTGCATCTTCGCCCGCACCGACCCGGCCCTGGACACCCCGGACGTGCAGTTCCACATCCAGCCCCTGTCCTGCGACAAGCCGGGCGAAGGGCTGCACCGCTTCTCCGGTTTCACCGCCTCGGTCTGCCAGCTGCGCCCGGAGAGCCGCGGCCGCCTGCTGCCGCGAACCCCGGATCCGCGCGACCCGCCGGCGATCCATCCCAACTACCTCGCCACCCCCACCGACGCGCGGGTGCTGGTGGCCGGCATGCGGCTGGCGCGCCGGCTGGCCGCGACGCGGGCGCTGCAACCCTTCATCCTCGCCGAGATCGATCCCGGCCCGGCGGTGCGCAGCGACGCCGAGCTGCTGGAGCACGCCCGCAACACGGCGACGACCATCTACCACCCCGCCGGCACCTGCAAGATGGGCATCGATCCCATGGCGGTGGTGGATCCGCGCCTGCGGGTGCGCGGCATCGCCGGGCTGCGGGTGGCCGACGCCTCCATCATGCCGGCGCTGGTGTCCGGCAACACCAACGCCCCCACCATCATGATCGGCGAGAAGGCCGCCGCCATGATCCTGGAGGATGCCCGCGGCGCGCCCGCCGCGGTTGAGCCGGCCGCGGTGGCGTGACCTCCGCAGTCTCGTTGCGTTTTACGATACGAAGAGTATCATCCAACAATAAGTTGGTGGGGCGAACCATTTCTGGAGGACGCCATGGCGGACGAGCGGCGGGTCCCGGCCGAGGACGATGCGGAGGCGGCCGGCGGCGACGTCGAGCGCCGGCCGGCCACCGACCGCATGCTGGCGGTGCTGGAGATGGTGGCCGGGGCGGGCCGCGCCGTGGCGGTGCGCGACGTCGCCGACGCGCTCGACCTGCCCAAGCCGACCGCGCACCGGCTGGTGAACGCGCTGCTGGAGCGCAGCCTGCTGGCCCGCGCCGTCGACCGCCGCGCCGTCACCGTCGGGCCGAAGCTGACGGACCTGGCGCTCGACATCCTGCGCGCCACGATGGCCCAGGCGCCGGCCCGCACCGTGCTGCGCGCGCTGGCCCATGAGCTGGGCGAGACCTGCAACATCGGCGTGCTGGAGGGCGGCGAGGTGGTCTATCTCGACCGCGTCGAGGCCGAGGGATCGCCCCTGCGCCTCAACTTCGGCGTCGGCTCCCGGGTGCCGCTGCACTGCACCGCCATGGGCAAGCTGTTCCTCGCCACCATGCCGCCGGCGGTGCGCCGCCGCATCGTCGAGGGCGTGCGGCTGGAGGCCCACACCGCCCACACCCTGAGCGATCCGGCCGCCCTGCGCGCCGAGCTGGCCCGCGTCGCCGGCCGCGGCTGGTCGGTGGACGACGAGGAGTACATCGTCGGCGTCTTCTGCCTCGCCGTCCCCGTCGCCGACGCCGCCGGCCGCACCGTCGCCGCGCTGGCCGCCCAGGCGCCCAAGGCGCGCCTGTCGCTGGACCGCCTCGACGAGGTCCTGCCGCGCCTGCGCCGCGCCGCGGCGGAGCTGGGCGCGGTGCTGGGCGGCGAGGACGCGGAGGCGGAGCGGATCGAGTGCACCGCCGGCGCCGTCAGCCAGCGTCGGGCATGGTCGTGAACGGCTGGACCGGCAGGAGGTGACACCGTCGAGCGGAATGGCTGTCACACCCCCTGCCCCCTTCGGCCGCCCACCGCAGCCGCCTGCCGTGCGCCGGGGACTACCGGGCTTCCGGCGCGAACGTGCCGATCCGGTATCGGGTCAGCAGGTCGTCGGCCTCGCCCGAGTGGGGACGTCCGCGGGTCTTGGTGTCGTAGGCGTCGGTCGCCTCGCGCCCGCACCACACCTCGATGATCTGCGGCCGCGACGGATGATCCGGCAGATAGGCCGTCAGGTCGTAGACGCCGCCGCGGATGGCCATCCAGCAGTCGTCCGGGCGCGCGTGTCGGGCCAGCTCGGTCGCGGAAATGACGCGGTCGGCCGCGCCGCCCGCGGGCTGCCCGGCCTGCGGCGCCCATACGGCGCCGGCCCAGAAGGCCGCCACCGCAGCCCAGAACGCGGCGGTGGCCGCGACATACAGTGTGCGCATCATCGCAGCTCGAAGCTCTCGTAGTGGATGTGATCCGCGGCGACCCCACGATGGCGCAGCAGCCGCTTCAGCGCGGTCACCAGGCCGGGCGGGCCGCACAGGTAGCACTCGCGGCCGGCGAGCTGCGGCGCGTCGGGGAGCAGCCGCTCGAGATCCGGCAGCCCGTCGCCGGTCGCGACGTCACGCAACGTCAGCAGGGGCGACGCGGCGGCGGCGGCGCGCAGTTCCGGCAGAAAGGCGGCGTCGCCGTCGGTCCGGTGCAGATAGAGCAGCGTCGTCGGCGCGCCGGGGGCGCCGGCGCGCAGCCGGCCCAGGAACGGCGTCACGCCGATTCCACCGGCCACCCAGAATTGCGGTGCGGCGGACCGGCCGGCGAGGAAGCTTCCGAAGGCGCCCTGCACCCGCGCGGCCACGCCCGGCCGGACCCTCTGCATCCGCGATGTGCAGTCGCCCAGAGCCTTCACCGCGATGCGGAGCGCGTGGTCCGGCTCGACGCCGCTGACGCTGAAGGGATGGAATTCGCCGCATCCCCGGTAGCCCGGCCCGCCGACGAGGGCCACCAGCACGAACTGTCCCGGCGCCGCCGCGAGCGGCGCGCCCAGCGGCCGCAGCGCGATTTCCACCGTGCCTTCGGCCACCGGCCGCACCGAAGCGACGACATAGGGCCTGGCCGCCAGCCCGAGGTCGCCGCGCACGGCCCGCCAGCCGAGGAGCAGCGCGGCGACCGCCAGGATGGGGATCACCGGTTGGTCGATGCCCAGCAGCACGAGGTGGTAGAGGCCCACCAGCACGGCGCCGCCGAGCCCGGCATGGAGCCAGCGCCAGGCTCCGTACGGCAGGCGGTGCACGAAGGTGATCGCCAGCCCGAGCATGAGCAGCACGAGCGCGAGCCAGCCCGACCAGATCGGCCAGCTCCATCCCGCGGGCACCAGGGTGCGCCAGGCGGCCGAGGGGGAGTCGGCGAGGCCGTTCGCCGCCAGCAGCAACGGGTGCGCGAGCAGCAGAAGGTAGGCCGCCATGCCCGTGGCGTGATGCCAGCGGTACATCCGCTCCAGGCCGCCGAGCCAGCGGGCGAGGCGGGCTTCCCGGACCATCAGCAGCAGGCTGACCAGCAGCAGGCCGGTGCCGACCCAGCCCGCGAGAATGGCCGCCGCGCGCAGGGGCGGGAGTCCTCCCGGAAAGGCCCAGGCCGCGAAGCCCGCCGGCACGGCGAGCGTCAGCAGGGGGATCGACAGCCGGCACAGCGGGCACATGGCCTCTCCCCTCCCCCTTCAATCGGCGCGCGGCTCGATGTGGTCGCAGAAGTCCCTGCCGCCCTCGCGCAGGACGAGGCCGCGCCGCCGGGCGCGCTCGGCCATCAGCCCGTGATGCTGCGTGCGATACGCCTCGCACGCATCGCGGTCGGTGAAGCCGCGCACGCGCGCCTGGTGTTCGACGCGCTCTTGCGGGGTCATCAACTCCCAGCCGCGCGTGTTCGACGGGCCGGCCCGCCACGGACCGGCGGCGTGGCCGGGGACCGCGCAGCATGGGAGGAGCAGAACGGCCAGAAGGCCGATGGAAAGCGCTCGCATCGGAACCTCGCCCATGGCCGGCGCACCGGGACGATCGCCACCCCGGCGCGCGGGCGATGAACCGCGATCCGCATCCGGGCGGCGGCCGTCGAGGTCGTCGATGGCGGCGGGCAGGCCGGCCGGATCGCAGCCGAGCCGGTTGGTCGGGAACGGTGACCGACCCGTCCACACGGTTCCAATGTTAGCCCGTTCGCGCCGTGATGTCCTGCGCCGAACTGCCGCAACGGCGGTGCTTTCCTCGTGCCGGAGAAGGGCCTGCCGGCCGCCGTCCCGGCGGCTTCCGTGCCCTGCCGTCGGGACGGTGTCGCCGTGCCGCGCTGCACCCGGCCGCTTGCCCGGGCCATCGTCCGGGTCTATAACACCTGCCCGATCGAGGGGGTGGCCGGCGCGAAGGGCGTCGGAGCACCTCGTTCAAGATGGGGTCCGGGATGGGGGGAATGTCCGAATTCGTCGACGAGCCGGCAGACGGCGCGATGCATCCGGACACCCGTTCCCCGACACCCCCCACGTTGCCGATCGCATCACCGATCGTATCACCGGTCGCGTCAGCGACCGTCCGGCACCAGAAGCCGTTCAGCGGCCCCCCGCCGGAGAGCGCCCCACCGCACCGTCGCCCAGCAACCCAAGACATGAGGTCCAACCGTGCTTGAAGCCTACCGGCAGCATGCCGCCGAGCGCGCCGCGCTCGGGATCCCGCCCCTCCCGCTCTCCGCCAAGCAGACCGAGGAGCTGATCGACCTGCTGAAGGCGCCGCCGGCCGGCGAGGAGCAGGTGCTCCTGGACCTCATCACCCACCGGGTTCCCGCGGGCGTCGACGACGCCGCCAAGGTCAAGGCCTCCTATCTCGCCGCCGTCGCCGAGGGCAGCGAGGTGTGCCCGCTGATCGGCCGCGTGCAGGCGACGGAGCTGCTGGGCACCATGCTCGGCGGCTACAACATCACGCCGCTGATCGAGCTTCTGGCGGACGCGGAGTGCGGCGCCACCGCCGCCGAGGGCCTGAAGAAGACCCTGCTGATGTTCGACTACTTCCACGACGTCAAGGCGCTGGCCGACCAGGGCAACGCCAACGCCCAGGCGGTGCTGCGCTCGTGGGCGGAGGCCGAGTGGTTCACCTCCCGGCCCGAGGTGCCGGAGAGCCTGACGCTCACCATCTTCAAGGTGTCGGGCGAGACCAACACCGACGACCTGTCGCCCGCCCCCGACGCCTGGTCGCGCCCCGACATCCCGCTGCACGCGCTGGCGATGCTGAAGAACCCGCGCCCCGGCATCGTGCCGGAGGAGCCGGGCGTGCGCGGGCCCGTCCAGCAGCTGCTCGACCTGAAGGCGCGCGGCCACCTCGTGGCCTACGTCGGCGACGTCGTCGGCACGGGCTCGTCGCGCAAGTCCGCCACCAACTCGGTGCTGTGGTGGACGGGCGAGGACATCCCCTTCGTGCCGAACAAGCGCTTCGGCGGCGTCTGCCTCGGCTCGAAGATCGCGCCGATCTTCTACAACACCATGGAGGACGCCGGCGCGCTGCCGATCGAGCTCGACGTCTCGCAGATGGAGATGGGCGACACGGTGGAGCTGCGCCCCTACGAGGGCAAGGCGCTGAAGGACGGCACGGTCATCGCCGAGTTCGCCGTGAAGTCCGACGTGATCTTCGACGAGGTGCGCGCCGGCGGCCGCATCCCGCTGATCGTCGGCCGCGGCCTGACCGCGCGGGCCCGCGAGGCGCTGGGCCTGGGCGCCTCGACCCTGTTCCGCCAGCCGCCGGCCCCGGCCGACAGCGGCAAGGGCTACACGCTGGCGCAGAAGATGGTCGGGCGCGCCTGCGGCCTGCCCGAAGGCAAGGGTGTGCGCCCCGGCACCTACTGCGAGCCGAAGATGACCACCGTCGGCTCCCAGGACACCACCGGGCCGATGACCCGGGACGAGCTGAAGGACCTCGCCTGCCTCGGCTTCTCGGCCGACCTCGTCATGCAGAGCTTCTGCCACACCGCCGCCTACCCGAAGCTGGTGGACGTGAAGACCCACAAGGAGCTGCCGGCCTTCATCTCGACCCGCGGCGGCGTCAGCCTGCGGCCGGGCGACGGCGTCATCCACTCCTGGCTGAACCGCCTGCTGCTGCCCGACACGGTGGGTACGGGCGGCGACAGCCACACCCGCTTCCCCATCGGCATCTCGTTCCCCGCCGGCTCGGGCCTCGTCGCCTTCGCCGCCGCCACCGGCGTCATGCCGCTGGACATGCCGGAAAGCGTGCTGGTGCGCTTCAAGGGCACCATGCAGCCGGGCGTCACCCTGCGTGACCTGGTCAACGCCATCCCGCTCTACGCCATCCGCCAGGGCCTGCTGACGGTGGAGAAGAAGGGCAAGAAGAACATCTTCTCCGGCCGCATCCTGGAGATCGAGGGTCTGCCCGACCTCAAGGTGGAGCAGGCGTTCGAGCTGTCCGACGCCTCGGCCGAGCGCTCGGCGGCGGGCTGCACGGTGCGCCTGTCGGAGGCGCCGATCATCGAGTACATGCGCTCCAACGTGGCGCTGATGAAGTGGATGATCGCCAACGACTACCAGGACCGCCGCACGCTGGAGCGCCGGATCGCCGCCATGGAGCAGTGGCTGGCCGCGCCGGCGCTGCTGCAGCCGGACGCCGACGCCGACTACGCCGCGGTGATCGAGATCGACCTGGCCGACATCAAGGAGCCGATCGTCGCCTGCCCGAACGACCCGGACGACGTGAAGGTGCTGTCGGAGGTGGCCGGCGACACGATCGACGAGGTCTTCATCGGCTCCTGCATGACCAACATCGGCCACTTCCGCGCCGCCGGCAAGGTGCTGGAGGGCAAGTCCGACATCCCGACCCGGCTGTGGATCGCCCCGCCCACCAAGATGGACGCGATGATCCTCAACGAGGAGGGCTACTACGGCGTGCTCGGCAAGTCCGGGGCGCGCATGGAGATGCCGGGCTGTTCCCTGTGCATGGGCAACCAGGCGCAGATCCGCAAGGGCTCGACCGCCATGTCGACCTCGACCCGCAACTTCCCCAACCGCCTCGGCATCGACACCCGCGTCTATCTCGGCTCGGCCGAGCTGGCGGCGGTGTGCGCGCTGCTCGGCCGCATCCCCACCGTGGCCGAGTACATGGAGCAGGTCAGCGTGGTCAACCAGAAGGCCAAGGACATCTACCGCTACATGAACTTCGACCAGATCCCGGAGTTCGCCGAGGCGGTGTGAGCCACGGCCTGAACGGGAGTTCGGGCCGGATGCGAGGAGCCCCCGCCGGGAGACCGGCGGGGGCTTTCCGCTGGAGGTCGGCCGACGCCGACGACGGCGGCCGGCCGCCGCGCCGGCCGGCCCGGCGTCAGGTGGCGGGTGGCGCCGGGGCGGGGGCCTCGAAGGTCGCGCCGAACGCCTCCAGATCGACGCGGCGGCGTTCGGCGACGACGTGGTCGTAGAGCGGACGGCAGGCCGGCGCGATCCGCTCGCCCGCCACGTCGGGGACGATGTTGTTCAGGTACTGGTACAGGAGCACGTCGCCGCCGGGGGCGGCGGCGTTGGGGAAGATGCCGGCCAGGCTGAAGCCGAGCCGCTCGAAGCGGTCGGCCAGCGTCGCCGTGGCCGGATCGCCGAGCGGCAGTTCGAGAAGCACCGTGGCGACGCCGTCGGCGCGGAACCGGCGCAGGAGGCCGGCGATGGCCGGCACCGCGTCGCGGCCGTAGGACAGCACCTCCACCACCACGTGCCCCCAGGTCAGGAGGCCGCCGCGGATGTTCAGCTCGGTCGGCCGGTCCGGCAACCCGACGGCGGCCGGCGGCGCGATGGCGGCCGCCGGGGCTATGGCGACGGGCTCCGCGACGGCGTCGAGGATCGCCTGGATCACGGCACGGTGGCGCTCCGGCACATGGGCGGTGCGGGCCGGGCCGGGCCGCAGGGGAATGTACAGCGCCACCTCGGACTGGCGGGCCGCGCCGGTCGCCGCACCGGGACCGACCTGCCATTCGGTGGTCACGCTGGCGAGATGGACGTGGATCGGCACGCCGCCGAACCGCAGCGCGCCGCGTTGCGAGACGGTGTGGGCGGTGACGGCGTTGCCCAGCAGCCCCAGACAGCCGTCCGCCTTCGCCGTGTCGTGGACGAGCTGGAGCAGGCGGTGCAGCAGCAGCGGATTGCCGCGGGCCGCCGGTGCCACCACCACGTCGGTCGATTCCGGAACGTGGCGGTTGCCGGAATAATCCATGCTCGCGTGCGCCACGATGGTGCCGTCGGGGGCCTCGGCGACGACGCTGCGCAGCAGGCCCTCGCGGTTGCGGCGAGCCAGCTCGGGAGGGTCGTACAGGTAGTCGTCGGGCTTGGTGTAGCCGTACGTGAGCCAGGCGCACCGCGCCACGCCGGTGGCGTCGCCCGGGACGAAGGGCCGGATCACCGGCCTGGCGTCGCCGTTCTGGCGCGCCGCGGGCGGTGGCGGGGCCGGCGGTGCCGCGGGCTCCGACGCCGCGAGGGTGGATGGCGGCAGCCGGAAGCGCAGGTCGAACCGCTTGCCGTCGCGCCCGAGGTTGCGGAACACCGCCTCGTCGCAGCACTGCCAGGCGAGATGGAGGCCGAGCCCGCGCCGCTCCGGATCGCCGGCGGAATAGGAGCCGGTCTCGGCAAAATCGAAGGGAAGCCCCCAGTCCTGGACCCGAACGGAGAGGACCGCGCCGTCCACCGCGGCGGAAACCCGGACGCGTCCGCCCCCGCCGTCGGGATAGGCGTGGCGGACGGCGTTGACCACCACCTCCTCCACCGCCAGCTCCAGGCGCGTACGCTTCTCGGGCGCCAGCCCGAGCCGGTCGGCCGCGGCGAGGCAGGCCGCCTGGGCGATGGCGACGGCGTGCTTCCCGTCCGTCAGGTCAAGCTGGAACAACGATTTCATAGGCCCCCGGCCGCATCGAATTGATCAATCCGGTCGCGGCCGGGACAGTGCCACAGACGTACACCGACGGACAGCGGGTCCTGAGCGGCCGGACGCGGCCCGGCGCGTCCGTACCGCCCGCGGTTTCCCGCCGCCGCAACCCGCCGCCCCCTTCCGGTGTTGCACCTCTCGCCCCGCCGCTCCCGGCGGCGGCTGCGCGGGGAGGGAGCCGGTCCGTGGACCCACAAGCCATCGTCGAGAGCCGGGCCTACCGGCTCGCCGCCGATTTCCTGGCGGCCCTGCCGCAGGTCCTCATCGCCCTGGCCGTCCTGGTCGTCACCTGGCTGGCGGCGCGCCTGGTGACGCGGGCGCTGGTGCGGGCGCTGGGGCACACCCGCATGCGCCGCTCGCTGGCCGACGTGGTGGAGAAGCTGGCGGCCATCCTGATCTGGCTGGGCGGCATCCTGGTCGCCGCCGTCATCGCCTTCCCAACCCTGACGCCGACCGGCGTGCTCACCACCCTGGGCCTCGGTTCCATCGCCATCGGCTTCGCCTTCAAGGACATACTGGAGAACTTCCTGGCCGGCATCCTCATCCTCTACCGCGAGCCGTTCCGCCTCGACGACTACATCGAGTGCACCGGCATCGAGGGCAAGGTGGAGGAGATCACCATCCGCGATACCCACATCCGCCAGACCGACGGGCAGCGCGTGGTGATGCCCAACGCCACCCTCTACCGCGAGCCGGTGCGGGTGCTGACCGACCTCGTCATCCGCCGCACCACCATCGTCTGCGGCGTCGCCTACGGCGCCGACGTGGACGAGGCCCGCGCCGTCATCCGGCGCGCGGTGGAGGAGCTGCCCAGCGTGCGCACGGACAAGGAGGTGCAGATCTTCGCCCAGGCCTTCGGCGAGAGCAGCATCGACTTCGAGGTGACGTGGTGGACCGGCGCCAAGCCGGTCGACATCCGCCGTTCCCGCGACGAGGTGGTGGCCGCCATCAAGCGGGCGCTGGACGAGGCGGGGATCGAGATCCCCTTCCCCTACCGCACCCTCACCTTCAAGGAGCCGCTGGCCCTCACCCGCCCGGACCGGCCACCAGGATGTCCGACGCCGAGAGCGAGCGGACGTTGAGCTTGGCGAGGTCGACCGCCACGCCGGCGCCCGACCCGTCGGCGTCGAAGGACAGCATGCCCGTCGCCGTGTTGAAGACGAAGGTCGGCACCGCCGACGCCGGGTTGTCCAGGGCGAAGTTGGCCGCCGGCAGGGTGCCGGCGAACACCGTCTCGAAGTTCGGGCTGAACACCAGGATCTTGTCCGTCCCCGCCTCGAAGTCGGCGATGGTGTCGACGCCCTCCTGGTCCGAGCCGATCCAGAACACGTCGGCCTCGAGGCCGCCGTAGAGGGTGTCCGAGCCGCGGTTGCCGGCCAGCGTGTCGCTCCCCTGGCCGCCGAACAGCAGGTCGTCGCCTTGGCCGCCGAACAGGGTGTCCGCCGCCTTGTTGCCGTACAGCACGTCGGAGCCGAGCTGGCCGTACGCCACGTCCTGGTCCATGCCGCCCAGCACCGTGTCGCCGTCCTGACCGCCGAACAGCGTGTCCGACCCCTGGTTGCCGTACAGCAGGTCGGCCTCCAGGTTGCCGTAGAGCCCGTCGTTGCCGACGCCGCCCGCCACCGTGTCGCGGCCGGCGTCGCCGAACAGCACGTCGTCGCCCCCGGCCGAGCCGACGAAGTCGTCGCCGCCGCCGCCGCGCAGGGTGTCGTCGTCGGCCCCCAGCACGATGTACTGCGCCGACCCGTCGCCCGTCACCACCTGGCTGCCCGCCCCGCCGGTCACC
>NZ_JBPJSP010000049.1:0-28817 GCF_051225715.1 Azospirillum sp. ST 5-10
CGTTCGTTCCGTTCCTCCTTTCTCTTCAGCATTCCAGACATACGCACCCCGGACCATCCGGGTCGAGGCGCACCGTACGTGAAATCCGCCACCCACAAGGCATTCGGGCGGGGCGCCCGGAACTGGCGGTTTACCCGATCAGCCGGGCACGGCGCCGCCCGGTCGCTGATCGTCGTGCGCACCGCCTTGCCGCGCATCGCTCCCCTCAGACCCATTTGCCGCATCAGCCGAGCCACCGTGCAGCGCGCCACGTCGATGCCCTCCCGGCGCAACTGCCGCCACACTTTGCGCACCCCATAGACCTGGAAGTTCGCATCCCAGATCCGCCGGATAGCCAACCCCAGCTCGGCGTCGCTTCGCGAGCGGGCCGGCGCCTTGGACGGATCGGCCCGACGGGCGGCATGAGCGTGGTAGGTGGACGGGGCGATCGGCAGAACCTTGCAGATCGGCTCGACCCCGTGGACACCGCGATGCTCGTCGATGAAGGCGATCATTTCCGGAATGGGCGGTCGAGCTCCGCCTGGGCAAAATACGCCGACGCCTTGCGCAGGATCTCATTGGCCTGGCGCAGTTCCCGAACCTCGCGCTCCAGCGCCTTGATCCGCTCCCGCTCGTCTGTCGTCGGGCCGGGCCGCTTGCCCTGGTCGCGCTCGGCCTGCCGCACCCAGTTCCGCAGCGTTTCGGGATTGCAGCCGATCTTCGCCGCGATCGAACTGATCGCCGCCCACTGCGAGGCGTGCTCCCCGGCGTGCTCGAAGACCATCCGTACCGCACGCTCGCGGACTTCAGGGGCGAATTTGGGTGATGTCTGCTTCGTCATGATGACCCCATCCTCTCAGGAAACAGGGCCTCCGACAAACCCGGCGCGGTTCAGTGCACAATTCGGCTTGTGGGCGGAATTCTCCTCTCCGGAGTGGCGGTCAGGCGACCTTCCGGGAGGCCGGGAGGCCGAGGCTGGTCATCCGGTTGATGACGACGCAGGCGGCCCGGACCTCAGCCTTCTGCGCTGGCAGAGTCCGAGCGCGCAGGCAGCGTCCGATCAGAACCTTGTACCTGAGCATCGCCACCTCAACCAGCGATCTGCGGCCGTACTGGACCGCGCGTTGCCGGCCAAGACGCCCGCGCTCCTTGATCATCCGGATGTGGCGGTCGCGCCGGGTGGGATCGGTCTCGGCGGTGTCGCTCGGCACGGCGGTCGCGCGCGGCGGGATGATCACCTCGGCCTCCGGCGCACGGTCGGCAACGGCGCGATAGACGGGCTCGCCGTCGTACGCGCCGTCCGCGATGACCGCGCCGATCGGGCGGGCGATCTTGTCGAGCAGCGGCCCGACCAGGGAGGCGTCCCCCTCCTCGTTGCCCGTCAGTTCCGAGGCGAGAACCTTGCCCGTATCGGGATTGACCGCCAGATGAAGTTTTCTCCAGCTCCGGCGCGTCGTGCCGCCGTACTTTTCCTGGTGCCACTCGCCCTTGCCGAACACCTTCAGGCCCGTGGAATCGATGACCACGGTGACCGGCCCGCCCGTCGCCGCCAGGGCCGACGCCACCTCCAGGTTGGCACTGCGCCGGGAAAACGTCGTGTGATCGGGGACCGGCAGTTCCAGGCCAAGCAGGCGCATGAGCGAGCCCAGCAAACCCTCGGTCTGCCGCCACGGCCGTCCGAACGCCAAGCGCAGCATCAGCCCGGCTTCGATTGCCAAGTCCGAGTAGCGCCCCGGCCGGCCACGTCGGCCCGTGGCGGGCGGCGTCCATGCCGCGATCGCCTCGGGCGTCACCCAGATGGTCAGGTCACCCCGCCGGCGCAGCGCCGCATCGTAAACCGCCCAGTTCTCGACACGGTAGCGCGCCTTCGGGATCTTGTGACGACGGCTCT
Organism: Azospirillum sp. ST 5-10; assembly: GCF_051225715.1. Taxonomy (NCBI): domain Bacteria; kingdom Pseudomonadati; phylum Pseudomonadota; class Alphaproteobacteria; order Rhodospirillales; family Azospirillaceae; genus Azospirillum; species Azospirillum sp. ST 5-10. Next base: position 1,871 of record NZ_JBPJSP010000049.1, read on the forward strand.
CGTTGGCCTTGTACGGCATCCGGCTCTCGGCTCCAGCGGGGGCCGGTCCTTTACCCGCAGTCCGTCTCGATCCCCAAGCCGACGGTTTTCGCACCAACGCCTTCACGTGGGCATCACGCTGCTGTGGGACGGGGTGCGCGAGTTGGTCGGAGCGCCGGCGTCAGAAGGTCGGGGGTGTGTTCACCCACAGGACGCGCGTCACACCCTCGCCGGGATTGCGGTAGCCATGCTTGAGGTTGGAACGGAAGACGAAGGAATCGCCCGCGGCCAGAGTGTAGGTCTGGCCGTCAATGGTCAGTTCCAGCGCCCCCTCCAGCACGTAGCCGACCTCCTCCCCGTCGTGCTCGATCTCGCCGTCGCTGCCGCCGCCGGGATCGATGATGTGGATGTTCGCCTGGAGCATGTGCCCTTCGGCGTAGGGCACCAGCCGCTCCAAGCGGATGCCGGCACCCTGGCGTCGCGGGTCGGTGACGATGATAGGGCGCTGTCCCGCCCGGACCACCGGGCCCGCGCCGTCGTCGGAGTCGGCGAATAGGTGGCCGATGTTGGTGCCCAGCGCCGACACCAGCTTGTGCAGCATCACGAAGGACGGCCGCGCCTTGTCGTTCTCCAGCTTGGAGATCAGGCTCTCGGAACAGCCGACGAGGCGCGCCACGTCGCTGATGCGCATGCCCCTGACGAGACGGGCATGGCGCAGCTTGACCCCGATCCGGATGTCGGACGGCGTGAGCTCGCCGCTCATGGCGCGGCCCCAGGCAGCGGCTGGGTCGAGGGAGGCGGCGGGGCGGGCGGGTCGAAGATCATGATGGCACCGGAGAGGACGGCGGTCCCTGGGTGAAGAGAAACGGGCGACACTTCTACAACGCCCGCATCGCGGGGTCGAGGATCGGGATGGGAGGGATCGCGGGCGGGTGGGCTCACTCCGCCAGAGGACCGGCCAGTTCGGCCAGGGTCGCCGCCAGCACGCGGGCACCCGCCGCGAGGTCCCCGGGCGTGGCGCTCTCGGCCGGATTGTGGCTGATGCCCTCGCGGCAGGGCACGAACACCATCGCCGTCGGGCACACCGCGGCGAGGTTCAGGGAATCGTGGAACGCCCCCGACGGCAGCGCCAGCACGGGCAGGTCGAGGCCGCGGGCATGGCGTTCCACCATCCCAGTGAGCCACGACGGAAAAGCGGTGGGGGCGATCGCCTGGGTGCGCCGGACCTCCACCGCGACGGCGCCGGCGCCCCCGGCCGGCCCGCAGACGCGCCGGACGGCGTCCTCCAGCCGGTCCAGCTCGGCCTCATCGGGATGGCGCAGGTCGATCGTGAACACCACACGACCGGGGATCGCGTTGACGGAGCCGGGCTCCGCCGCGATCCGCCCCACCGTGAAGCGCGTGGTGTCGGTGGCGTCCCGGCACAGCCCGTCGAGCTCTGCGATCAGCGCCACGGCCGGCAGGAGCGCGTCGCGCCGGGCGCTGCGCGGGGTGGTGCCGGCATGCCCCGGAGCGCCGGTGACGGTCACCTCGAACCAGCGCACGCCCTGGATGCCGGTCACGATCCCGATGGTGCGGCCGGCCTGTTCCAGGACCGGTCCTTGCTCGATGTGCACCTCGACGAAGGCGTGCACCGGCGGGCTTTCCCCGGAGCGCATGGGCACCTCGGGAAAGGCGGCGAACAGCGCGTCGAGGGCGGCGCCGAGCGTCACCCCGTCGCGGTCGGTCGTGCCGAGCACCGCCGCCAGGTCCAGGCGGCCGGCGAAGGCCGCCGACCCCATGGCGCCGGGCGCGAAGCGGCAACCCTCTTCGTTGTTCCACACCGCCAGCTCGACCGGGCGGCGGGTGCGCACACCGGCACGCTCCAGCGCCTCCAGAACCGCCAGCCCGGCGACCACGCCGTAGGCGCCGTCGAAGCGGCCGCCGTCCGGCTGGGTGTCGAGATGGCTGCCGGTCAGCACCGGGGCGGTGTCCTCAGCACCGGAGCGCCGGAAGAACAGGTTCCCCGCGCGGTCCTGGGAGGCGGCGAGCCCCGCCGCCGCGGCCCAGGCGAGCAGTGCGCGCCGGGCCTCGGCGTCGCCCGCGGTGAGGGCCTGGCGGTCGACCCCGCCCGCCGGCGTGGCGCCGATAGCGGCCAGCGTCCCGAGACGATCCCAGAGCGTGTCCGCGGCCACCGCCTCGGCCACGCGCCGGCAGGCTTGAGTCATGGTCATCGGGCTCACCGCCACTCAGGCGTCGTAGACGGCGAAGTGGGCATCGGTCGGCGAGCACGCCTTGCCGTTGATCGGCAGCACGTCCTGCGGACAGGCGGAGAACGCGATCACCAGGTCCATCTCGGCGCGCAGCACCACATGGCCGCCCTCGACCGGGGCGGGCGGCGGCTCGAACGACAGGCTGTTGTCGCCGGCTACGGGGATGTTCATGAACAGGTTCAATGGGCTCGGCGTCTCCGGCGGGGTGAGGCCCAGCGCACCCAGTCCGGCGGCGAGGTTGTCGGTGCAGTTGTCATGATGGCCCTGGCAGCCCAGCAGCTCGTACCGGTAACGGTCGCAGGCGGCGATCAGCGTGTCGTGGATGCCGCCCGAGGTGTCCTCCAGCAGGGTCAGGATCGGACGGCGGCGGTTGGTCAGCAGCACGTCGCCGACCTTGGGGATGATCTTGAGGATGTGGGCGCGGGTGTGCTCGTTCGACATGAACTCCTTGAGGTCGGCGCGGCTGAACGCCCAGGTGTCGACCACCTGCTCGCCGTGGGTGTTGACGACCTTGATGAGCTGGCCCTTGGCGACGAACGCGGCCTTGCCCTGGCGGGCGGGAATGGTGACGAGGGATGCGGCGGACATGGTCCGGTCCTTCCTTTCCAGCGGTTTCGATGGATGGTCAGAGCGTGCCGGAGGCGCGCTCCATCAGGGTGGTGAAGCCGGCGTTGCGGCTTCGCCAGGTTTCCAGGAACTGGCGCAGGCGCGGGTGCGACGGCGCCCCGAAGAGGCGGGCGGGCGTCCCCTGCTCGACGATGCGGCCGGCGTCCATGAAGACGACGCGGTCGGCCACCTCGGCGGCGAAGCCCATCTCGTGGGTGACGACGACCATGGTCATGCCCTCGGCCGCGAGGTCGCGCATGACCTGCAGCACCTCGCCCACCAGCTCGGGGTCGAGGGCGGAGGTCGGCTCGTCGAAGAGCAGGATGGAGGGCTGCATGGCGAGCGCGCGGGCGATGGCGACGCGCTGCTGCTGCCCGCCCGACAGGCGCGCCGGGTACTGGCCGGCCTTGCCGGCGAGACCGACCTTGACGAGCATGGCGTTGCCCAGCGCGTCGGCCTCGGCGCGCGGCACGTGCTTCACCAGGCGGAGTGCGGCGGTGACGTTCTCCAGCGCCGTCATGTGGGGCCAGAGGTTGAAGTGCTGGAACACCATGCCGACGCCGTGCCGCACCTCGTCGATGGTGACGTCGCGGTCGCGCACCCGGTTCCCCCGGGCGTCCTGCGAGTAGCCGAGCAGCCGCCCGTTGATGAGAACGTCGCCGCCGTCGTAGGCCTCCAGGAAGTTCATGCAGCGCAGGAGCGTGCTCTTGCCCGAGCCGGACGGGCCGATGATGCAGATGACCTCGGACCGGTGGACGTCGAGGTCGACGCCGTCGATGACGGTGTGGTCGCCGAAGCGCTTGCAGACGCCCCGCAGGCTGAGGACGACGGGCTTGGTGGCCTGGGTCACGGTCATGGGGTCAGCCCTTGTGGTTCGGCAGATGGCGGCCGGTCGCGCGTTCCAGCCGGCGCCCGCCCCGCGCCGTCGCCTCGACGAGCAGCCAGTAGAGAAGCGCGAGCAGCAGGTACGGGCCGGCGAACTCGAAGGTCTCCGACACGACGCGCGTGGTGACGGTCGTCAGTTCCGGCACGGTGATCACCGACAGGACGGCGGATTCCTTGATCAGGATGATGCACTGGTTGACCGAGGGCGGCAGGATCAGCGCCGCCATCTGCGGCAGCTCGATGTGGCGCAGGATCTGGCCGCGGTCGATGCCCAGCATGCGGGCGGCCTCCACCTGGCCGCGCGGCACCGCCTCGAAGCCGGCCCGGAAGATCTCGGCGAAATAGGCGCTGCCGTAGACGCTCAGCCCGACGAGCGCGGTGGTCGTGGCGCTCAGCCGGATGCCGAAGCCGGGCCCGCCGTAATAGAGGATGAACACCTGGATCAGGAACGGCGTGCCGCGCAGCAGCCCGACGTACCCTTCGTAGAACCAGCGGGCCGGCGCCAGCGGGATGCGCCGCACGAGGAACACGGCGAGTCCCAGCGCGATGCCGGCGGCGAGCGAGACGGCGCAGATCCAGGCGGTGGTGAGGAACCCGTCCAGGAAGCGGTCCGCGAAGCGCAGGATGACGGACTGGTCGAACATGGCGCTCACCGGGCGACGCCGACAAGGCAGCTGGCCCGCCGTCCGGCGTAGGCGACGACGCAGACCAGCAGCAGGTAGATGAGCCCGGTCGCCGCGTAGGCCTCCAGCGGATGGTAGGTGGCGGCGGCGACCTGGCGTCCCCGCCGCAGCAGCTCGGAGACGGCGATCACCGACACGAGCGAGGAGTTCTTCAGGATGTCGATGGCCTCGTTGGTCAGGGCCGGCAGGGTGACGCGCAGCATCTGCGGCACCAGGATGCGCCGGCGCACCTGCCCCCACGAGAAACCCAGCATGCGGGCGGCCTCCACCTGTCCCGGCGGGATCGTCTGCAGGCCGCCCCGGAAGATCTCGGCCTGGAAAGCCGTGGTGTTCATGGTCAGGACCGCCACGGCCGTGACGTAGGCCGGCAGCTCGACCCCGTAAGCCGGCGGCACGTAGAAGAAGAGCAGGAGCTGCACCAGCAGCGGCGTGCCCCGGAAGAAGCTGATGTAGAGGGCCGCGGCCCGGCCCACCGGCCGGCGGGCGGACTGGCGCAGGAAGCACAGCGCCAGCCCGCACGGCAGACCCAGCAGGATCGCCAGGATCGAGACCGCGAACGTGATCCCGGCGCCTTCGATCAGCGTCGGCAGATGGGGAAGGACGATGGCGGGATCGAACATCGGCGGGTCCTCGACGGCGGGCGGCGCCGGATCACATGGTCGGCTCGGGCACGGCGTCGGCCGACAGCTCCATGGTGAAGCCGAACCACTTCTTCTGGAGTTCGGCGAGCTGGCCGGAGCGGTTGGCCTTGGCGATGCCGTCGCTGAACACCTTCACCAGCGACGCGCTCTCCGGGTCCTTGCGGCCGCACCAGGCGTAGTAGGTCTTGGGCCCGATGGTCGGCCCGACGATCTCGAACAGGTCGCCGCGCGCCTTGACGAGCGGGGCCAGGTTGGACAGCGCCTGCGACACGGCGGCGACGCGGCCCGCGGCAAGGTCGGCGTACGCCTCGTCGAAGCTGACGTACTCCTTGATCTCGGCGACACCGCCGCCGCTGCCGCGCAGCTTCTCGTCGAACGCCTGCAGTGCCTTGAGCTGCGCCGACGCAGTCTGCGAGCCGACCACCTTGCCGGCGATGTCCTCGGGCTTGGTGATGGAGGTGTCGCCCTTGCGCTTCACCAGGGCGACCGTCGCCTCGGCGATCGGAACGGTGAAGGCGTACTTCTCCGTGCGTTCCTTGGTGATGGTCACGGAGGTGACGATGAAGTCGAACTTGCCGGCGCTCAGCCCCGGCAGGATGGCCGGCCAGGGCACGTCGAGCTGCTTCAGGGTCACGCCGGGAAGGTCGGCCGCGACCAGCTTCAGCAGGTCGCTCGCGTATCCCACGATCTTGCCGTCTTCGAGATACTCGAAGGGCGGAAACTGGGCCTCGGTGCCGATGACGATCTCCTTCTTCGCCTTGATGTCGGCGAGCTGGTCGGCAACGGCCTGGGAGGCGAAGGCGGCGACGCCGGTGAGGACCACCGCCGCAGCCCTCGTCAGGCGGACAATCGGGGAGGGGGACACGGGCACTCTCCTGTTCGGAATGGGCTTGGCGCCTTGCCGGCGCTTACGCCCATTCACGCAACTTGCGTGCCAGGAAAGTAACTTGAATTAGGTTCAGGATTTGGGCGCCGGCGTACGGGTTTGCCGCTCCTTTGCCCAAGCCCCGTAGGCAAACGCTCAGATCCTAGGCAGGCGTGGCGTGCACGGGAAACGCCGCTTCGGCATCAGGATGCGGCCCTGGTCTTCGCCACGCTCTCGGCCAGGACACACAACAGCTCGAACATCAGGGTCGCGGCGGTGATGGCGGTCCCGGCGGAGGGATCGAAGGGCGGGGACACCTCCACGAGGTCGACGCCGACGAGGTTCAGGCCGCGCAGCAACCGGACCATCGCCTGCGCTTCGCGCGTCGTCAGACCGCCGATCTCCGGCGTGCCGGTGCCGGGCGCGAAGCAGGGGTCGAGGACGTCGATGTCGAAGGAGACGTAGGTCGGCCGGTCGCCGACGATGGCGCGCGCCTCCGCCATCACCTCCTTGGGCCCGCGCTCCACGAACTCCTCGATGAAGATCTGGCGGATGCCGGCCGCCTTGGCGAAGTCGAAGTTGGCAGCGTCGGAGATGGCACCGCGCAAGCCGATCTGCACCATCCGTCTGGGATCGAGCAGCCCCTCCTCGATCGCCCGCCGGAAGGGTGTGCCGTGGTTGTAGCGGTTGCCGAAGAAGCTGTCGTACGTGTCGGAATGGGCGTCGAAGTGGATGAGCCCGACCGGCCCGTCGGCGACCAGCCCGCGCAGGACCGGCAGCGTGATCAGATGGTCGCCGCCGACCGTCAGCGGGACGGCGCCGGCCCGGCGCACGCCGGCGAAATGGCCGGAGAGCAGCTCCAGGCTCTCCATGAGGTCGAGCGGGTTGACCGGCGCATCGCCGCAGTCGCCGACGCGCACGAGGTCGAAGGGCGAGACGCCGGTGACGTGGTGGACGCGGCGCACGATGCTCGACTGGTTGCGGACCTCGCGCGGCCCGTGGCGGGTGCCGGGGCGGTTCGTGGTGCCGCCGTCGAAGGGCACGCCGACCAGCGCCACGTCGACCTCCTCCGGCCTGGCGACGGGAAGGCGCATGAAGGTGGGCATGCCGGCGAACCGCGGGACGGCGCCGGAATCGAGAGGCTGGAAATCGCTGGTGCTGGTCATGACTCTTGTCACACTCCGAATTCGCTGCGGACCGCCTGGGTGATCCGCGCGACGTGATCGTTGAGAAGGAGCGCCCCCTTGTCGGCCGAGGAGCCCTGGGCGCGCGCCAGGACGCCCGACGCGGGCACGAAGTCCTTCGGAACGGGATGGCGGTCGTAGGTCGGGAAGCGGGCCGGGCCGTCGGACGGCACCTTGCCCATGTCGACGAGCTCCGGGCGCAGGTGGAGCATCAGCGACGTCTCGAGCAGGCTCGCGTGCTCCAGCTCGGTGCCGGGAAAACCCTCGGGAAACAGGGCGTCGAGGGTGTCGCGCCCGACGAAGTCCCAGTATTCCAGGCGCATCGCCTGCATGTCCGGGATGCCGTCGCGCCGCAGCTCCCGCAGCCCAAGGTCGAGGCCCTCGACCGCCGGCCAGGCGTTCTCGAAATGGCCGTTCACCAGCACCAGCCGGCGCACGCCGTTGTGCCCGAGGCCGCGGACCACGTCGCGCACCACCAGCGCGAAGGTGTTGGCGTCGAGGCTGGTGGTCCCGGGGAAGGCCTCGCCGCCGCCCGAGCGCGGCTGCGACTTGTAGCCGTAGGGGATCGTCGGGGCGACGAGGCCGCCGACGTTGCGGGCCACCCGCTCGCACACGGCGGTGGGCAGCACCACGTCCACGTTCATCGCCATGTGGGGGCCGTGCTGTTCGGTGGCGCCGAGCGGCAGGAAGACGATCGCGCCCTCCCGCACCTTGGCGGCGAACGCCGGCCAGCTCAGCTCGGCCATGCAGACGCTGTCGTCCATGGGTTCTCGTCCTTCTCAGTGCATCGCCGCGCCGCCGTCGACGCTGATGCATTGCCCGGTGGTGAAGCTCGCGGCGGGGGAGGCCAGGAAGAGGATCGCGGCCGCGACCTCCTCCGGGCGGCCGATCCGGCCCATGGGGTTGGCGGTCTCGATCGCCCGCTGGGCCGGCGTCATGCGCTCGAACCCCAGGAGCGGCGTGTCGACGGGGCCGGGGGCGACGGCGTTGACCAGGATGTTGGGCGCCAGCTCGCGCGCCCAGGAGCGCGTGAGGGAGAGCATCGCCCCCTTGGTCGCGCAGTAGCCGGACGCCCCCTGCCGGCCGAGGTAGGCGAGCTCCGAGGCGATGTTGACGATCCGCCCGCCGGGCTTCATCGCCTTCAGGGCCTCGCGCGCCACCAGGATGGGGCCGCGGACGTTCACCGCGTACATGCGGTCGATGTCGGCGATGGCGACGGTGCGCAGGGGCGCCTCCACCTCGATGCCGGCGCAGTTGACGAGCACGTCGATGCCGCCCAGCCGTTCCGCCGCGCGCGCCACCGCCGCGATCACTTGGCCCTCGTCCGTCAGGTCGGCGACGACCCAGTCGGCGTCGCCCCCCGCTCCCGGCACGCGGTCGAGCCCAACCGTATGCGCGCCGGCGGCGCGCAACGCCTCCAGCGCCGCGCGGCCGATGCCGCTCGCCGCCCCGGTGACGAGCGCGCGTCGGCCGTCCAGTCCGTTCACCATGGCACTTCCCCGCGGTCGGCCCCGAGGCTCTGGCCGGTGATGTCGGCGGCCATCCCCGAAGCAAGGAACAGGTACGGCCCCGCCATGTCCGGCGGCTCCATGAGGCCGGGCAGCGCCTGGCCGGCGACGATGGCGTCCAGCAGCTCCGCCTCGTCGCGTCCGGAGCGCTCGGCCATGCGGCGCAGCGAGCGCATCGACGCCTCGGTGCGCACCCAGCCGGGGCACACGGCGTTGACCCGGATGCCGCGGGGGCCCAGCTCCTTGGCCCAGGTCTTGGTGAGCCCGATCACCGCGTGCTTCGAGGCGACGTAGGCGGCGAACAGCGGCTCCGCCACCCGGCCCCAGATGGAGGCGGTGTTGACGACGGCGCCGCCGGCCGGCATCCGCGGCACCACGGCGCGGGTGACGAGGAAGGTGCCGACGACGTTGATCTCGACGATCCGCCGGAAGGCCGCCTCGTTCTCGGCGCTGGCGTCGTCCAGCGGCGTCATGAGCTCCAGGCCGGCGTTGTTGACCAGCACGTCGACCGCCCCGACGCGCTCCGCCATGGCGGCGACCGCGGCGCCGTCGGTGATGTCGACCCGATGGGCGGTCGCACCCAGCGCCGCCGCGGCGGTGTGGACAACGGCGTCCTCGGCGGCGACGTGCAGGTCGGCGCCGGCCTCGGCGAAGGCGCGGGCGACGCCGAAGCCGATGCCGCGGCTGGCCCCGGTGACCAGCACCCGCCGGCCGTCGAAGCGGAGGCCGATGAAACCGGAGGCCGTCATTCCTCGTCTCCCGCGGCGTCGCGCAGCAGGTGCAGCACCCGGTTGCGCAGGGCGAAGAACTCCGGGCTGTCGCGCAGCTCCAGCGGGCGCTCGTCGCCGAGTTCCGCGGTGATGTCGATGTCCGCCATCGTGCGGGCCGGCCGCTTGGAGAAGACGATGACCCGGTCGGCCAGGAACACCGCCTCCTCGACGTCGTGGGTGACGAAGACCACGGTCTTGGTGTCGCGCCGCTGGATGCCGCGCAGCTCGACCTGCAGGCGCTCGCGGCGCTGGGCGTCGAGGGCCCCGAACGGCTCGTCCATCAGCAGCACGTCGGAGCCGGCGGCGAGCGTGCGCGCGATCGCCACGCGTTGGCGCATGCCGCCCGACACCTTGTTGGGATAGGCGTCGGAGAACTCGTAAAGGCCGACGAGGTCGAGGTAGCGGTCGCGGCGGACCCGCTTCTCCGCCTCGCTCAGGTCCTTGCGGTAGCGCATGCCGAAATGGACGTTCTCGGCGACGGTCAGCCAGGGGAAGGAGGAGTAGGATTGGAAGACCATGCCGCGGCGGTGATCGGGACCGCCCAGCGGCTCACCCTCCAGGCGGATCTCGCCGGTCGAGGGCGTGTCGAGCCCGCCGATCATGCGCATCAGGGTGGTCTTGCCGCAGCCGGACGGCCCGAGGAACACGACGAACTGGTTGCGGGCGATGGCGAGGTCGAAGGGCTGGGCGACCACGTCGAGGGCGCCGAACCGCTTGGTGACGCCGTCGAAGGCGAGGTAGGGCTCGGTCATGGGAACCCTCACAGGTAGCGGAAGGCGCGCCGGTGCAGGGCGCGCAGGAGTTGGTCGGTGACCAGCCCGATGACGCCGATCACCACCACGCCGGCCATGACCTCCGGCGTCTTCATGTAGCGCCGGGCAGTCCAGATGACGAAGCCGATGCCGCTGTCGGCGGCGACGATCTCGGCGATGATCAGGTAGGTCCAGCACCAGCCGAGCGTGATGCGCAGGTTGTCGACCAGTCCCGGCAGCATGGCGCGGAACGCCACGTCGCGCAGGACCTGGCGGGTGTTGGCGCCCAGGGTGTGGGCGATCTCCACGTATTCGTGCGGCACCCGCCGCATGTCGTCGGCGACGAGCAGGACGAGCTGGAAGAAGGTGCCGAGCCAGAGCAGGTACAGCTTGGTGCTCTCGCCGACGCCGAACCAGATGATGGAGAGCGGCACCAGCGCCGGCACCGGCAGGTAGCGGATGAAGTCGACGATCGGCTCGAGCGCCGCACCGACCGCGCGGTAGCTGCTCATCAGGATGCCGATGGGGACCGCCATCGCGGCGGCGATGGCAAAGGCCACCCAGACGCGCAGCGTCGAGACCCCGGTGTGGTACACCAGGTTCTGCTTCTGCACCATCCGCAGCATGGCCTCCAGCACGGCGCTCGGCGCCGGCAGGAAGGTGGTGTTGACGAGGCCCGCCCGGGCCACCGCCTCCCAGGCGAGGAGCAGCACCACGCTCGTCCCCACCCCGATCCCGACCTGCGCCCGCCGCGGCAGCGCGCCGCGGAAGGTCCACAGGGAGGGCCGCCGGGGCCGGGCCACAGCCCGCCGGGATCCCGGCGGGCCGGCGGCGGCGCGGGGTTCCGGCGACACGTCGGCCACCGCCGTCATGGGGCCACGGGCCCGACCGCGGCCACCACGGACGGGTCGATCTGGCCGGCGGCGGGAAGCGGCGCGTCGGCGGCGCCGTTCTCGACGTTGAGCTGCATGACGGTGTCGAAGATGCCGTAGAGCCGGCCGGGCTGGCCGGGGGCGCCGATCAACGCCTTGGCCTCGGCGAGCGGCGTGTAGACGAGGCTCGTGTCGATGATCTCCTTCACCTCCGCCTCACTGAGGTTGTAATGCGGGGCCGCGAGCTTGATGAACTCGGCCGGGTTGCTCTGGTAGAAGGCGACCGCCCGGTAGATGCCCGCCAGGAAGTTCTGGTACTTCTTGGGATTCTTCCCGAGGTCGTCCTGGCGCGCGGTGATCACGTCGACGATGATCTCGGAGTCCGCGGAGGACAGCAGGATCTTGCCCTTGCGGGCGGGAGAGACCGTCAGGGCCTGCGAGAGGAACGGCTGGTAGGTGCCGACCGCGGCGATGGCGGTGTCGGCGAAGACCGCCGCCGTGTCGGCCGTTGCGATCTCCACCGTCTTCAGGTCGTTCAGGGAGAGGCCCGCCTTCTTCAGCGCGAGCTGGAGCAGCAGGCGCGCCGGGATGTTGGGCTCGACGGCGACGGTCTTGCCGCGCAGGTCGGCCACGCTGGCGATCGACCCGTCGGCGATGACGCCGTCGCCGCCGACCGACTTGTCGATCGTCCCGATGATGACGCCGGGGGTGGAGGCGTCGCGCGGACGGCCCTGGTGTTCGCCGACGGTGCGCATGTCGACCTCGATGTCGCCGCGCGCCATCGCCGCCATGACGTTCGCCCGGTCGTCCTCGAACTTCATCTCCACGTCGAGCCCGAGATCCTTGAAGTAGCCCTTGTCCATGGCCACGAGGACGGGCGCGAAGCCGGGCCAGGTGGGCGCCAGCACGCGGATGGTGTCGGCGGCGAGCGCCGGTGCGGAGACGGTGCCGAGAAGGAGGACGGCGGCCGCAAGTCGACGGACGGGGAGCATCGGGAACCCTCTTCGCTGGAGCAGGCGGACTTCGATGATGACCGGCCTTTACATCGAGAAAAATCCGATTTAATGGACGGACTCATCGAAAATTATCGATGTGACGAGGGTCATGCGTGTGATGCGGTCGAACGAGCGGATAGGCCCGGCATGAGGCGCCTGGACAACATCGACCTGCGCTTGCTGCGCGTCTTCGTGGCGCTGGCCGATTCCGGCGGGTTCGCCGACGCGCAGATCGCGCTCAACCTGTCGCAGTCGACGCTGAGCACCCATCTGGCGGCCCTGGAACGCAAGCTCGGCGCCACGCTCTGCGAGCGCGGCCGCCGCGGCTTCCGGCTGACGGAGTTCGGGGAGGCGACCTATGACGCCGCCAAGCGGCTGTTCGCCGCGATCGACGCCTTCGAGACGCGGATCGGCCGCGACCGCGGGACGCTGACCGGACGCCTGCGCCTCGGCGTCGTCGACGGCGTCGTCACCTCTCCGGCGCTGGGCATCCACGGGGCCCTGGCCCGCTACTGCGCGTACGCCCCGGACGTGTTCGTCGATCTGGTTCAGGGAACGCCCGGGGAGCTGGAAAGCGCCGTCGCCGAGGGGGCGCGGGACGTCGTCGTCGGCCCCATGTCGCAGAAGGTGCCGGGCCTGACCTACCTGCCGATCCACCGGGAGGCGCACGCCCTCTACTGCGGCCGCGGGCATCCCCTGTTCGAGATCCCCGACGCGGCCATCGAACGGTCGGCGATCGAGGAGTCGGCGTTCTCGGTGCGCGGCTACCGCCACTTCGACGATCTCTACCGCGCCAACCACCCACGCCCGTCCGGAACGGTCATCCACATGGAGGCGCAGATGATGATGATCCTGTCCGGGCGTTTCATCGGCTTCCTACCCCGGCACATCGGCGACACGTGGGCGGAGCGCGGGCAGATGCGGGCCCTCAAGCCGGCGACCTACAACTTCGCGTCCCAGCATTTCGTGGTGACGCGCAGCAACGACGCCCAGCGGGCGCTGGTCCAGTCCTTCGTGCAGGAGATCAAGCGGCAGGCCGCGTCCGTCGCATGACGCGGACTGTTGCCGAACACGCTCAGAGACGGCCAAATCCCTCATCGCGGGGGCACCGTCAACTTGTTGATCCTGGCGGTTCGAAAGGGTGCGAGTTGCCCACGGACGCCCGGGGACCGGGGCGATCACGGGGCCAGCGGTGCGCCGGCAGCCTCGGCCCCAGGTGGCGAGGGCCTGTGCACGGGCGGCGCGGAACTCGGAGGGGGGCGGTGGTCGCGGCGGAGGTGGAAGAGGTTGTTGACCGTGGCGCACCCTGGAAGCCGTCGAGTTCGCCACCCTGGAATGGGTGGACTGGTTCAACCACCGGCGCCTCCTCGAGCCCATCGGAAACATTCCTCCCGCCGAAGCCGAGGCGCGCTACTATGCTCAGGCCGAGGCCGTCGCCATGGCGGCGTGACTCAGGCAAAATCGCCTCCGGGAAACCCGGAGCGGTTCAGGCCGCGGCGGACCCGTGTTGTTTTCGACGGCGGTCGGGTCGGGGGAAGCGTTGACGCTTTCGACCGGATCCGCCGCGAGGCGGAAAACGGCACTTCGTTGCCACCGACCACCGCCAGATGGCGCTCTCGGTGCCGTCCTCGCCGTCGGACAACGCTGGGCCGGTTCAAAGGCCTCGCCGCGGGCACCGCCACGTTGACTTGCGCCGGTCATTTTGATAATGGTCAAACCATGGAACAGAAACAGGCCATAGCCGCGCTCGCCGCGCTGGCACAGGAGTCCCGCCTCACCGTTCTCCGTCTGCTGGTGCGGTCCGGCCCGGAGGGGCTTGCCGCCGGGGAGATCGCCGAGCGGCTGGGCGTGCAGCCGGCGACGCTGTCCTTCCACCTTTCCCAGCTCAGCCACGCCGGGCTGGTGACGTCGCGGCGGGAGGGGCGGTCCATCATCTACAGCGCCGATCTGCCGGCGATGAAGGAGCTGATGGGCTTCCTCCTGCACGACTGCTGCGACGGTCATCCGGAGCTGTGCGGCATCCTCGGCGACACGGCGCCGTCCGCGAACGATGCGTGCTGCCCGCCGAACGGTCGGCGACCGCAGGCCGCGAACTGAACCACCCTGTCGCGAGGCAATAGGACAACGGGCATGACGGTGCGCGTCGGCATCAACGGGTTCGGCCGCATGGGACGCCTGGCGTTCCGTGCCGCGCAGGGCCGGACGGACGTCGAGATCGTCCACATCAACGAGGTGAAGGGCGGGCCCGCGGCCGCGGCCCACCTCCTGGAGTTCGACAGCGTGCACGGGCGCTGGCCGGTGCCGGTCGCGGCCGGGGACGGCCACATCGTCGTCGACGGCCGCCGCGTCGGCGTCTCGGAGCACGCCCGCCCCGCCGACATCCCGTGGCGCGAGCTCGGCGTCGCGGTGGTGATCGAAAGCTCCGGCAAATTCGTCACCACCGACGCCAACCGGCCCCATTTCGAGAACGGCGGGCGGAAGGTCGTGGTCGCCGCCCCGGTCAAGACGCCGGGCGCCCTCAACGTCGTCATGGGCATCAACGACCACCTCTACGACCCGGCGGAGCACGATCTCGTCACCGCCGCCTCCTGCACCACCAACTGCCTCGCCCCCGTGGTCCGGGTGGTGCACGAGGCGCTGGGCATCCGCCACGGCGTCGTCACCACCATCCACGACGTCACCAACACCCAGGTGATCGTCGACGCCCCGCACAAGGACCTGCGGCGCGCCCGCTCCGCCCTCGCCTCCCTGATCCCCACCTCGACGGGATCGGCCACCGCCATCGCGCTCATCTACCCCGAGCTGAAGGGCAAGCTCAACGGCATGGCGGTGCGCGTGCCGCTGCTCAACGCCTCCATCACCGACGCGGTGTTCGAGGTGGCCCGGCCGACCACCGCCGAGGAGGTCAACGCCCTGTTCAAGGCGGCCGCCGCCGGCCCGCTCGCCGGCATCCTCGGCTACGAGGAGCGGCCGCTGGTCTCCGTCGACTACCGCTCCGACCCGCGCTCGGCCATCGTCGACGCCCTTTCCACCCTGGTGGTGGACGGCACGCAGGTGAAGGTGATCGCCTGGTACGACAACGAGATGGGCTACGCCCACCGCCTCGCCGAGCTGACCGCCAAGGTCGCCCGGTCGCTGGAGGGCTGAGGCCATGGGGGGCACGGGAGCCCGGGGGGCCTTGCGCGACTACGCCATCGTCACCGCCGCCTACTGGGGGTTCACCCTCACCGACGGCGCCCTGCGCATGCTGGTGCTGCTGCACTTCAACACGCTGGGCTACACGCCCTTCCAGCTCGCCTTCCTGTTCGTCCTCTACGAGTTCTTCGGCGTCGTCACCAACCTGGTGGGGGGATGGATCGGCGCGCGCTTCGGGCTGCGCCTCACCCTGTTCGCCGGGCTCGCCCTGCAGATCACGGCGCTGACCATGCTGTCGGCGGTCGACCCGGCGTGGACCCTGGCGCTCTCGGTCGCCTACGTGGTGGCGGCGCAGGGGCTGGCCGGCATCGCCAAGGACCTCACCAAGATGTCGTCCAAGAGCGCCATCAAGGTGGTGGTGCCCGAAGGCCAGGCCGGCGCGCTCTTCCGCTGGGTGGCGGTGCTGACCGGGTCGAAGAACGCGCTGAAGGGCGTCGGCTTCTTCCTCGGCGGCCTCCTGCTGTCGACCCTGGGCTTCCGGCACGGGCTGTGGGCCATGGCCGGCGGGCTCGCGCTGGTCCTGCTGGCGGCGGTGCTGCTGCTGCGGGGCGACCTCGGCCGGTCGAAGAAGACGGTCAAGTTCACCCAGATCCTGTCGAAGACCCGCGCGGTGAACGTGCTGTCGGCGGCGCGCTTCTTCCTGTTCGGCGCGCGCGACGTGTGGTTCGTGGTCGGCGTGCCGATCTTCCTCTACGACCGGCTCGGCTGGAGCTTCGCCGAGGTCGGCGGCTTCCTGGCGGCCTGGGTGATCGGCTACGGCGTCGTCCAGGCCGCCGCACCGGGAGTCGTCAAGCGCTCCCCCGACGGGGTGTCGAGCGAGGTGCGGGCGGCGCGCCTGTGGGCGCTGGCGCTGGCCTTGCTGCCGGCCCTCCTCGCCGCGGCGCTGGCCGCCGGCGCCGACCCGGGCCTGAGCGTCATGGTGGGGCTCGGGCTGTTCGGCGTCGTCTTCGCCGTCAACTCCTCGGTCCACTCCTACCTGATCCTGGCCTACACCGACGCCGACAAGGTGGCGCTGAACGTCGGCTTCTACTACATGGCCAACGCCGGCGGCCGGCTGACCGGCTCGCTGCTGTCCGGCCTGTCCTACCAGGCGGGCGGCATCGTCGGCTGCCTGCTCGTCGCGTCCGCCCTGGTGGCCGCGTCCTTCCTGCTGTCGCTCCTCCTGCCCACGGCGCGCGACGGCGGCACTCCCGCCGTGACGGCCCCGTCCGCCGCGCCCGATGCCGCCATGCGCCACGTCGCCGTGCCCCACGCCGATTGACGTCACGAACGGAGTCCCTGCCCATGTCCGCGCACTGCGACATCACCGCCCGCCAAGCGGCCGGTTCCCCGATGGGCGTGTTCGAACGCTTCCTCAGCCTGTGGGTGGCCCTGTGCATCGCCGGCGGCATCCTGCTGGGGCTGGCGTTGCCCGGCCTGTTCGAGGGGCTGGCCGCGCTGGAGGTCGCCAACGTCAACATGGTCGTCGCCGTGCTGATCTGGGTGATGATCTACCCGATGATGGTCAACGTCGACTTCGCGTCGCTGGCCCACGTCGGCGACCGGCCCAAGGGGCTGGTCATCACCCTGGTGGTGAACTGGCTGATCAAGCCCTTCACCATGGCGGCGCTGGGTCTGCTGTTCTTCGAGGGGCTGTTCCGCGGCCTCGTCGACCCGGCCGACGCCAAGGCCTACATCGCCGGCATGATCCTGCTGGGTGCGGCCCCCTGCACCGCCATGGTCTTCGTGTGGAGCCAGCTCACCCGCGGCGACGCCACCTACACGCTGGTCCAGGTGTCGGTGAACGACCTGGTCATGGTCTTCGCCTTCGCCCCCATCGTCGCCCTGCTGCTGGGCGTCACCGACGTGATCGTGCCGTGGGCCACGCTGCTGTGGTCGGTGGTGCTCTACATCGTCATCCCGCTGGCCGCCGGCTACCTGACGCGCCGCTCGCTGGTCGCCGCGGGCGGCGCGGCCGCGGTGGAGCGCTTCACCGGCCGCCTCAAGCCCTGGACCGTCGTCGGCCTGCTGGCGACCATCGTCCTGCTGTTCGGCTTCCAGGGCGAGACCATCATCGCCCAGCCGCTCCTCATCCTGCTGATCGCCGTGCCCCTGGTGATCCAGAGCTACGGCATCTTCGCCATCGCCTACGCCTGGGCGTGGGCGTGGCGGGTGCCCTTCGCCATCGCCGCCCCGTCGGCGCTGATCGGCACCTCCAACTTCTTCGAGCTGGCGGTGGCGGTCGCCATCAGCCTGTTCGGCCTGCAATCGGGCGCCGCGCTGGCGACCGTGGTGGGCGTGCTGGTGGAGGTGCCGGTCATGCTGTCGCTGGTCGCCCTGTGCAACCGCAGCCGCGACCGCTTTCCCGCCGGTGCCGCCGGATAGCCCGGCCGGCGGCCCGGCGAGGAACGGCGCCGCCGCCCATCCCGCGAGCATCGACCCGCCCACCGCCAGCACAAGGTAGAGGAGGAACACCGGCAGGCGGACCAGGGCGAACACGGGAACGGCCGCCCAGGCGCTGACGATGCCGCCGGCGACCAGGAAGGCCAGGGCCGCGCCGGGCGCCATGCCGGCGTCCATCAGGCCGCGGACCAGGGGAAGGGCCGCGTAGCCGTCGAGATAGATCGGCGCGCCGACGACGGCGGCCAGCGGCACCGCCCAGGCGGTGTCGCGCCCGACGAGGGGCGCGATCGCGTCGCCGGGCAACAGCCCCCGCAGCGCGAACTCGGCCAGGAAGGCCAGGGCCAGCCACGGCACCAACGGCCGCGCGGTGGCAAGGAACGTCGCGGCGAAGACGGCGCGCCGCGCCGGCTGCGCCCAGACGCGCCATGCGAAGGTCCGCGGGCCCTCCGGACCGCACGCGTCGCCGCCGCCCATGCCGGCCCACCGGCCACCGCGCAGGGGCGCGCGCAGCGCGCCCCTGCGGGCGAGAAGCCGGGTCACCCCCCCGCCGAGCAGGCCGATGCCCACCGCCGCGCCCGCCTTCGCCAGGGCGAAGGGGGCCCCGAGGGTCGCCGCCGTGACCGCCAGCATGCCGGGATCGGTGACCGGCGAGGACAGCCAGAACGCCATCACCGGCGCCAACGGCACGCCGCCGGCGAGCAGGCCGGCGACCACCGGCAGGACCGTGAGGCCGCAGACCGGCGTCACCGCACCGGCCGCCGAGGCGGCGACGATCATGCGCCAGGGGCGCCCGCGGAACGCCGCGGCCAGCGCCGGCATCGCTCCCATGGCGGTGACCGCCGCGGTCAGCCCGATGCCGATCAGGACCGCCGGTGCGACCAGCACCAGGTTCCACGCGACGAACCCCGCCGCCTCCCCGGCAGCGCCCGGCGCCGCCACCCCCGCCACCAGGCCGACGACCGCCAGCGCCACCGTC
The DNA here is from genome assembly GCF_051225715.1 of Azospirillum sp. ST 5-10. Classification (NCBI taxonomy): domain Bacteria; kingdom Pseudomonadati; phylum Pseudomonadota; class Alphaproteobacteria; order Rhodospirillales; family Azospirillaceae; genus Azospirillum; species Azospirillum sp. ST 5-10. The sequence continues at coordinate 20,416 of NZ_JBPJSP010000049.1, forward strand.
CGGGCCGCCATCCGCCGTCCACCGGGGCCGCCGTTCCACGCCATCGCCCACCCCCCAGCCGGTTCCGCATCCCCGACGATAGGCGGGCGGATGGCATCGTCACAAACGAACAGTTATGATCGTCGGTATGATGAAAAACGAACGCTTGCCCCTCGACAGCGATCTCCTGCGGACCTTCCTGGCGGTCGCCGAGGCGGGGAACGTGACGCACGCCGCCGCCGCCCTGGGCCGCACCCAGTCGGCCATCAGCGTGCAGGTGCGCAAGCTGGAGACGACGCTGGGGACGGCCCTGTTCCGGCGCCAAGCCCGCGGCATGGCGCTCACCCCGGGCGGCGAGGCGCTGGTCGGGGCGGCCCGCCGCGCGCTCGGCGAGATCGACCGCATCGCCGGCCTCTTCGCCGCGCCGCTCGCCGGTCCCGTCGCCGTCGGCATTCCCGACGACCACGGCCCCGGCGTCCTGGCCTCGGTGCTCGCCACCTTCGCCGCCCGCCATCCCGAGGTGGAGGTGTCGGTGCGCTGCGCCGTCAGCACCGACTTCCCGGGGGCGGTCCGCCGCGGCGAGCTCGACCTCGCCGTCCACGCCGCCCCGCCGGAGGCGGCCGGCGCCGCCCCGCTGCTGACCGAGGACACGGTGTGGGCGGCCCATCCCCGGCTGCCCCTCGCCCCCGGGCGGCCGGTGCCGCTGGCGCTGTTCGACCGGGCGTGCTGGTGGCGCGACGCCGCCCTCGCCGCCCTGGCCGCGGCGGGGCGGCCCTGTCGCGTCGCCTACAGCAGCGAGAGCGCCGGCGGCGTGACGGCGGCGGTGGCCGCGTGCTTGGCGGTCGGCGTCTTCGCCCGCAGCACCGTCCCGCCCGGCTTGCGGGTGCTGGACGGGCGCGACGGCTTTCCGCCCCTGCCCGCCTCGTCCCTGGTCCTGCTGCGGCGGAGCGGCGGCCCGACGCCGGCCGTCGCCGCGATGGAGGAGGCGATCCGGACGGCCCTGGCGGGCCCGGGGCGGCGATGACGCGGCGCCCGCCACGGCTGTGCCGGATGACGCGCGGCGGTCGTGGCGTGGTCATGCGGATGTTGCTAATGTTCGAGGCGCAACGCCACGGGAGGCCGGACCCATGACCCGACGGCAGCGCCAGGACCACTGGCAGGGCGTCTACAGCCGCACCGCCAGCGACGCGGTGAGCTGGCACCAGGACCATCCCGCCGCCTCCCTGGCGCTCATCCGCGCGTCCGGCGTCGCGCCCGACACCCGGCTCGTCGACGTCGGCGGCGGGGCGTCGACGCTGGTCGACCATCTCCTCGATCGCGGCCACCGCGCCGTGACGGTGCTCGACATCGCCGGCGCGGCGCTCGCCGTCGCGCGCACCCGCCTCGGGGTGCGCGCCGACGCGGTGAGCTGGGTCGAGGCGGACGTCACCGCATGGCGGCCGCCGGCCCGCTACGGCCTGTGGCACGACCGCGCCGTGTTCCACTTCCTCACCGAGGCCGCCGACCGCGACGCCTACCGCGCCGCCCTGGACGCCGCCCTCGAGCCCGGCGGCACGCTCGTCATCGCGTCCTTCGCTCCCGACGGCCCGGACCGGTGCAGCGGCCTGCCCGTGGTCCGTTACGGCCCCGAAACCCTGGCGGCCGAGCTGGGGGCCGCCTACCGGCTGGAGGAGGTGGTGCACGACGACCACCGCACTCCGGCGGGACGACGGCAGGCCTTCGTCCATTGCCGCTTCCGCCGCAGCCCCGCGGACGGTGGGCGCTGACGGCACGCCGCGGCTTCACCACCAGCACGGGAGAACGACCATGGTGCGATCGACCCTCGTCCGGCTCGCCGTGGCGGCGCTGCTCGTCGCCGCCGGCCGGCCGGTGGTGGCGCAGGAGCGCCAGCTCGTCGAGCTGCCGCCGCCCATGCAGCAGCACATGATGGCCAACATGCGCGACCACCTGCGGGCGCTGCAGGACATCCTGGCCGCCGTCGCCGGGGGCGACGCCGAGGCCGCGGCCCGCATCGCCGAGCAGCGCATCGGCATGACGTCGCTGGTCCTGCACGACGCCGCCCACCTCGGCCGCTTCATGCCGGAGCCGATGCAGCGGATGGGGACGGAGCTGCACCGCGCCGCCAGCCGCTTCGCCGTGGCCGTCCAGGACGCCGACCTCGATCCCGTCGACGGCCCGAAGGCGGTCTTCCGGGCGCTGGCCGACGTCACCGCCACCTGCAACGCGTGCCACGCCGCGTACCGCATCCGCTGAGCGGCGGGATGGGACCGCGCGGCCGTCCGGCGGGTCCCGGACGGCGATCGCCGGTCAGCGGCTGCGCGCCGCGGCGTACCAGAACGCCGCCGCGGTGACGGCGGAGCCGGCCAGCGCCGCGGCCAGCACCCCGTCGTAGCTCCCGGCGGCGCTCCACAGCAGCGCCCCGCCCAGCGGGGCCAGCGCCTTGGCGGCGATGCCGGGCGCCGCCAGGGTGCCGTTGACGGCGCCGTAGGCGTCGCGCGTCACCATCTCCGGCACCGCCAGCCCGCGCACGATGGTCATGATCCCGTTGGCGGCGCCGTAGAGGACGGCGAACAGCACCAGGACCGCGACCTCCCGCGGCGCCGCCAGGAGCAGCGCCAGCGCCACGGGGAAGACGGCGACCGTCGCCGAGCCGACGGCGCGGATGGAGCGCCGCCCGGCGAGCAGCCACACGGCGACGCGGCCGGCCACCTGGGCCGGGCCGATGACGGCGATGGCGGCGACCGCCGTCGCCGCGTCGAATCCCCGCTCGATCAGCAGCGGGTAGAGGTGGAAGGCGATCCCGGAGAAGACGCCGTAGAAGACGGTGAAGGCGACCAGCAGCCCGAGGAAGGCCGGCTGCCGCAGCGCCCACGCCACCGCCGCCCGCCCCTCGCGCGGCGCCGGCCGGCCGGCGGCGGCCGGCGGGCGCGGGGCGTCGGCCGCCGCGTCGATCACCGCGAGGTGCAGCGCCACGCACAGCAGCAGGTTGAGCGCCGCCAGCACGAGCAGCGCGTCGCGCCAGCCGACGCGGTCCAGCAGCACCTGGACCAGCGGAACGAACACGGTGCTGGCGAAGCCGCCCCACAGGCTGAGCGCGGTGATGCCGCGCCGCGCCTCGGCGCCGTAGCGCCGCGCCACCACGGCGAAGGCCGGCTCGTAGAGGGTCATCGCCTGGGCGAGCCCGATGCCGGCGAACAGGGCGTAGAGAGACCACGCCCCGTCCACGGCCGCCCACGCCAGCAGGAGCAGCCCGCCGAGCAGCGACCCCAGGGCCATCACCGCCCGCCCGCGGCCGCGGTCGATGGCCGCCCCCACGGGGTAGGCGGCCAGCCCGGCGACCAGCAGCCCCACCGTCGCCGCGGCGTAGACGGCCGGCTTGGTGAGGCCCAGCTCCGCCGCCATCGGCCCGGCGACCAGGGGGAAGCTGTAGTAGAGGGTTCCCCACGAGACGATCTGGCCGACGCCGAGCCCGGCGATGAAGGCGCGGTTGCGGGGCGCCGGAGCCGGCGCCCCGGATTCGACCGGGTTGCGGGGCGCCGGACGCGGCGCCCCGGCGTCGGACGCGGCGCCCCCGCTCACCGCCCGCAGCAGCCGGCCGCCGCCGGAACGGCGGCCGCCGGCGCCGCGACGGAGTCGGGGCCGGGACCGCAGCCGCAGCCGGCCTCCCCCGCCGCCTTGGCCTCGGCGTCCCGGGCGCAGCACGCCGCCACCGCGGCCGGCGCCGGGCCGCCGCAGCAGCCGCCCGCGGCCTCTTCCTCACCGGTCAGCGCCGCGGTGCTGCACACGCCGGTCTCGGGCAGCACGAGGTGGACGTCGCGGGCGGCGGCGTGGTCGCCGGCCAGTTCGGCGGCGATGGAGCGCACCTGCTCGTAGCCCGTCGCCATCAGGAAGGTGGGGGCGCGGCCGTAGCTCTTCATGCCGGCGATGTAGAAGCCGGGCTCGGGGTGCGCCAGCTCGGCGGCGCCGTGGGGCGGCACGGTGCCGCAGGAATGCAGGTTGGGGTCGATCAGCGGCGCCAGCGCCGGCGGCGCCTCCACCGCGGGATCGAGGGCGACCCGCAGCTCCCGCAGCATGGCGAGGTCGGGGCGGAAGCCGGTGGCGACGACGGCGCGGTCGACCGCCAGCTCCACCTCCCGTCCGGCCACCGTCGCCGCCACCGCGAGGCCGCGTCCGCGGCACGCCACGCGGGTGGCCGCGAAGCCGGTCAGCAGCTCCAGCCGCCCCGCGTCGATCGCCCGCTTGGCGGCGAGGCCGAGCGCGCCGCGCGCCGGCAGCTGGTCGTTGAGCCCGCCGCCCAGCAGCCGCGCCACGCCGTCGCGGCGCAGCGCCCACAGCACCCGCGTCTCCGGCGCGTCCTCCTGGAGCCGCAGCAGGTCGAGCACGGCGTTGATCGCCGAATGGCCGGAGCCGACCACCAGCACCCGCGCCCCGGCGTAGGTGTCGCGCGCCGCCCCCAGCACGTCGGGGATGCCGTAGGCGATGCGGTCGGCGGCCGCGCCCTCGCCGGGGACCGGCAGCCCGTCCACGCCCATGGGGTTGGGCGCGAACCAGGTGCCCGAGGCGTCGATGACGGCGCCGGCGGCGGCCGCGTGGTCCGCCCCGCCGGCGTCGTGCCAGCGCACCACGAAGGGGGCGTCGGCGCGGCCGGCGGAGGCCAGCTTGTCCAGCCCGGCGCGGCCGATGGCGGTGACGGTGGCGCCGGTGCGGATGTGCGGCGCCAGCGCCGGAAGGGCGGCCAGCGGCTCCAGATAGCCGCGCACGATCTCCCCGCCGGTGGGGATCGCCTCGGGGTCGGGCGCCGTCCAGCCGGCGGCGTCGAGCAGGCGGCCGGCGGCCGCGTCGACGACGTAGCGCCAGGGGGTGAACACCCGCACATGGCCCCAGGCCCGCACCGCGTGCCCGGCCGCCGGGCCGCGCTCCAGCACCAGCGGCGTCAGGCCGCGTTCCAGCAGATGGGCCGCCGCCGCCAGCCCCACCGGGCCGGCGCCCACCACCGCGATCGGAAGCTCCGTGCTCATCCGTCCTCCCTCCCCGTTATCGACCGTCAATGCATCGATCACCGATGCATAAGGACACGAAAATCGGCCGCGCCATCAGCCGCAGCAGCCCCCGCCGTCCTGCGCCACCCGCCCGCTGTCGATCAGCGCGCGGGTCACCTCCAGCCACGCCTCCACGGCGACCCGGAAGGCGTCGCGCCCGCGCCCGGTGAGGGTGTAGACCTTGCGCTCGCGGCCCGAGACCACCTCGGCGTGGGCGGTGACGTAGCCGCCCTCCTCGAACTCCCGCAGCACGGGGTAGATCGTCCCTTCGGCCGGCGAGCAGCAGCCGCTGGTCGTCCGCTCCACGGCGCGGGCGATGTCGTAGCCGTGCATCGGCGCGTCGTGGAGGACGCGCAGGATGAAGAACTTGGACAGGCTCATCTTGATGGTGCCGTTCCAGTAGGAGCGGCTGGTGAGGTCGGGCGCCGGCCGGGTCACCGGGCGGATCTGTGAGGTGGTGCGTGCCATGGCGCCATCCTGATGCATCGATGGCCGATGCGTCAAGGGTCGATGCTTCGAGGATCGACGCGTCGGGGTCCGTCGCGCCAGGGGCCGAAGGGTGCGCCGCTGGCGGCGAGGGCGCGCCTGTCGGAAAAGCTTCACGAAACGGACAGAGCTCTGGAACCGGAGTCCGATACTTTGACATTTGGACAAGCGTTGAAACCGGCACGCCGGGCGCCGGAGGACCGGCGGCGATGCCTGGAACGCCGGGATGACGGACGGGAGTGGCTGACATGACCTTGACCATCGCGCGGCGCATCCAGTCCGGGTTCGGCGTCCTGCTCCTTCTGCTGGTGGCGGTGGGCGGCTTTGCCGTGGTGCGCTTCCATGGCGCGCAGGACTCCGGGCGGGCGGTCCGCGCCCAGGCCGCGGTGGCCGCCGCGGCCGACGGCTACGCCCTGTCGCTGGCCGAGCTGTCGCGCGCCGTGGCGGCCTACGAGGCGAGCGAGGTCGAGGCCGACCTGACCGCCGCCACGGCGGCCCGGGCGCAGGCGCGGCGCGCCCTCGACGCGCTGGCCGCCACCCTGCCCGCGGCGACGGCGGAGGCGGTGCGGGCCGCCGCCGCGGCCTACGAGACCGCCCTGGACGGCGCGCTCATCCGCGTCGTCTCGCGCCAGGACGGGCGCGCCGTGACCCTGCTGGCGGCGGCCAACCTGCGCACCAGCCTCGCCGCCCTCGACTTGGCGCTGGCGGAGGACGGCGCCGCTCCCCCGCCGGGCCCCGCGGCGCCGGACCCCGCGGCACCGGGCCTCGCGGCACCGGGCCTCGACGCGGCGGCCCGGGCCGCGCTGGTGTCCGGCCTCGCCTACGCCCACCGTCTCGACCCCGAGGGGTTCGAGGCGGCGCGGGCCGACGTGCAGGCGTTCCGCGCCGCCCTCGACGCGCTGGACCCGCGGTTCGCCGGCCGGCCGCGCGACGCCCGGGCGCCGCTGCGCTACGCCAAGCGCGACGCCGGCGTCCTCTACGAGGGGCTGGTCCAGTTGAACGGCGCGGCCAGCGCCTACCGGCAGGACATCGCCGCCTACCGCGCCGCGGTGGCGGCGGCGGCGGAGCGGGCGGCGGCGCTGCGCGCGGCGATGCGGGAGCGCCAGGACGCGGCGGTCGACGCGATGGACCGCACCACCACGGCGGCGACGGTGCTGACGGGCGCCCTGGCGCTGGGCGGGGTGCTGCTCGGGGTGGGGCTGGCGCTGGTGATCGCCCGCGGCATCGTGCGTCCGCTCGCCCGCATCCAGGACGGCATGGAGGCGCTGGCGGGCGGCGACACCACCCGCCCGGTGGCCGACACCGGGCGCCGCGACGAGATCGGCCGCATGGCCCGCAGCCTGGCCCGCTTCCGCGAGAACGCCCTGGAGGTCGAGCGCCTGACCCGCGAGCGCGAGGCCGGCCGCGCCGAGGCGGAGACCGGCCGCCGCCAGGCGCTGGCCGCCATGGCGGCGACCGTGGAGGCGGAGACCGGCGCCGCGGTCGACCAGGTGGCCGAGCGGACGCGGGAGATGGCCGGCAGCGCCGAGGCGGTGGCGCGCTCGGCCGACCGGGTGGCGACCTACGCCCAGAGCGTGACGGCGGCGGCGCAGCAGACCCTGGCCAACGTCGAGACCGTGTCGGCGGCGACGGAGGAGCTGACCCGCTCCATCGCCGCCATCGGCGCCCGCATCGCCGGTGCCGCCGAGACCAGCGCCGCCACGGTGGAGCACGGCCAGCGGGCCACCGGGACCATCCGCTCGCTGGCGGTGACGGTGGCGCAGATCGGCGACGTCGCCGACCTCATCCGCAGCATCGCCGAGCAGACCAACCTGCTGGCGCTCAACGCCACCATCGAGGCGGCCCGCGCCGGCGAGGCGGGGCGCGGCTTCTCGGTGGTGGCCGCCGAGGTGAAGGGGCTGGCCGGCCAGAGCGCCCGGGCCACCGAGGACATCAGCCGCAAGCTCGCCGACATCCGCGCCGCCACCGACTCCTGCGTGGCGGCCATGGAGGAGATCGCCGCCGCGGTCGGCGCCATGGACCGCGTGCACGGCGACATCGCCGGCGCCATGGACCGCCAGTCCGCCGCCACCCGCAGCATCGCCGCGGTGGTGCTGGACACCGCCGGCGCCGCCCGCGAGGTGTCGCACTGCATCGCCCGCGTCTCCGAGGAGGCCGCGGCGACCGGCGACCACGCCGGCCTGGTCCGCACCACGGTGGAGCACCTGGCGACTGGCGTGGCCGAGCTGCGGCACACCCTGGTGCGGGTGGTGCAGGCGAGCACGGCGGAGGGGGCGGGGGCGGGGTGAGCGCGGCGGCTCACAGGCAGCCGTTGCGTCCGCTCTGCGCCAGGAGCGGACATGTGAGCTTCCCCCGGCGAGAATAGACACCGGATTATGCAGCCCGAAGCTCGGCCTGCTCTGGGGTGATGTAGCCGAGGGCTGAGTGCAGCCGTTGGCGATTGTAGTAGCCTTCGATGTAGGCGAACAGGTCCCGCTTGGCGGCGTCGCGCGTTGGATACCGTTGGTGATGGACGAGTTCGGACTTCGCCGTTCCGAAGAAGCTCTCCATGGGGGCATTGTCCCAGCAGTTCCCCTTGCGGCTCATGGATTGGACAATGCCGTGATCCTTCAGGGCTTTGCGGTACTCCGCCGAGGCGTATTGGCAGCCGCGGTCGGAGTGCTGTAGGAGGCCGGGGGCGGGGCGCTGCCGCTGGATCGCCATGGTCAGCGCCGCCAGCGGCAACTCGGTGCGCAGGTGATCGCGCATCGCCCAGCCGACCGCCTTGCAGCTGAACAGGTCCAGGACGACCGCCAGGTACAGCCAGCCCTCGTCGGTCGGCAGTGGAGTAGGAAGCGCTGAAGCGCTTCCCCTCCCCGAACCGTACGTGCACCTTTCAGTGCATACGGCTCTCCATTC